>JAEZEB010000182.1 GCA_023438115.1 Pseudomonadota bacterium | reverse complement strand
ACATGAACAAGCTGGACCAGGAATACGGCGTCGCCGAGGAGGAGTGACACCATGAGCACCACCGTCAGCACCGGCGCGTCCGCCAACGCCGCCTTCCGCAAGCAGCTCAACCGCGTCTACGGCTTCTACACGGGCGGCTTCGTCGCCTTCGTGGTCGTCCTCGCGGTGCTCGAGCAGATGGGCCTGAGCCGCGACTGGATCGGCTTCATCTTCCTGCTCGCCACCATCGGCCTGTATGCCGGCATCGGCATCCTGAGCCGCACGACCGACGCGACCGAGTACTACGTGGCCGGCCGCCGGGTGCCAGCCGTCTACAACGGCATGGCCACCGGCGCCGACTGGATGTCGGCCGCCTCGTTCATCGGCATGGCCGGCACGCTGTACCTCACGGGCTACAGCGGCCTCGCGTTCATCATGGGATGGACCGGCGGCTACGTGCTGGTGGCGTTGTTCCTCGCGCCCTACCTGCGCAAGTTCGGGCAGTTCACCATTCCCGACTTCCTGGGCGAGCGCTACGGCGGCAACCTGCCGCGCTTCATCGGCATCTGCGCCGCCATCCTCTGCTCCTTCACGTACGTGGTGGCGCAGATCTACGGCGTGGGCATCATCACCAGCCGCCTCACGGGCGTCGCCTTCGAGATCGGGATCTTCCTGGGCCTCGCCGGCATCCTGGTGTGCTCCTTCCTCGGCGGCATGCGCGCGGTGACCTGGACCCAGGTGGCGCAGTACATCATCCTGATCATCGCGTACATGATCCCGGTGGTGTGGCTGTCGGTGAAGCAGACCAGCGTGCCCGTGCCGCAGGCGGTCTACGGCTACCAGCTGGAGAAGGTGACCGCGAAGGAAGCGCAGCTGATCAACGATCCGAAGGAGCTCGAGGTGCGCAAGGTCTTCGCCGACCGCGCCGCCGCGCTCGACGCGAAGATCAAGGATCCGGCTGCGGCGCTCGCCGCGGACCGCGCCGCCGCCGAGAAGAAGGTGGCCGACCTGCGCGCCTCCGGCGCCACGCCGACGGACATCGCGGCGGCGGAGAAGGCCCTGGCCGACCTGCCGCGTGACCAGGCCGCCGCCGTGAAGGCATGGACGACCCAGAAGACGGCCGCCGAGAACGGCAACAAGCCGCTGGCGGGCATGCCGAGGCACGCCACCATCTTCGCGGGCGACCCGAACGGCGACGCCAAGGCGAAGGACACCTACGACACCTCGCGGCGCAACTTCCTCGCGCTGATCTTCTGCCTGATGGTGGGCACCGCCGCGCTGCCGCACATCCTGATGCGCTACTACACGACGCCGAGCGTGAAGGAGGCGCGGCAGTCGGTGTTCTGGTCGCTGTTCTTCATCTTCATGCTGTACTTCACGGCGCCCGCGCTCGCGGTGCTGGTGAAATACGAGATGTTCAACAACGTCGTGGGCAGCGCGTTCAACAACCTGCCGTACTGGATATCGGCCTGGAACCAGGTCGACCCGACGCTGCTGTCCGTCACGGACGTCAACGGCGACGGCATCCTGCAGCTGGGCGAGCTGAAGATCGGCGGCGACATCGTGGTGCTGGCCACGCCGGCCATCGGCGGCCTGCCGTACGTGATCTCCGGCCTGGTGGCCGCGGGCGGCCTGGCCGCCGCGCTCTCCACCGCGGACGGCCTGCTGCTCACGATCGCGAACGCGCTGAGCCACGACCTGTACTACAAGATGATCGACCCGAACGCGCCCACCGGCCGCCGGGTGATGCTGTCGAAGATGCTGCTGCTGGTCGTCGCCCTGGCGGCGGCGGGCGTGGCGGCGCAGAAGCCGGCCGACATCCTGTTCCTGGTCTCCGCGGCGTTCTCGTTCGCGGCCGCGGCCTTCTTCCCGGCCCTCGTGCTGGGGATCTTCTGGAAGCGCGCCACCGGCATCGCCGCGACGCTGGGCATGATCGCCGGCCTCGGCGTCACGTTCTACTACATGGCCACCACGCAGACCTGGCTGCGCAGCGTCTTCGGCGTCACCTCGCCGGTGGAGCTGTGGTTCGGCATCCAGCCGATCTCCGCCGGCCTGTTCGGCGTGCCGGTCGGCTTCGCGGTGATCATCCTCGTGAGCCTGATAACGCCTGCGCCGGACAAGAAGACCCAGGAGCTCGTGGAGCACGTGCGCTACCCCGAACTGCGGGGAGCCGCCGCGCGCGCGGCCTGAGCACGGCTTCGGCCCTCAGCAAAGCCCCGGGGTGCCCCCGGGGCTTTTTCATTGGAGCGAGGAGAAGATCCAGGCGCGTTCGCAGCGCCGGCAGCGCACGTCGATCTCCTGCTGGCGCGGCCGGTGTCCGACCACGTGGAAGCGCCCGTAGTCGCCGCAGTCCGGGCAGCTGGCCTGGTTGGCCGCCTGCTCGGCGCGCATCATGAGGAAGGCGTAGCGGCGCATGGCCCACGCGCCGATGCCCGCGCCGACGATGACGAAGAGTCCGTCGGCGAGCTGCGCGTCGCCCTGGGCCGTGCGGAAGGCCTCCATGGCGCCGACGACGCAGATCACGCTGAGGAAAGCCAGCACCATGTGCGCGTGGCTGGAGAGCAGCTGCCGCTCGTACCACTTGCGGAAGCCCAGGCGCTTGAAATGTTCGAACAGGCGGTTGTCCATGCGGTCCTCGCTGCAGGAAGTTGCAGCCATTCTGGGGCCGGCCCGGGCTTGCGCTTGTCCGCATTCCTCGATAGTTTTCGGGGCCATGCCCGACAGCAGCCTTCCCGCCGCTTCGCCGCCCGGCAGCCTGCTTGCGGCCCTGCGGCCGGACCTGGTGCGGCATCCGCCCTTCGCGCAGATGGCGCCTGAAGCGGTCGACCTGTTCCTGGCGCGTTCGCAGCAGCGCTACTACGCGCCGGACGAGGTGGTCGTGGAACCGGCTGACGGCCCGGTCGAGGAGATCTTCTTCATCCGCCAAGGCGCGGTCACGGGCGTGAAGGGCCTGGCCGAGCTCTCCGGCGGCGCGTTCCAGTACGAGCCGGGCGACCTGTTTCCCCTGAGCGCGGCCGTCGCGCGGCGGCCGGTCACCGCCACCTACCGTTCCGCGGGCGACACCTTCGCGCTGGTGCTGCCGCGCGCGGCGATGGACGAGCTCGCCGACCGCAGCCCGGAGTTCGCGGATTTCCTCAACCGGCGGGTCGCGCGCTTCCTCGAGCTGTCGCGGCGCGCCCTGCAGGTCGCCTACGCTTCGCAGACGCTGGCCGAGCAGTCGCTGGAGACGCCGCTGGGTGAACTCGTGCGCGGCGCGCCCATCACCTGCAGCGCGCAGGCGTCCCTGCGCGACGCGCTGGGCGAGATGCATGCGCGGCGCATCGGCTCCATCGTCGTGGCGGATGCAGCGGGCAGGGTGGAGGGGATCCTCACGCGCTACGACGTGCTGGGACGCATCGCGCTGCCGGGTGTCTCGCTGGACACGCCCGTGGCGCAGGTGATGGTGCAGCCCGTGCACACGTTGACGACGGAACACACGGCGCAGGACGCTGCGCTGCTGATGTCGCGGCACGGCATCCGCCACGTGCCGGTGACGCGCGACGGCCGCCTGGTGGGGCTGGTGTCCGAGCGCGATCTCTTCGCCATGCAGCGCCTGTCGCTCAAGCAGGTGGGCACGGCCATCCGCGCCGCGGCCGACGTGCCCACGCTGCGGCTGGTGGCGCAGGACATCCGCCGCTTCGCCCGCAACCTGCTGGGGCAGGGCGTGCAGGCGCGCCAGCTCACGGCCCTCGTCAGCCACCTGAACGACGTGCTCACGGTGCGCCTGCTGGAACTGAAGGCCGCCGAGCACGCGTTTCCGCTGGAGCGCATCTGCTGGATCGCCCTGGGCTCGGAGGGTCGCGGCGAACAGACGATCGCCACCGACCAGGACAACGCGCTGCTGCTACCCGACGGCGCCAGCGAGACCGAGCGCCGGACGGCGCGCGCCTTCGGGCGCGAGGTCAACCTGGCGCTGGCCGAATGCGGCTTTCCCCTCTGCCGCGGCGGCATCATGGCGGGCGAGGAGCGCTTGTGCCTGCCGCTGCGGGCCTGGCGCGAGCGCTTCTCGCACTGGATCGAGCACGGCGCGCCGCAGGACCTGCTGGACGCCAGCATCTTCTTCGACCTGCGGCCGGTGGCCGGCGCCACGCATCTGGCCGAAAGCCTGCGCGCCGAGATGCTGGAGTCGGCGCGCCGCACGCCGCGCTTCCTCAAGCAGCTGGCGACGAACGCGCTCTCGCGCGGCGTGCCGCTGAACTGGGTGGGCGCCATCGCGGCGGACGACCGGGGCGGCGTGGACCTGAAGCTGCAAGGCACCGCCATCTTCGTCGACGCCGCGCGGCTGTACAGCCTGGCTTACGGCGTGCCGGCGACGAACACGCGCGAGCGTCTCGAAGGCGTGGGCGCCCGCATGGGCCTGGCACGCACCGAATACGACGCCTGGGTCGGCGCCTTCGAGTTCCTGCAGATGCTGCGCCTGCGCATCCAGCTGGAAGACGCGGACGCCGAGAACCCCAACTGGCTGCGCCCGGAGACGCTGAACGACATCGATCGCCGCATGCTCAAGGAATCCTTCCGCCTGGCGCGGACGCTGCAGCAGCGCATGCAGCTGGACTACGAGCGCTGAAGATGCCGTGGCCGCCCTGGCGCCGCACCCCCGTCGACGAGGAGCGCTGGCTGGTCGTCGACGTGGAAAGCAGCGGCCTCGACGCCGCGCGCGACCGGCTGCTGGCGGTGGCGGCGATCGGCCTGCGGGTGGACTGGCGGCGGCGTCGGCTGGCGGTGGCGCTGGCCGATACCTTCGAGGTGGTGCTGCGCCAGGAGGCGGTTGCAACGCGCGAGAACATCCTGCTGCACGGCATCGGCGTGCAGCAGCAGCGCGAAGGCGTGCCGGCACCGCAGGCGCTGCGGGCCTTCGCCCACTTCGCCGGCGACGCGCCGCTGCTGGCCTTTCACGCGGCCTTCGATCGCGAGATGGTGGGCCGCCATGCGCGGGAGGCGCTCGGCGCCGCGCTGCCCCATGCGTGGCTCGACATCGAGCACCTGTGCCGCGCCACCCATCCCGAGGTACGGGCCCGCTCGCTGGATGCGTGGATGGCGCACTTCGGCATCCGCTGCGCCGCGCGCCACCAGGCCATGGCCGACAGCCTGGCGGAATGCGACCTCCTGCTGCGGATCTGGCCCCGCGTGGCCCGGGAGTGCGCCGGCTGGCAGGACGTGCAAAAGCTCGCGGCGAGGCACCGGTGGCTCGGACAGTCCTGAGGGCTCTTCCGGATGGCGTAAACCCTGCTGGCGGGAGTGAAAGGTGATCCATAATCGATAACACTTAAGTCCGAATCCCGCCACGCGAGCCGCCATGACCATCGCCAAGACCGCCGCCGGTCACCAGGTGCTGAAGGTCCGCTCCGCCAGCCTGTCGGCGCGCCAGCGGAGGGCGCTCATCCTGATCGACGGGCAGCGCACGCTCGAGGAGGTACTGGCGGCCACGGCGCCCGGCGGCGTCACGCGGGCGGACATCGAGACGCTGCTGGCCCTGGGCCTGGTTTCCGACGAGCCGGGCGATTCCTATCCCGTGCCGCTGGCCGCTGGGCCGGCCCCGGGGCGCGAGCGCTACATGCAGGCCTACGCGCTGGCCACGCAGTTGACGGCGGCGCTCGGGCGCAAGGGCAGCCAGCTGAACCTGGCCGTCGAGGCGGCCGGTTCGCTGGAGGAACTGCAGGCCCTGGCGCCGCGCATCCGCGAGGCCGTGGGCGGCCAGCGCTTCGCCCCTCTCCAGCAGCTCCTGGGCTAGCGGCCGGGCAGGGCTCGCGGCCCCGGGCTATAATCGCGGGCTTTCCCTTGCCGCACTCCGTCTTGACGCCGGGGGCGGCTTCCGATCCAGAAGGAGTTTCGATGCGTCACTATGAAATCATCCTCCTGATCCACCCGGATCAGAGCGAACAGGTTCCGGCCATGCTGGAGCGCTACAAGGGCATGATCACCACCGGCAACGGCAAGGTGCATCGCGTGGAAGACTGGGGCCGCCGCCAGCTGGCCTACCAGATCAACAAGCTCGCCAAGGCCCATTACCTGTGCATCAACATCGAGGCCGACCAGGCCGTGATGCAGGAGCTGGAGCACGCCTTCCGCTTCAACGACGCCGTGCTGCGCCACCTGACCGTCGTGAAGAAGAAGGCCGAGACCGGCCCGTCCTCCATGATGAAGACCGTGGAGCGCGAGGAAGCCCGCAAGGCGGCCCAGGCGGAGTTCCAGTCGTAATCCGGCGGCGACGCCGGGTGTGAACCAGACGATCCTGAGTGCCCGTATCGCGGAGGCCAAGCCGCTGCGCTACACCCCCGCCGGACTGCCCGCCCTCGACCTGCGGCTCGAACACGAGTCCGAAGCCCTGGAAGCCGGGCAGCGAAGGCAGGTGAAGGTGGAGATCCGGGCGGTGGCCTTCGGGACCGATGCGGAAACGCTCGCGCGCCAGGCGATCGGCAGCGGTTTTCGCTTCACCGGTTTCCTCGCCGCCTTCCGGCACGGCAAGCACCCCGTCCTGCACATCCAGTCATTCCAGCCAGACACTTAAATTCATAGAGGTCCACCATGGCCACGTTCAAGAAGTTCAACAAGGACAAGCGTCCGAAGCGCAACACCCAGTCGCTGCTGTTCAAGCGCAAGCGCTTCTGCCGCTTCACCGTCGCGGGCGTCGAGGAAATCGACTACAAGGACATCGACACCCTGCGCGATTTCATCTCCGAGAACGGCAAGATCATCCCGGCGCGCCTGACCGGCACCCGCGCGATCTACCAGCGCCAGCTCAACACCGCCATCAAGCGCGCGCGCTTCCTGGCGATGCTGCCGTACTCCGACCAGCACCGCATCTGAGGAAGTAGCCATGCAAGTCATCCTGCTCGAGAAAGTCATCAACCTGGGCAACCTGGGCGAGATCGTGAAGGTGCGTGACGGCTACGCCCGCAACTTCCTGATCCCGCAGGGCCGCGCCCGCCGCGCGACCGAAGCCAACAAGGCCGAGTTCGAAGCCAAGCGCGCCGACCTGGAGAAGCAGGCCGCCGCCAAGCTGGCCGAGGCGCAAGCCCAGGGCGAGAAGCTGGGCGGCCAGACCGTCAAGCTGACCCAGAAGGCCGGCGTGGACGGCCGCCTGTTCGGTTCCGTGACCAACGCCGACATCGCCGAGGAACTCGGCAAGATGGGCTTCCCGGTCCAGAAGGCCCAGGTGCGCATGCCCTCCGGCCCGATCAAGACCGTCGGCGAGAGCACCGTCTCGGTGGCCCTGCACACCGACGTGGTCGTCGAGATCAACGTCGCCGTGCTGGGCGAGACGGCCTGATCCTCCGCGCCGTCGAGAAAAGCCGCCTGCGGGCGGCTTTTTTCATGCCGGCCGCACTTGTCCCGCGATGTCCACAGCCTCCGGGCTGGATATCCACACAGATATCCATTGGAGATGGCCCGCGACGGCGGGACAATCACCGAAGAGAAACGAGATCCCCATGTCCGCAGTCCTGAGCCCCGTCGACGACGATGTCCCCCGCGACCGGCAGGTGGCGCAGTTGCGCATCCCGCCCCATTCGATCGAGGCGGAGTCCAGCGTGCTGGGCGGCCTGCTGCTGGACAACGCCGCCTGGGACCGGGTGGGCGACCTGCTCACCGACGGCGACTTCTACCGCTACGAGCACAAGCTGATCTACGCGGCGATCGGCGGCCTGATCAACGCCACGCGGCCGGCGGACGTGATCACCGTGTTCGAGGCCCTGCAGTCGCAGGGCAAGGCCGACGAGGTGGGCGGGCTGCCCTACCTGAACTCGCTGGCCCAGTACGTCCCCAGCGCCGCCAACATCCGCCGCTACGCGGAGATCGTGCGCGAGCGCTCCATCCTGCGCAAGCTGGTGTCCGCCAGCGACGAGATCGCCACCGCCGCCTTCAACCCGCAGGGCAAGCCGGTGGAGAAGATCCTCGACGAGGCCGAGCAGAAGATCTTCCACATCGGGGAAGAGGGCTCGCGCATGAAGCAGGGCTTCCAGTCGATGGACAGCCTGGTGGTGCAGCTGCTGGACCGCGTCCAGGAGATGGCGGACAACCCGAACGACATCACGGGCGTGCCCACCGGCTTCTACGACTTCGACCGCATGACGTCGGGCCTGCAGGCCGGCGACCTGATCATCCTGGCGGCGCGCCCCTCCATGGGCAAGACCTCGCTGGCGATCAACATCGCCGAGCACGTGGCGCTGAACGAGCAGCTGCCCGTGGCCGTGTTCTCCATGGAAATGGGCGCGGCCCAGCTCGCCGTGCGTATCGTGGGCTCCATCGGCCGCATCGACCAGACGCACCTGCGCACCGGGCGCCTCACCGACGACGAGTGGCCGCGCCTCACGGAGGCCATCGAGAAGCTGCGCACGATCTCGCTGCACATCGACGAGACGCCGGGCCTCACCGTGAGCGAGCTGCGCGCCAACGCGCGCCGGCTGGCGCGCCAGTGCGGCGGCAAGCTGGGCCTGATCGTGGTCGACTACCTGCAGCTCATGAGCGTCTCCGGCGGCATGGCCGACGAGAACCGCGCCACCGCCGTGGGCGAGATTTCGCGCGGCCTGAAGATGCTGGCCAAGGAGCTGGGCTGTCCGCTGATCGCGCTGTCGCAGCTGTCGCGCGGCGTGGAGTCGCGCACCGACAAGCGCCCCATGATGAGCGACCTGCGCGAATCCGGCGCCATCGAGCAGGACGCCGACGTGATCATGTTCATCTACCGCGACGACTACTACAACAAGGACTCCAAGGAGCCCGGCGTCTCGGAAGTCATCATCAGCAAGCAGCGTAACGGCCCTACCGGCACCGTGAAGCTGGCCTTCGTCAAGCAGCTCACCAAGTTCGAGAACCTCGCCAGCGGCAGCAGCGACGACTTCTGACGCGGGGGTTTGAAGCTTCCTTCCTACGCCGCGGCCGCGCGCGGCGCCCCATGCTCGTGCCAGGACCCCTGGAGACGACCATGCAAGAGATCGACCTGATGCCCACTGTGGCCGAGGCGAGTGTGCCGATGCCGGGCGAACGCGTGCCGCCGGAGCTGGACGAGGCCTCCCCGCTGGAGAAGGTGAAAGCCGCCGACGAGGCGCGCGAAGGGTTTCCCGGCGAGCACTGGCTGGTGCTGGCGCTGGGCATCGCGCTGTGGCAGTTCACCCGCAAGGACAGGCACTGGTTCGTGCGCACCGCGGGAGCGCTGGGCGCGAGCGCGCTCGTGGCGCGCGCGGCGAGCGGGCGGGATGGCATGTCGAAGGTGCTGCGCTATACGCCGCTGGGGCGGGGGATCCGCAACTGCCCGCCTTGCGCGGAGAAGTAGCCCGCCGTCGGGGTTCGGCGCTGCTCGCGCTCACCCCGATCTACGAGGGCGGGTGACGTCGGGGTTCGCCTTCGGGCTCACCCCGACCTACG
>JAEZEB010000173.1 GCA_023438115.1 Pseudomonadota bacterium | reverse complement strand
TCGCGGCGCAGGACCTCCGGCGCGAGCGCCGGTTGCACCGCGCCGGCGACGAGCGCCCCCCACCAGCGCCAGAGCGGCGCGCAGTCGCGCGTGCGCTCCGCCGCGGCGAGCTGCTCGCAAGCCTGCGTGATCGGTGCGGCCTCGAGAAGGTCGGTATCCACCACGCGATCGGCAAGGCGGCCCGCGGGCTCGCCACAAAGCGCCGGCAGCAACCACGCCGGGAACACCAGGCTCGCCGAACGCAGCTCCCCCGCGACGCGAGTGGCGAGCGGCGCGGTGAAAGGTCCCGTGAGGAAGCGCGCCGGCAGGCGCTCACCGCCGCTGCGCACCTCGCCCTGCAGGACGACGTTCAGGCTGGCGAAGGAATTCGCATGGACCGGTGCATCCAGCGGCGCCTCGGGCGTTGCGCGCACCTGCCGGAGCACCACGCAGGCGATGCCACAGCGCGCGGGCGCCGCGTGCACCTCCACCTCCTCGCGCGCGCTGTCCATGCGCGGATGATAGGGGCGCGCTCAGCTCCCCTGCCTCTTGTGCTCCGGCCGGATCGTCCAGGCGTGGATGGTGCGCAGGCCCACCTTCTCCGTGCGCTCGGGCGGCCACTCGGGGCCCATGTCGAATTCGTGCGAGACCACGCGGGTGCCCACCGCCAGCTGCCGCCACAGTTGCGGCCGCAGGCGCCGATTGATCTTGGGCAGCAGGTACAGCGTCACGACGGTGGCCTGTGAGACGTCGGATTCGAACAGGTCGCCCACCATGAACTGCACCTTGTCCTGCACGCCTTCGCGCCGCGCATTGGCGCGTGCCTCGCGGATGCGCGCAGGATCGAGGTCGATGCCGACGCCGCGCGCGCCATGCTTCTTCGCCGCCGCGATGACGATGCGGCCGTCGCCGCAACCCAGGTCGTACAGCAGGTCCTGCGGGCCCACCCCTGCGATCTCCAGCATGCGGTCCACCACCTCGTTGGGCGTGGGCACGTAAGGCACGTCCAGCGCCGGCGCGCGGCGCTCCTGCGCCCAGGCGGGCACGAGCAGCAGCGATCCCAGGGCGAGAAAACCTCGACGTCGGGTGGTGATGAACGGCAGGCGCGTCATCGCCGTTCCGCGGCACCACCGGCGCGACGGCTCGCCTGCAGCCCCTTCATCACGGCGGCGAGGTAGGCGGGCGGCAGATCGGCCACCGGCATGGCCTGGATGCGCACCGGCCGCCGCGTCGGCGTGGTTGCGATGGGCAGCACGGCGGGCGGCGTTTCCGCCTGCACGGGCTCCTCCTCCGCGGCAACGGCGCGCACGGCGAGCCAGGCCAATGCGGCCGCCGCCAGCGCGGCGAGCGCGGCCACGAGGCCGACGACGAGCACACCCGGATCGCCGAGGGCCAGCAATCCGCCGACGCCCAGCGCCACCCCGACCACGAACAGGCCGGTCAGCACGGCGATCAGCAGGGCAAGTCGGCGCGTGGACATGCAAGCTCCTCGGAACCGCGGGATGCGGATGCTAAGCCTGCGCACCGGCCCGGGCGATGGCGATGACGTCATCTCGGCGCCTTGTCCTACGAACCTGGAAACAGCTCGGCCTTGCAAAGTTGCGACCCTGATGACGAGCTCCAGGTCACTGCAGCGTCGCCCGCGCCACACCGCGAAGCGGTGGCGTCCTACAGGGCTGAGCGGCCCCCTGGACGACAGTCAAGGACGGGCTTGCAGGGGGAACCGCCATCATGAAGGAACAAGTCAGCATCCTCGAAGCCGTGGGCGGCGAGGCCACGACCAACGCGGCCATGGAACGCATGATCCTGGCGCGCGAGTTGCCCAAGCGCACCATCGGCCTGGTGCTCGCCGGCGGACGCGGCTCGCGGCTGATGGACCTGACCGACCGCCGCGCCAAGCCGGCCGTGTACTTCGGCGGCAAGTTCCGCATCATCGATTTCGCGCTGTCCAACTGCATCAACTCGGGCATCCGCCGCATCGGCGTGCTCACCCAATACAAGTCGCATTCGCTGCTGCGCCACCTGCAGCGTGGCTGGAACTTCCTGCAGGGCGCGCACAACGAGTTCATCGACCTGCTGCCGGCCCAGCAACGCGTGGACGAGGCCTTCTGGTACCGCGGCACCGCGGACGCCATCTCGCAGAACATCGACATCCTGCGCGCCTATGGGCCCGAATACATCCTCGTGCTCGCCGGCGACCACATCTACAAGCAGGACTATTCGCTGATGCTGCTCGACCACGTGGAGAGCGGCGCGAAATGCACCGTGGGTTGCATCGAGGTGCCGCGCATGGAAGCGACGGCCCTCGGCGTGATGCACGTCGACGAGGACAGGCGCATCACGGACTTCCTCGAAAAGCCCAAGGACCCGCCGCCCATTCCCGGCAAGCCCGACAAGGCGCTGGGCAGCATGGGCATCTACGTCTTCGGCGCGGAGTACCTCTACCAGTTGCTCGAGCAGGACATGGCGGACGCATCGTCCGAGCACGATTTCGGCAAGAACCTGATCCCCCGCATCGTCAAGGACGGCGGCGCGCTCGCGCATCCGCTCAACCTCTCGGCCATCCCCGCGTCCACGCGCCACCGTCCCTATTGGCGCGACGTGGGCACCGTCGACGCCTTCTGGGCCGCCAACCTCGACCTCGCCGGCGACGTGCCCGAGCTGGACCTGCACGACCGCGCCTGGCCCGTGTGGACCTACCAGGAACAGCTGCCGCCGGCGAAGTTCGTCCCCGACGAGAACGGCCTCAACGGCGAGACCGCCAACGTGCTGATCTCCGGCGGCTGCACCGTCATGGGTTCGAACATCCGCCATGCCGTGCTGTTCTCCAACGTGCGGGTGGAGTCCTGCTGCACCTTGCACGAAGCCGTGGTCATGCCCGACACGGTGATCGGCCGCGGCAGCCGCCTGAAGAAGGTGGTGATCGACCGCGGCTGCCGCATCCCGGAAGGAACGGTGATCGGCGAAGACGCGCAGGAGGACGCGCGGCGCTTCCACCGCAGCGACAGCGGCGTGGTGCTGGTTACCCGGGAAATGCTCGACCGGCTGTGACGCCGGCGCGCGGACCCGGGCGCGGACGGCCGCGGTTTGGTACAACCGCGGGTCCCCTTCCGCCGCCCCGATGAATCCCGAAGCCCACCAGATCTGGACCGCGCCCCGCTGGGCGCTCGCCGTGCTGCTCGCCCTGCTGGGCATGCTCGGCCCCTTTTCCATCGACACCTACATCCCCGCCTTCGCGGGGATGGCGCAGCAGCTGGGCGCGACGCCGGTGCAGATGCAGCAGACGCTGTCGGCCTACCTGTTCGGCTTCGCCTTCATGAACCTGTTCCATGGCGCGCTGGCCGACAGCTTCGGCCGCCGGCCCGTGGTGCTCTGGGGCATCGCCGTCTTCACGGTGGCGTCGGCCGGCTGCGCGCTTGCCGAAAGCATCGGCACGCTCGTCTTCTTCCGCGCGGTGCAGGGCTTGTGCACGGGCGCGGGCTGGGTGGTGTCGCGCGCGGTGATCCGCGACATGTTCCCGCCGGACCAGGCGCAGAAGGTCATGAGCCAGGTCACGATCTACTTCGGCGTGGCGCCGGCCATCGCGCCGGTGATCGGCGGCTGGCTGTTCGTGCACCTGGGCTGGCACAGCATCTTCTGGTTCCTCACCGCCGTGGGCGTCGCGCTGTGGATCGCCAACTACCGGCTGCTGCCGGAGACGCTGCACGTCTCGCACAGGCAAGCCTTCAACGTCCCCAACCTCATGCGCGGCTACTGGCAGCTCGGCTCCAGCCCGCGCTTCCTGCTGCTGGCGCTGGCCAGCGGCATCCCCTTCAACGGCATGTTCCTCTACGTGCTGTCGGCGCCCGCCTTCCTGGGCGAGCACCTGGGCCTGGCGCCCACGCAGTTCTTCTGGTTCTTCATGCTCACCATCGGCGGGATCATGGCCGGCTCCTTCACCAGCGGACGGCTCGCCGGGCGCATCGAGCCGAAGCGGCAGATCCGCTACGGCTTCATCGTGATGTTCTGCGTGTCACTGGTGAACGTGGCCGCCAACCTCGCGCTGCCCGCCGACGCGCGCTGGGCGCTGGTCCCGATCGCGCTGTTCTCCTTCGGCTGGGCGCTGATGGTGCCGGTGGTCACGCTGCTGGTGCTGGACCTCTACCCGCAGCGGCGCGGCATGGCGTCCTCGCTGCAGGCCTTCATCGGCTCGGCCTCCAACGGCCTGGTGGCCGGCGTGATCGCGCCGCTGGTGATGCACTCCACGCGCGCGCTCGCCATCACCTCGCTGCTCATGATGAGCGTGGGCCTGGTGGCCTGGCTGTTCGTCAAGCGCCGCTGGCCCGACACGGGGCGGCTGCTGCTCGCCTGAGCTTCAGGCGCCGGCCGGCAGGCGTTCCGGCTCCAGCAGCACCAGCAGCTGGGGCACGTCCACCGGCTTGGTGCAGTGGTGGTCGAAACCGGCGCGCTTCGCCTCCTCCTGGTCGTGCGCCTGGCCCCAGCCGGTGAGCGCGACCAGCAGCACGTCGGCACCCCAGGGCTGCGCGCGGATGCTGCGCGCAGCGCCATGGCCGTCGAGCCCCGGCATGCCGATGTCCAGGATCGCGACATCGGGCCGCACCTGCTCCGCCAGCGCCACGGCCTGCAGGCCGTCCTTCGCGGTGTGCACCTCGTGCCCTTCCATCTCGAGCAGGGTCGCGAGGGTGCTCAGCGCGTCCGCGTTGTCGTCGGCGATCAGCACCCGCCGACGCTCGCCCTTCGCTCCGGCGGCGCCGGCACGCGCCGGTCCTGCTCCTGACGCGTCGGTCGCCGGCATCGGCAGCCGCACCGTGAACTCCGAGCCGCGGCCCGGTCCTTCGCTGGCCGCCACCAGGGTGCCGCCATGCAGCTGCACCAGCGCGCGGCTGAGCGCCAAGCCGATGCCGAGTCCGCCTTCGGCGCGGTGCCGCGCCGCGGTCACCTGCGAGAAAATCTCGAAGATCTCGCCCAGGTCGCCGGGCGACAGGCCGATGCCGTTGTCCCGCACGCGCAGCACGAGCTGGCCGTCGGCGGCCTCCGCTTCCACGGTGATGGTGCCGCCGGGATCGGTGTACTTCGCCGCGTTGGACAGCAGGTTCGACAGCACCTGCGCGATGCGCACCGGGTCGGCCAGCAGCCGCAGCGGCTCGGGCGGCAGGCGCAGGTCCAGGCGATGCTTCTTCGCCTCCAGCAGCGGCCACGCCGTCTCCACGCCCGCATCCACGACCGAACGCAGTTCCACCAGCTCGGGCCGCAGCGCCAGCTTGCCGCGCGAGATGCGCGACACGTCCAGCAGGTCGTCGAGCAGCAGCGCCATGTGGCCCACCTGCCGCTCGATCACGTCCAGCGCCCAGCGCTGCCGCCTTGCATCGGGACTGGCCTTGGCCACCAGCGCCGCCTGCCGGATCGGTGCGAGCGGGTTGCGCAGTTCATGCGCCAGCGTGGCCAGGAATTCGTCCTTGCGCCGGTTCGCGTCCTCCAGCGCCAGCGTGGCATGCACCTGGTCGGTGACGTCGTGCCCCTGCGCGAAGATGCCGCCGACGGTGCCGTCTGCGTTGCGCACGGGCTGGTAGATGAAGTCGATGAAGCGCTCCAGCGGCGGCATGCCGGGCGCGGGCTGCAGAACGATGCGCATCGCGCGGCCCACGAAGGGCTCGCCCGAGGTGTACACGCGCTCCAGCAGCTCGAAGTAACCCTGCCCCGTGACGTCGGGCAGCGCGTCGTACGCCGACAACCCTTCCAGGCGGCGGTGGCCGACCAGCTGGTAGTAGGCCTGGTTCACCATCTCGAAGACGAGGCGGGGCCCGCGCAACAGGGCAACGAAGCCCGGCGCGTTGTTGAACCAGGTGTGCAGGGTGCGCGCCGTGTCCTGCGCGACGCGGATCAGGCGGTCGCGCTCGCGCTCGGCGTGCTCCCGCGCGGTCTCCTCGGTGCAGGCGCAGAACAGGCCGCCGATGCGGCCGTTCTCGTCGTGGATGGGGCTGTAGGACCAGGTGAACCAGGTCTCCTCGGGGAAGCCGTTGCGCTCCATCACCAGCAGCACGCGCTCGTTCCAGGTCGCCTCGCCGCGTTCCATGACGGCCTCGCGCTGCAGGCCCACCACGTCCCAGATGTCGCTCCAGACCCGGCCGGCCGGAGCCCCGAAAGCCTGCGGGTGGCGCTGTCCCAGCATCGGGATGTAGGCGTCGTTGTAGATGTTGATCGCCGCGTCGCCCCACCACACGAACATCGGAAAGCGCGAGCCGAGGCAGATGCTGGCGGCGATGCGCAGCGCCTGCGGCCACCCCTCGCGCGGCCCCAGCGGCGTGGCGGCCCAGTCGGTGGTCAGCAGCAGGCGCGCGGTTTCGGAAGTCGGCCCGGCAGTCACGCTGCGAGTGTCGCGCAAAAGAAAGGCCGCCCCGGGGGGCGGCCTGCAGGTAGCGCTCCTGTCCTACGGCACAGCCGTGGTCAGCGCGCGGGACGTCCGCGGCCGAAGGCGCGGCCGCCGGCGTCGCGCGAACCGAAGTCCCGGCCGCCGCGGTCGCGCGAGCCGAAGGACTGGCCGCCGAAACCGCCGTGCTTGCCGAAGCCGCCGCGGTCG
>JAEZEB010000136.1 GCA_023438115.1 Pseudomonadota bacterium | reverse complement strand
CCAGCGCGATCATGGCGCGCTGGCGCATGCCGCCGGACATCTCGTGCGGATAGGCTTGCAGCCGCCGCTCCGGGCTGGGGATGCGCACGCGCTCGAACAGCTGCAGCGCGCGGGCCTGGGCCTCGGCCGCGCTGACCGGCTCGTGGCGCCGGATCGCCTCCACGATCTGCGCGCCCACCGGGTAAACCGGGTCCATGGCCAGCAGCGGCTCCTGGAAGATCATGGAAGCCACGCGGCCGCGGTAGTCCGCCAGCGCGGCGGGGGCGAGCTTCAGCACGTCCACGTCACCGACGCGGATCTCGCCTTCCATGCGCGTGCGCCGCGCCGGATGCAGGCGCAGCAGGCTGCGCAGCGTGACGCTCTTGCCCGAGCCGGACTCGCCGATCAGCGCGACGGCCTCGCCGCGGCGCACCTGCAGGTCGACGCCGTCCACCGCGCGCACCTCGCGGCTGCCGCCGGTGAAGGCCACGCGCAGGCTGCGGATGTCGACGAAGGGCGCAGTCTCGGTCATGCGGCCTCCGCGAGCAGGGGCGCGGGCGCGCGCGAATGGCCACTGCCCGGCACGTGCATCCAGCAGGCGACCTCCTGGCCAGAAGCCGCCGGCAACAGGGCGGGACTCTTCTGCGGACACATCGACTCCGCGAACGCGCAGCGCGTGTGGAAGCGGCAGCCCGCGGGCGGATCGATGGGATTCGGCGGATCGCCCGCCAGCGGCGGCTGCGCCGTGCGCCGCGCCGGGTCCATCGAAGGCACGGACGACAGCAGCGCCCGCGTGTACGGATGCGCGGGTTCGCGGAACAGCGTCTCGCTGCCGCCCAGCTCCGCCACCTGCCCGAGGTACATCACCATCACGCGGTCGCTCATGAAGCGCACCACGTTGAGATCGTGGCTGATGAACACGTAGGTGAGGCCGAACTCCTCCTTCAGGTCCAGGAGCAGGTTGAGAACCTGCGCCTCCACCGACTTGTCCAGGGCCGACACGGCCTCGTCCAGGATCACCAGCCGCGGCTGCAGCGCGAGGGCCCGCGCGATGTTGACGCGCTGGCGCTGGCCGCCCGAGAGTTCGTGCGGATAGCGCCCCGCGAAGCGGTGCGGCTCCAGGCCCACGCGCGCCAGCAGGTCGCGCGCACGCGCCACGGCCTCGGCGCGCGGCACGCCGTGCACCTGCGGCGCGAAGGCGATGGAGTCTTCCATGGTCAGGCGCGGATTGAGGGAGGCATAGCTGTCCTGGAACACCATCTGCACCTGGCGCCGGAAGGCCTTCAGCGGCAGCGCGCGGCCGCCCACCACCTGGCCGTCGAACACGATCTCGCCCGCGGTAGGGTCCAGCAGGTGCATCAGCAGGCGCGCCGTGGTGGACTTGCCGCAGCCCGATTCGCCGACCACGCCCAGGGTCTCTCCCTTTCGCACGGTGAAGTCCACGCCGTCTACCGCGCGCACGGCGCCGCCGCCGCGGCCCAGCACGTCCTTCTTGAGCGGGAAGTGCTTGACCAGGCCGCGCACCGTCAGCAGCGGCTGCGCGGGTCCGCCGACGTCCTCGTGGGTCATTGCTTGATCTCCATGGCGTTGCGCAGGCCGTCGGCCAGCAGGTTGAAGGCCACCGAGGTGATGAAGATCATCACGCCGGGCAGCGCCGCGATCCAGGGCTGCACGTAGATGGCCGTGCGCAGGGTGTTGAGCATGAGCCCCCACTCCGGCTCCGGCGGTTTCACGCCCAGGCCCAGGAAGCTCAGGCCCGACGCGAGGATCATCGACACGGCGATCAGGCTCGTCGCGTACACGAAGATCGGCCCCAGCACGTTGCCCAGCACGTGCACGCGCACGATGGTGAAGGCACCGGCGCCGGATGCGCGCGCCGCTTCCACGTAGTCGCGCCCGCGCACCTGCGTAGTCACGCTCTCCGCGACGCGCGCGATCGGCGGGATGAACACTATGGTCAGCGAGATCAGCGAGTTGGTCATGCCCGCGCCCAGCGCGCCCGACAGCGCGATCGCCAGCAGCACCGAGGGAAAGGCGTAGAACACGTCCACGGTGCGCATCACGACGCTGTTGACGCGGCCGCCCGCGTAGCCCGCCGCGATACCGATGGCGGAACCCGCCACGAAAGCCAGCAGCACCGGCGTGATGCCCATGAAGAGCGACAGCCGCGCGCCCACGATCAGGCGCGAGAGCATGTCGCGCCCCAGTTCGTCGGTGCCCAGCGGATGGCCCTCGAAGCCGATCGGCTTGAGCCGCCGCAGCATGGAGGCGAGATAGGGATCGGCCGGCGCCAGCAGCGGCGCGAACACGGCCATCAGGAGCAGCAGCACGATCACGCAGGCGGCGCCCACGGCGAGGCGCTCGCCGCGGAAGCGCCGCGCCACGGTCCGCCAGTAGCCCGGAGACGTCGCGGGCGCGGCGGCGGCCAGGTCCAGCGGCGGTTCGACGGTGGCCTGCAACATGCGGAACCTTCCTTCAGGCGCGCGCGATGCGCGGATCCAGCAGCGTCTGCACGACGTCCACCAGCAGGTTGAGCAGCACGAAGAACACGGCCAGCACCAGGATCGTTCCCTGCAGCAGCGGCAGGTCGCGCTGGAAGATGGCGGAGTTCAGCAGGAAGCCGGTGCCCGGCCAGGAGAACACGGTTTCGATCAGGATGGAGCCGCCCAGCAGGTAGCCGAGTTGCAGGCCCATCACCGCCAGCGCCGTCGGCGCCGCGTTCTTCACCACGTGCAGGAAGATGCCCGTGTCCGTGAGACCCTTGGCCCGCAGGCCCACGATGAATTCCTGGTTCAGGATCTCGGCCACCAGCGCGCGCACCGTGCGCGCGATGATGCCCATGGGGATCACGCTCATGGTCAGCGCGGGCAGGATCATGTGCCGCAGGTGCTCGGCATCCCAGGCCCAGTCGCCCGAGCCGCCCGGCCCCGCGCCGCCCGGCGGCAGCCAGTTCAGCAGCGAGGAGAACACGATCACCATCACCATGCCCAGCCAGTAGTGCGGAACGCTCACGCCCAGCACCGAGGTGAGCGAGGCGGCGCGGTCGACCCACGAGCCCTGGAAGTAGCCGGCGACGAAGCCGAACAGGCTGCCCAGGACGAAGCCGATCAGCGTGGCGAGCAAGGCGAGGCGCAGCGTGTTCACCACCGCGCGCAGCACCTCCTCGGTGACCGGACGGCCCGAGGCGATCGATGTCCCCAGGTCCCCTTGCACCGCGCGCCACACCCAGGACGCGAACTGCTCCGGCAGCGAGCGGTTGAAGCCGTACAGCTCCCGCAGCCGCTGCTGCAGTTCCACCGAGGCATCCGGCGGCAGGATGGACACCAGCGGATCGCCCGGCGCGAGGTGCACCAGGGCGAAGCACACCAGCGCCACCCCCAGCAGGATGGGCAGCGTGTACAGCAGGCGGCGCAGGAGGTAGGCCGGCATGCCGTCCTCAGTCCATCGTCATGGGGGCGATGTCGATGAACCAGCTGCGCGGCTGCACCACGCCCTTGACCTTGGCGCTGATGGCGCGCGGGCCGACGTCGTGCGCCACCCACAGGAAGGGTGCCTCCTCGACGATGCGCGCGTGCAGCTTGGCCAGCGCGGCATCGCGGCCCTTGTCGTCGAAGGTGTTGCGCGCGTCGGCGATCAGCTTGTCGATCTCGTCGTTGCCGAAGTAGCCCCAGTTGTTGGACACCGGCGGGAAGGTCTTGGTGCTGGTGAAGCGCACCATGGCGAAGAACGGATCCATCGCGGCGAAGCTCACGTTGATCGCGTGCGAGCCGTTGGCAGTGGGATGCTTGGCGCCCTGCCGCCAGTTGGTGAAGAGCGTGTTCCACTCGATCACGTCGAACTGCACGTCGAAGAAGCACTGCTTGAGCGACTGCTGCACGAACTCGTTCATGGGCAGCGGCTGCATCTGGCCCGAGCCGGAGGCGGAGATCTGCACCTTCACCTTGACCGGCTTGGAGGCCGAGAAGCCGGCCTGCTGCATCAGCGCCTGGGCGGCCTTCACGTCGTACTTGATGTCGAACTTCGGGTTGCCCCACCACGGGTGGCCGGGCGGCACCGTGCCCTTGGGCTCGGCCATCATGCCGCCCAGCATCGTCTTGAGGCCCGCGCGGTCCACGCACAGGTTGGCGGCCTGGCGCACGCGCTTGTCGAGGAAGGGCGAGCCTTCGGCGAAGGAGAACTGCCAGGGCCACACGTGCGGCTGCGCGTTGCTGTAGATCTTGAAGCCGCGCTGCTGGATCTGCGGCATCGCATCGGGCGCGGGCGCCTCGATCCAGTCGACCTGGCCGGAGAGCAGCGCCGCGGTGCGCGCGTTGGCCTCGGGCATGGGGATCATCACCACCTTGTCGATCTTCGGCGTGCGCTTGGGATCCCAGTAGGCCTTGTTGGCCGCGAGCTCCAGGCGCTCGCGCGGCACGAAGCGCGTCATGCGGAAGGGCCCGGAGCCGGACGCGTCGGCGGCGAAGGCGGTCCACGCCTGCTTGGCGCGCTCCGCGGCATCGGTGACCGAAGCCGGCACCGCCTTGAGCTTGGTTTCCCAGTGCGCGGGCGAGGCCATGAACAGGTTGCTCAGGTTCAAGGGCAGGAAGGCGTCGGGCTCGCTGGTGGCCAGTTCCACCGTGAGGTCGTCGATCTTGCGCGCGCTGCGCAGCGTGGGCATGCGCGAGGCGGTCACGCCCACCTGGCTCGGGTCGAAGTGCGGCGCCTCCTTGTCGAGGACCTTGCGCACGTTCCACACGACGGCGTCGGCGTTGAAGTCGGAGCCGTCGTGGAACTTCACGCCGGGACGCAACTTGAAGACCCACTTGGTCTTGTCCTTCGCATCGACGGCCCACGAAGTGGCCAGGCCCGGGACGAGCACGCTGGGCCCGTCGGCCTTCGACAGGTCCCAGTGCGTCAGCGCGTCGTACATGGGGATGCCGGTGAAGCGGTTGCCCTCGAAACCCTGGTCGGGTTGCCCCAGCGTGCGCGGGATGTCCGCGGCCGTCATGGCGATGCGCAGGACTTTCTCCTGGGCCGATGTACTGAAGGGAAGCAGCGCGGCACAGAGGCCGGCGGCCAGGGCGGTGCGGGAAACGAGGCGGGAAAGCACGAACCGATGCATCGGGGACTCCGTCAGGAAGGGAGGTTGATGGGGTACTGCGGCTGGCAGGCTTCGTGCGTGCAATGACCGTGCCAAGGCGGGCGTCACCCCTGGAACGCGAAGACGCCGCCCGTGCGGGCGCACCGCTTCGGCGCGCCACGGCCCCAAAAAGCGGCGCATGCGCCCGAGGACCCGTCGATGAAGCTGCTGCTGATCAATCCGAACACCACGAACACCATGACGCGCACCATCGCAGCCGCTGCGCGCGCGGCCGCGGGCGCAGGCACCGAAGTGGTGGCCGTGCAGCCCACTTTCGGGCCGGCATCGATCGAGAGCCACTACGAGGAAGCCTTCGCCGCCGCGAGCGTGGCGGAGCAGGCCTGGCTCGCGCGCGCCGCGCCGCCGGACGCAACGGTGATCGCGTGCTTCGGCGATCCCGGCCTGGACGCCGCGCGCGAAGTGCTGGACGGCCCCGTGCTGGGTATCGCGGAAGCGGCGTTCCATGCGGCCTCGCTGCTGGCCACCGGCTTCTCGGTGGTGACCACGCTCACGCGCACCTGCGTGACGGCCGAGCGCCTGGTGCAGCGCTACGGCTTCGAGAGCACCTGCCGCGGCGTGCACGGCACCGACATCCCCGTGCTCGCGCTGGAGGACGACGGTGCGGCGCTCGAACAGATCGAGCATGCGGCGCGCGAGGCGCTGGCGCGCGACCGCAGCGGCGCCCTCGTGCTGGGCTGCGCCGGCATGGCCCCCTTGTGCGCGGAACTGTCACGGCGGCTGTCGGTGCCGGTGGTCGACGGCGTAGCCGCCGCGGTCAAGCTGGCGGAGTCGCTGGCGCTGGCCGGCTTCCGCACCTCGCGATCCGACTACCCGGCGCCGCCGCGCAAGACCTACGCAGGCTGGGCATCCGCTTTCGCGCCGGAGCGCTAGGAGCCTGCGCGGCAGGGAAACGGGGGCGAGCCCGCTCCTAGGCGGAAGGACGGCGCCGCTCCTGGCGCAGCCGCGCCTTCGCGAGTTCCAGGAAGGCGCGCGTCTTCGCCGGCGGCTCGCCGCGCCCGGGCCAGGCCGCATAGAGGTTGACCTGCGGCAGCCGCGCGGAGGGCAGCACGCGCACCAGCTTGCCGGCCGCGATGTCGGCTTCCACCGCGAAGCTGGGGACGGAGAAGATGCCGGCACCGGCCACCGCGAGCGCGCGTCCGCCCGCGGTGCTGGACGTGCTCAACCCGCGCCGCAGGCGCACGGACTCCTTGCCGTCGCGCGTCGGCACCGTCCACGGATGCGGGATGGGCGTGAAGGCGATCCAGTCGTGGGCCGCCAGGTCAGCCAGCCGGCGCGGCGTGCCGCGCTCATGCAGATACGCAGGCGAGGCCACGCACCAGACGTCGAACAGCGCGAGGTTCACGGCGCGCAGGCTCGAGTCGCGCCGGCCGGTGGTGGTGCGCAGGCTCAGGTCCATGCCCTCGGCGGCCAGGTCCAGCAAGCGATCGCTGGGCCGATATTCCACGTGCACCTCCGGATGGCTGCGCGCGTACTCGGCGATCACGGGCGCGACCCAGGTGGCCATGTCCTCGGCGGAGGTGATGCGGAGTACGCCGGTCAATCGTGCCGCCGACTGGCGCGTGCGCTCGGCCAGCCTGCGCGCCTGTTCCAGCAGGGCGCGGCCCTCCTCCAGCAGCGCCTTGCCGGCTTCGGTCGGTGTGAGGCTGCGCGTGGACCGATGCAGCAGCTGCACGCCCAGTTCACGCTCCAGCACGGCGACGTGCTGGCTCACAGCGGACTTCGTGATGGCGAGGTGGTCCGCCGCGCGCGTAAAGCTGCCCGCCGTACAGACGGTGACGAACACTTCCAGCCGGGCCAGGTTCATTTGTCCAGTATCGCTGGACAAAGCTTTTCTTCCAAGCCACTTTTTCGATACGGCGGCGAAGCGCAGGATGCAGGCACCCTCCACCCCTTCCAAAGGAATCGCCATGATCGTCCTGCTCGGCTCCAACGGCCAGGTCACCTCGCAACTGGCCCGCCTGCTGCTTGCCGCCGGCCATCGCATCCGCGTGGTCGGCCGCGGCGCCGCCTCGCTCGAACCGCTGGCTCGCGCCGGCGCCGAAACCGCCGTCGGCGATCCCGGCGATGCCGCCTTCCTGGCGGGCGCCTTCGCCGGCGCCCGCGCGGCCTACACCATGATCCCGCCCTGCTACGGCGAACCCGGCATGCGCGCGGCGCAGGACCGCATCGGCGGCGCCATCGCCACCGCGCTTGCCCAGGCGAAGGTGCCGCGCGTGGTCAACCTCTCCAGCATGGGTGCCGAACTGCCGCAAGGCACGGGCCCGATCGAAGGCCTGCGCGCGCAGGAACTGCGCCTCGCCGCGCTGCGCGGCATCGACCTGCTGCACCTGCGGCCCGGCTCCTTCATGGACAATTTCCTGCCCCTGGCGCCCGTCGTCGCCGAAGCCGGCATCCTGCCCGGCATGGAGGCGCCCGATGCGCAGATCCCCATGGTCGCCACGCGCGACGTCGCGGCCGTCGCCGCACGCGAACTCGCGACGCCGCGCCACAGCGGCGTGCTGCTGTTGCACGCGCCGCAGTCCGCGACGCCGACGCAAGCGGCTGCCGTACTGGGTAGCTCCATCGGCCGCCCCGACCTGCCCTACGTGCAGACGCCCGCGGAGGAAGCCAAGGCGATGCTGCGCGCGCAGGGCTTTTCCGCCGACGCCGCCGACCAGCTCGAACGCCTGGCGCTGTGGCTCTCCACCTCGCCGATGGCAGCGGCAAGTGCGGGCCCGGTGGAAGTGCAGCCGACGACGCTGGAGGTTTTCGCGCGCGAGGTGTTCGCCGCGGCGTACGCGGACGTGTCGGCGCACGCTTGACGCGGGTGCGTGTGCGTCATCAAGCCGCCCGGTCCCGCATGTTCGTGCCGGGCAGCCGCTGAAGCCCGGCCCTCAGGGGGCGGTGCGCACCGCCTCCACCCGCTGGACTGCCTGCGCTCCCTCGGCATCGAACACCCGCTGCTGCGGCCACGCTGGCCACGCAGGCTGGCCACCGGCCTGCGGCGTCCCCGCGTGCGCGAAGGCGCCCAGCGACTTCATCATGGCCTGCGACAGCGCCAGCCGCCCCGGCTCGTTGGCCCGCGTGAACGCGAAGCGCGAATAGAGGCTGGGGCCGAAGTTGCCGAACACGAAAGGCAGGTCGAAGGTGTGCGCCGCGCCGAAGATGGTGTCCAAGGGCTGCGGCAGCGCGTCCCAGTCGAAGCGGTAGGCCCACACCGCGTCCTGGCGCGAACGCACGGCATCGAGCACGTCGTTGCGGATCGCCTCGAACCAGATGCGGTTCAGCTCGCGCGTGCGGGCATCGAAGCCCGTCTCCGGCCGGTCGGCAGGCAGGTAGGCGGCGGGCACCCAGTCCTCGATGCGCGTGGCCGGCGCCGCCTCGGGATCGTAGCCGTGGGCGAGCCGGAAGACGGCGGCATCGTCCAGCAGGCGGCCGCTCACGCCGCCCAGCGCCGGCCGGATGGCCAGCAGCTGCGGGAAGAGCTTGGTCTCGTCGCGCGTGATGCCGGCCAGCACCGGAACACGCACGTACTTGCCTGCGCGGATGGCCGCGATCGGATCGGTGGCGACCACGTGGCCGTCGGCGATCGGATTGGACGCGGACATGCCCAGCGGCGCGAGGCGCGTGCGCACCACCGTCAGCAGGCGGTCCGGCGATTGCGCGCGCAGCCAGGCCGCGTTCTCCGCCGCACTGCGGCCGGCGGCAAGCGTGGCCGCGGCGGCGGCATCGGGCGCCGCGC
>JAEZEB010000117.1 GCA_023438115.1 Pseudomonadota bacterium | reverse complement strand
GCTGGAGCCGGACTACCTGGCCTACATGCTGCAGTACGACTCCGTGCACGGCCGCTTCAAGGGCACGGTCGCCGTCGAGGGCACCACGCTGATCGTCAACGGCAAGAAGATCCGCCTGACGGCCGAGAAGGACCCCGCCAACCTGAAGTGGGGCGAGATCGGCGCCGACGTGGTGATCGAGTCCACCGGCATCTTCCTGACCAAGGACGGCGCGCACAAGCACATCCAGGCCGGCGCGAAGAAGGTGATCATGTCCGCGCCGTCCAAGGACGACACGCCCATGTTCGTGTACGGCGTGAACCACGCCAAGTACAAGGGCGAGGACATCATCTCCAACGCCTCCTGCACCACCAACTGCCTGGCGCCCATCGCCAAGGTGATGAACGACAAGTGGGGCATCAAGCGCGGCCTGATGACCACCGTGCACGCCGCCACCGCCACGCAGAAGACCGTGGACGGCCCGTCCAACAAGGACTGGCGCGGCGGCCGCGGCATCCTGGAGAACATCATCCCGTCGTCGACGGGCGCGGCCAAGGCCGTGGGCGTGGTGATCCCCGAGCTGAACAAGAAGCTCACGGGCATGTCCTTCCGCGTGCCGACTTCCGACGTGTCGGTGGTGGACCTGACCGTGGAGCTGGACAAGCCCGCCACGTACGCCGAGATCTGCGCCGAGATGAAGGCGCAGAGCGAGGGCGCGCTCAAGGGCATCCTGGGCTACACGGAAGACAAGGTGGTGGCCACCGACTTCCGCGGCGACGCCCGCACGTCGATCTTCGACGCCGACGCCGGCATCGCGCTGGACTCCACCTTCGTCAAGCTGGTGGCCTGGTACGACAACGAGTGGGGCTACTCGAACAAGTGCCTGGAGATGGTGCGCGTCGTCGCCGGCAAGTAAGCCGCGACCTCCGCCAAGAAGAAAGCAAGGGCCGCCGCGAGCGGCCCTTTTGCATGGCCGCTCAGGCCGCCAGCCGCGCCTCCGCGAGCGCTTGCGCCGCCACGCTCGCCAGCGCCGCGACCCCTTCGCGTTCCACCGGCGTGGGCAGCCGCCGCTCCCGGAAGTAGGTGCCGAAGGTCCCGAGCACCTCGCCCTGCGGCGACTTGATCGGATGGCTCCACGCGCCGACGAAGCCCAGTGCCATGGGCAGGTGCCGCAGTTCGGCCCATTTGTCGTCGTCGTAGAAGCTGGGCGTTTCGACGATCTCGCCGGTCGCGGCCGCTGCCGCGCAGGTGCCCAGCTTCGGATTGGGCTTCAGGCGGTCGATGGCGTCGAGGTAGTCCGCGGGGAGGTTGGGCGAGGCGCCGTTGCGCAGCAGGCCTTCGCGGTCGAGCAGCAGGATGGAAGCGACGACGCGGTCCCGGGACAGGGCTTCGGCCGCCATGGTGAGCTGCGTGAGCACCTCGCGCAGGGGAGCGCCCTCGCGCAGGAGCCACAGCGCGCGTTCCTGCGCGGACGCGATGAGCTTGCGCTCCTCGGGATCGAGGGCGGACGGGGACTGCGGGGACATCGGGCCAGTATAGGACCGGGACCCCCGCAGAGCCGCTCCGGGAATGCCCGCGGAAGCCTCAGGAAGCGGGCGTTTCCTCGCGCCCGTCCGGATAGCGGGCAAAGCGTCTGGGGTCGCTACCGTGGACCGGCGCCGCATCGGCGAAGCGCCAGCCGCCGAACTGCGTGCGCCGGTAGTCCTGCATGGCCTGCATGATCTCGGCCTGCGTGTTCATCACGAAGGGGCCGTACTGCGCCACGGGCTCGCCGATGGGGCGGCCCTGCAGCAGCAGGAATTCGCAGGCCTGCTCGCCGGCGGCGATGGCCACTTCCACGCCGGCGTCCAGCGAAACGGCCACGGGTCCCTGCACGGACTGGCCGCCCACCATCGCGGCGCCGCCCTTGAAGAAATAGAGCGTGCGGCGCGTGCCGGCCAGCCGCGCGGGCGGCAGCTGGAAGCCCGCGCCGGGCTCCATGCGCAGCGTCCAGATCCCGACGTCCGCATCGTCCTGCGCGGCCCAGGAATCGGGCGGGGGCGCGAGCGGCTGCAGGTCGCCGAAGCTGCCGGCGATCACGGCTACCTCGGTCGAGCGTCCTTGCGCGTCCTGCAGCACGCGGCGCGGCACCTGCTCGTTCCAGAACATGGTGAAGTGCGGATCGGCCATCTTGCTGCGCGCGGGCAGGTTCAGCCAGATCTGGAACAGCTCCAGCGGGTTGTCCTCGCCGGTCCTGAGCAGCGGGAACATCTCCGAGTGCACGATGCCGCGGCCCGCGGTCACCCACTGCACGTCGCCGCCGCCGAAGCGCGCCGTCGCGCCCAGCGAGTCGCTGTGGTCGATCAGCCCGCGGCGCACGATGGTCACGGTCTCGAAGCCGCGGTGCGGATGCGCGGGAAAGCCCGGCACGTCCTCGCCGTGGTACATGCTCCAGCCGTCCTTGCGGCTGAAGTCCTGCCCGATCTCGCGGCCCGCCAGCGAAGCCGCGGGCCCCATGCTGCCGTTGCCGCGCGGATAGGCGTCGTCGTGGTAGGCGCAGAAGAGGAAGGGATCCGCGGTTTCCCAGGGAAAGCCGAGCGGGCGGACGGCGAGGACGGGGGATGTCATGGGGCAGCCTCAATGGTTGTCATCCCGGGCTGGACCCGGGATCCATGCAGCGCTTGTGCGCGCGCCCGCATGGATTGCGGCTCAAGGCCGCAATGACAAAGGTGGGGGCGACAAGCCGGGCCTCAATGGTGGTGGCCGTGCTCGCCGTGGACGTGGCGGTGGGCGATCTCTTCGCCGCTCGCCATCCGCACGCCGGTGACTTTCAGGTGGAACTTCAGCGCCTTGCCGGCCAGCGGGTGGTTGCCGTCGAGGTAGACTTCCGGTCCCTTGATCTTCATGACGTGGAACACGTGCGGCGTGCCGTCGTCGGTGCGGCCCTCGAGCTGGCCGCCGACCTTCACGCCGGGCGGGAATTCGCTCTTGGGAATGACGCGCACCAGCGATTCGTCGCGCTGGCCGAAGGCATCCTCGGGCTGCAGGTCGAGCGTGACCTCGTGGCCCGCTTCCTTGCCTTCCAGCGCTTCCTCGATCCTGGGCAGCGTGTTGTTGTAGCCGCCGTGCAGGTAGACCATGGGCGTCTTGCTCGCCTCGATCAGCTTGCCGCCGGGCTCGGACACCCGGTATTGCAGGGTGACGACGGTGTCTTTCGCGATTTTCATGGCGCCGATTGTGACGGCTCGGCGGCCAGCGTGCCGGGGCGGGGCCCGGGCAGGAAGCGGTAGAGCGCCGTGCCCAGCGCCAGCAGCAAGGCCATGGAGGCGAACACGGCCGTGTAGGTTTCCACGCCCAGGACCGCGGCCGCCGAAGCCGCCAGGCCGGTCAGCCACTGCATCAGCGCCACGCCCAGGAACATCGCCATGGTGAACACGGCCATGGCGCGGCCCGTCATGTGCGCGGGATAGCTCGCGCGCACGTCGGCGTACTGCATCACCATGTAGCCGGAGACCAGGCCGATCGCCAGCGCGAGCGCCACTTCCGGCACGGCGCCCAGCGGCAAGGCCATCGCACCAAAGATCGCCGCGCAGGCCAGCGTATAGCCGATGATCCAGCGGCGCCGCCGCGCGGGATCGCCCGGATCCAGCCGGCCGAACAGCGGCGGCGCGACCATGCCCAGCACCGACAGCGCCAGCGCCACGTGGCCGCTCTGCACGAGCGTGAAGCCGTAGCGGTCGATCAGCAGCGGCCCCAGCCACAGTCCGCGCAGCGCGAGGAAGGAGGCATAGGTGAACAGCGACAGGCCGATGATGCGGAAGGTCTGCGGCAGCCGGAACAGCTCGCCGTAGCCGCGCAGCGCTGCGAACACGTCGAGCCGCTGCGGCGGCGTCTCGCCCTCCTCGCGCACCAGCAGCAGGATCGCCAGCCAGGCCAGCGCCGCGCACACCGCCAGCGCGACGAAGCCCGCGCGCCAGCCCCACGTCGCGATCACCCAGGCGAGCGGCGTGCCGGTCAGCAGCAGGCCCACCGAGCCGATTCCCAGCGCCGCGCCGTTCACCGACGCGTACTGGTCGGAGGGAAAGCGCCGCGCGATGAACACGGTGCACGCGAGGAAGGCCGGCGCGCAGCCTATGCCCGTGAGCACCTGTCCGGCGATGAGGCCGGCGTACGAGTCGGCGCTCGCGGTGAGCAGGGCGCCGACGATGGTGAGCGGGAACACCGCCAGCACCGTGCGTCGCGGCCCCCACACGTCGATGCCCATGCCCATGAACAGCTGCAGCGCGCCGAAGGCGAAGTGGAAGGCGCCGGCGAACAGGCCCAGCTGCTGCGGCGTGAGCGTGAACGCCTGCGCCAGCGGGGGCGCCATGACGGCGGCGGCGGTGCGGAAGGCCTGGCTGAGGGCGAAGCCCGAGATCAGCACCAGCAGCATGATCCAGGCGGGGCGCAGGGAGGCCGTCGTCATTCAGTGCGCATCCGCCATCTGCTGCAGCTCGCGCGC
This sequence comes from Pseudomonadota bacterium, assembly GCA_023438115.1. GTDB lineage: Bacteria > Pseudomonadota > Gammaproteobacteria > Burkholderiales > Burkholderiaceae_C > Ramlibacter. Next base: position 5,804 of record JAEZEB010000117.1, on the reverse strand, counting down.
CAGCCGCCCGAAGCGCCGGCGGTACTCGGCCGCCGTCATGCCGACCTTGCGACGGAACAGCCGGCCGAAGAAGCTGCTGTCGCTGTAGCCGATGTCGACGGCGATCGCCTCCACGGAGTCGGCGCCGCTTTCCAGCATCTGCTTGGCTTCCTCCAGGCGGACGTGGTGCACGTAGTCCAGCGGGGTCATGCCCGTGGCCTGCGCGAAGCGGCGCTTGAAGGTGCGCTCGGGCAGGCGAGAGAGCTCCACCATCTGCGCGACCGGCGAAGGGCTCGCGTAGTGCAGCGCCACCCATTGCTGGCAGCTCGCCACCACTGGGTCGGCGGCACGGCTGCCGTGGATCAGCGACGCGTAGGCCGCGGGATTCGTGCTGTTGAGGTCCATCAGGTTGATGCGCGCGACCTTCATCGCCTCGTCGGGTCCGGCGAAGCGGGCCACGAGGGCGAGCGCCAGAAGGTGCCAGGCGATGCCGCTGCCGGCCATGAGGATACGCCGCCCTTCGCCCGTGCTGACCAGGCCGCGGTCGGCATGCCAGCGGGTGTGCGGGTGCGCGCGTTCGAGGGAGTCGCAGTAGGCCCAGTGCGAAGTCGCTTCGTGGCCGTCGAGCAGGCCGGTGCGGGCCAGCACCACGGCGCCCGAACAGGCGGAGGCGAGCAGCGCGCCCCGCGAGTGGCACTGCAGCAGCCACTGCACGGCCGGCGCGAACGAGGGACTGTCGTCGCCGGGCGCGACCTGCACGTCGGGCACCACCACGACATGGGGACGCGGGCAGCCCGCGTAGCTGCACTGCGGCGTGATGCGCACGCCGTTGGCGGCGTCGAAGGCCTGCCCATCCTCGTTCACCACCAGCGGACGGAATGGGGAATCGGCGGACGGCCCGCCGTGCAGCAGCGTCCAGTCGCGCCGCACGCTGGAGAGGGTGTCGTAGAAGCCGTACAGCGTCGCGGCCGTCGTTTCCGGCAAGGCCAGCAGCGCCACCGTGAGGGGTTCGCTCGCGCGGGACATGGCAGGAATGACCGGTTGATTGCAGGAATGGCCTAAGTGTAGGTGCGGGGCCGGATCGACACTTTCGTTCCCCCATTCACCCCCCGGAGGACTCCCCATGAAAGACGCACTCGGCCTCGCGCTGTCCGGCGCGGACGCGGAAGGCCTGGCGGCCTACCAGGCCGCCCTGGACCAGTTCAGATGCTTTACCGGCGACCCGGTCGCGCTCGCGGAACAGGCGATCGCCGCGAGTCCCGGCATGACCATGGCGCACCTGCTCAGGGCCTGGCTGCACCTGCTGGGCACCGAGCCTTCGGGGATCGCGGTGGCGCGGCATGCGTGCGAAGCCGCCGCCGCTCTGCCCGCCAACGAGCGCGAGCGCCTGCACCTGCAGGCCGCGCGCCTGCTCGCGCGGGGGCAGTGGTACGAAGCCGGTCGCGTGCTCGAGGACATCACCCTCCTCTATCCGCTGGACCTGCTCGCCTTGCAGGCCGGGCACCAGGTCGACTTCTTCACCGGTGATGCGCGGATGCTGCGGGATCGCCCTGCGCGCGCGCTGCCCGCCTGGCAACGCGGCATGCCCGGCTATCACGCGGTGCTGGGCATGCACGCCTTCGGGCTCGAGGAATGCGCCGACTACGCGCAGGCGGAACGGCAGGGCCGGCAGGCCGTGGAACTGGAGCCGCGCGACGGCTGGGCGTGGCACGCGGTCGCCCACGTGCTGGAGATGCGCAACGATCCGGGCGCCGGCGTGGCCTGGCTGGCCCCGAACGCGCAGGCCTGGGCGCCGGAGAGCTTCCTCGCCGTGCACAACTGGTGGCACCTGGCGCTGTTCCACCTGGAACTGGGCCGTGAGGACGAGGTGTTGCGCCTGTACGACCAGTCGATCGGCACGGGCTCGGCCGTGATGCTGGACCTGGTGGATGCCACCGCCATGCTGTGGCGCCTGCAGTTGCGCGGCGTCGACGTCGGCGGGCGCTGGGAACCGGTGGCGGACCTCTGGCAGCAGGCCGGCGAACCGGGGCTCTATGCCTTCAACGACCTGCACATGATGCTGGCCTTCACGGCTACGGGCCGCTCGGCGCAGCAGGCGCGCGTGCTCGCGGCGCAGGCGCAGGCCTTGCGGGGCAGCGACGACAACGCGCACTTCACCGCGGTGGTCGGCTCGCCGGCAGCGCGTGCCATGCAGGCCTTCGGCCAGGGCGACTACGCCTCCTGCGTGTCGCTGCTGCGCGGCATCCGCAGCGGCGCGCATCGCTTCGGCGGCAGCCACGCGCAGCGCGACGTGATCGACCTGACCCTGCTGGAAGCGGCCCGCCGCGCGGGCATGGAGGTGCTGGCGCAGGGACTGCTCGCCGAGCGCATCGCGCTGCGTCCGCGCACTCGCGTCGCGGCGCCGCTGGCCCTGGCGGCCTGAAGCAGCTCAGAGCTGGACTTCGGCTTCTCCGATGCCCTCGAACACCGCGCGCACGCGGTCGCCGCGCCGCGCTTCGAGCAGGCCGCACCAGGTGCCCGTGGTCACCACGGTGCCGCGCGGCACGGCCCGGCCGCCGCGCGTGGCGTGGCGCAGCCAGATCGGCAGCAGCCAGGCGGGATCGCCCAGGGAATGCGTGCCGCGGAAGGATTGCGGCGGCGCTTCGCCGATCCGGACCACGCAGGTTTGCTGCGCCCAGTCGCGCGCGACGAAGGGTTGCCAGTCGCCCAGCGCCAGTGCACCGTGCGACTGCAGGTCGGCGAGCTTGAGCAGCGCGCCCGCTTCACGGGCCTGCCGCCAGCGTGAATCGACGATCTCGATGGAGACGGCCATGCCGTCGACCAGCGCCGCAGCATCTTCTTCGTGCGTGAGTTGCGCGGCTTCCTGCGGAGAGACTTCGCGCGCCAGGCGCAACGCCACCTCCGCCTCGATCAGCCGCAGGTGGAAAGGTACGTTGCGCAGGTCGGCGGGCGAGGGCCGCACGTTGGCCGGCGGCAGCCCCGCGTGCGTGAGCGCACCATCGCGCGAAGGACCGCCGGACTTCCAGTGCCGCGGCACGTTCGCGCCGAACCAGCCGAGTTCGCGCGCCACCTGGTCCTGCGCGGCATAGGCTTCGTCGGGCGAGGACAGGCGCCCCTCCAGCGGCGCCGCGTCCGCGGCCTCGCCGCTGCGGTGGGCTTGCACGAGGGCGGTGGCGACGGCGTGGAGGGCTTCGGACATGCGCGGCTTCCTGGAACGGGGAGCCGCGATCCTACTGCTTCGCCTTCGCGCGGTTGGCTTGCAGACGCGCGTCGACCAGGTCGACGATGCGGTCGATGGCGGGATGGCGCAGGCCCTTCTGCCGGGCCACGAGCTGCACCAGCTTGTCGGCGCGCTCGATGTTCTGCGCGCCGTTCTGCAGCGCGCGCGCCGCGGACGCCGGGCGCGTGAGGCCTTGCGCGGCGGCGGCGTACTTCTCGAAAGGCACCAGGTCGGCGTCGCGCGCGCCCAGGCGCAGGCACAGGTCGTACACGAAGTCGTAGACCGATCTCGATTCGGCCAGGTCCGAATGCACCGCTTCCTGCGCCGTGCGCATCCCGTCCGGCGTGATGCAGCGGTAGTTGCCGGCCAGCAGCATCGACCACTTGGCGAGCGGCACGAAGATGGATTGCGACAGCCGCAGCTTCACCGGCAGCTCGATGGGCCCTTCGGGCGCGGGGAAACGCACGGCGTCCACGTCCTGTTCGAGCTGCCGCAGCAGCGCGGTGTGCCTGTCGGAATCGAAGCGCGCGACCTTGAAGTTGGTGGGCAGCGTGACCTGCAGCACGTTGACCTTCTCCTCCGGTGGACGGATCGCCTGCGGATCGGGGCTGCACAGCGTGAGCAGCCCGGGATCGAAGGCGTCCCACACGCTCGCGTCGGTGTAGGCGGGCCGCAGGCCGTCCGCGTCCAGGCCGGGGATGCGCCGCAGGTAGGGCAGCGGCGGCATGTTCATGATGGACATGCACGGCACCTTCGACAGCCCCACGGCCGCCAGCAGTTCGCGCACCCCGGGCGAGCGGTACTGCGGCTCCTGCATCGCCAGGCCGACGAGGTCGTAGTCCGTGGGGTCCACGTCGGTGCCGCCGGCGCTCACCTTGCCGGGCAGCTGGCGCGAATCGATCTCCACCGGCTCCGCGCGTCCGCGCACCGGCATGCGCACGCGGAAGCCCTCCGCGTTGATCAGGTCCGCCTCGGCGGGCAGGCACACGAGGTGGACCTCGTGGGCCGCGAACAGCAGCTTGGAGGCCAGGAGCGAACCATAGGACGCGCCCAGCATCAGGATCTTGGCCATGCATGTCTCCTCGTGTTCCGGGCGCGGCTGCGAAGCGGTCCGCCAGCCCGGCGGCAGACTAAGCGCGGGACACGGAAGCACCAAGTCGAAACGCTTTTGCCTGAAATGGATGGACTCGCTGCGGCGCAGCATGGCGGGGAAAATTCACGCGCGGCGCGCGCCGGCGCTCGCCGGTTGCGGGGTTTTACGCGGCCTTTACCGGCGTGGCGCAGGCTGGCGCGTTGAGGGAAGATCGAACGCCCGCCACACGCCCGCCCATGTCCTTCATGCACCATCGCCCGTCCTGGCGCAGCCTGCCCTGGCTCGCCGCGCTGCTCCTGTCGGTCCTGGCGAGCTCCGTGTTCGCGCAGGAAGACGCCGATCCGCCCGGCCGCGTGGCGCACGTCAGCGCGCGGCAGGGCAGCGTGGTCTTCGCACCGCAGGGCGAGGAGGAGTGGATCGAGCTGCCGCACAACCGGCCGCTCACGGTCGGCGACCGGCTCTGGAGCGACCGCGGCGCACGCGCCGAACTGCAGCTGGGCACCGCGACGCTGCACCTCGACGGCCAGAGTCACCTGGGCATCAGCGACCTCGACGAGGACGGCGCGCAGTTCATCCTGCAGCAGGGCTCGCTCAACGCGCGCGTGCGCGAGCTGCTGCAGGGCGAGAACTTCGAGATCGACACGCCCAACCTCGCCTTGCGCGCCCTGCAGCCGGGCGACTACCGCGTCGACGTCGATGCGCGCGGCGGCGAAACGCGCGTGAGCGTCCCCAGCGGCTCGGCCGTCCTCTACGGCGAAGGCGGCCAGGCCGTGCACCTGCGCGCCGGCCAGCAGGGTACGTACGGCGGCCGCACGCTCGCGGCGGTGGATGCGCCGCGCGCGGGGCAGGACGAATTCGGCGCCTGGGCCGCCGCGCGCAACCGCGCCGAGGACCAGGCGCAGGCCAGCCGCTACGTCCCGCGCGGCGTCGTCGGCGCGACCGAGCTGGACCAGCACGGCACCTGGAGCCAGGATGCCGACTACGGCACCGTCTGGTATCCGCGCGTGGTGGCGCAGGACTGGGCGCCGTATCGCTACGGCCACTGGTCCTGGATCGATCCCTGGGGCTGGACCTGGATCGACGATGCGCCCTGGGGCTTCGCGCCCTTCCACTACGGGCGCTGGGCGATGGTGGGTTCGCGCTGGGCGTGGGTGCCCGGACGCATGGCCCCGCGGCCCGTGTATTCGCCCGCGCTGGTGGTGTTCCTCGGCGGTGGCGGCTCGGGCGTCAACTTCAGCATGGGCACCGGGCCCGGCGTCGGCTGGTATCCGCTGGCGCCCGGGGAGGCGTGGTGGCCCTGGTACCGCAGCTCGCCGCGCTACGTGACGCGCGCCAACGCGCACTACGACCTGCACAGGCATGCGCGCGACGGGCGCGACCATGTCTGGCGGCAACGGCCCTCCGCGATCACCGCCGTGCGCGAGGACGATTTCCGCCGCGGCCGGCCGGTGCACCGGCAGTGGGAAAGACTGGAGCCGCGGCGCTTCGACGGCGCGCGCGTCGGCGCCGCGC
>JAEZEB010000111.1 GCA_023438115.1 Pseudomonadota bacterium | reverse complement strand
GGGCGGACGCCTCGCGGCCGACGCGGTGCTCTGGGCCGCGCGCGCGGCGCTGCGCGGCGAAGTGGCGGCGGTCGTCACCGCGCCCCTGCACAAGGAGGCGCTCGCCGCCGCGGGGCTGTCCTATCCGGGCCACACCGAGCTGCTGCAGGCCGAAGCCGCTGCGCATGCGGGCGTGACCACGGCGCAGATGCCGGTGCGGATGATGCTGGCCAACGACGAACTGCGCACGGTGCTGGTGAGCATCCACGTGGCCCTGCGCGATGCGCTGGACGCCGTGACCTTCGAGCAGGTATCGCAGACGCTGCGCATCACGCACCGGGCGCTGGCGGCCATGCTGGGCCGGCCGCCGCGCATCGCCGTGGCGGGGCTGAATCCCCACGCGGGCGAGGGCGGCCTCTTCGGGCGCGAGGAGATCGAGGTGATCGCCCCCGCGATCGCGGCGGCGCGGGCCGAAGGCCTGCAGGCGAGCGGCCCCTATGCGCCGGACACCGTCTTCATGCGGGCGCGCCGCGGCGAGTTCGACGTGGTCGTGGCGATGTACCACGACCAGGGCCTGATCCCCGTGAAGTACCTGGGCGTCGAAAAGGGCGTGAACGTCACCCTGGGCCTGCCGCTGGTGCGTACCAGCCCGGACCACGGCACGGCGTTCGACATCGCCGGAACCGGGCGCGCGGACGCCTCCAGCCTGCTGGAGGCCGTGCGCGTGGCGCGCGGCCTTTCTTCGTAAGGCCGCCTACGGGCGCTTGAGGCTGTCGCGGATTTCCCGCAGCAGCAGCACGTCCTCCGGCGGCGGCGCCGGTTCGGCGGCGGCCTGCGGCGGCGCGGTCATGCGGCGCAGCCGGTTGACCTGCTTGACCATCAGGAAGATCACGAAGGCCAGGATCAGGAAGTTGACGGCCACGGTGATGAAGTTGCCCCAGGCCACCACGGGCACGCCGGCCGCCTTCAGCGCCTCCAGCGTCATCGCCGTGCCGGCGGGCACCTCGCCCAGCACCCAGAAGTTCTGGGAGAAATCGAGCCGGCCCACGATGCGGCCGACCAGCGGCATCACGACGTCGCCCACCAGCGAATCGACGATCTTGCTGAAGGCCGCCCCGATGATCACGCCCACGGCGAGATCGACGACGTTGCCCTTGATCGCGAATTCGCGGAACTCGTTCAGCAGTTTTCCCATGCATTCCTCCTCGTGCCAGTTGCGCGCCGGGAGTATGCACCGAGCCGGGCGGGCTGGAATTGCGCCGACACGACCCGCTACAATCGCCGGTTGACCCTAAACAGCAGAGATCCTTGAGGACCCCATGAGCAACTCCACGGTCGACGCCAGCAAGAGGACGTGGCTGATCGCGTCCGGTTGCGCGGGCGCGGTGGGCGCAGGCTTCGTTGCCGTCCCCTTCGTCAGCAGCTTCCAGCCCTCCGAACGCGCCAAGGCCGCCGGCGCTCCCGTCGAAGTCGACATCTCCGCGCTGCGTCCCGGCGAGAAGATGACGGTCGAATGGCGCGGCAAGCCGGTCTGGATCCTGCGCCGCACGCCGGAACAGGTCGCCGAACTGCCCAAGCTCGATGGCCAGCTGGCCGACCCGCAGTCGGAGCGCACCGCCTACCCGACGCCGGAGTACGCGCGCAACGAACACCGCTCGATCAAGCCCGAGGTCTTCGTCGCCGTGGGCATCTGCTCGCACCTGGGTTGCTCGCCCACCGACAAGCTGGCCGCCGGCCCGCAGCCCTCGCTGCCGGACGACTGGCAGGGCGGCTTCCTGTGCCCCTGCCACGGCTCGACCTTCGACCTGGCCGGCCGCGTCTACAAGAACAAGCCCGCGCCCGACAACCTGGAAGTGCCTCCGCACATGTACCTGTCGGACACGCGCCTGCTGATCGGCGAAGACAAGAAGGCCTGAGGACGCCATGGCTGAATTCACGGAAATCTCCCCGAACGCCAGCGCCGGCGCCAAGCTGAACAACTGGCTGAACAACCGGTTCCCGACGGCGTACGACGCGTACAAGGTCCACATGTCGGAGTACTACGCTCCGAAGAACTTCAACGCCTGGTACTTCTTCGGCTCGCTGGCGCTGCTGGTGCTGGTGATCCAGATCGTCACCGGCATCTTCCTGGTGATGCACTACAAGCCGGACGCGCAGACCGCCTTCGCCTCTGTCGAGTACATCATGCGCGACGTGCCCTGGGGCTGGCTGATCCGCTACATGCACTCCACGGGCGCCTCGGCGTTCTTCGTCGTGGTGTACCTGCACATGTTCAAGGCGCTGATCTACGGCAGCTACCGCAAGCCGCGCGAGCTGGTGTGGATCTTCGGCTGCCTGATCTTCCTGATGCTGATGGCCGAGGCCTTCTTCGGCTACCTGCTGCCCTGGGGCCAGATGTCCTACTGGGGCGCCCAGGTGATCGTGAACCTGTTCGCCGCGATCCCCTTCATCGGTCCCGACCTGGCGCTGATGATCCGCGGCGACTACGTGGTGTCCGACGCCACGCTGAACCGCTTCTTCAGCTTCCACGTGATCGCGATCCCGCTGGTGCTGATCGGCCTGGTCGTCGCCCACCTGCTGGCGCTGCACGACGTGGGTTCCAACAACCCCGACGGCATCGACATCAAGGCCAAGGACCAGCCCAAGGACGCCAACGGCCACCCGGTGGACGGCATCCCCTTCCACCCGTACTACACCGTGCACGACATGGTGGGCGTGGGCGTGTTCCTGATGGTGTTCAGCGCGATCATCTTCTTCGCGCCGGAACTGGGCGGCTACTTCCTGGAGTACAACAACTTCATTCCGGCCGACCCGCTGAAGACCCCCGCGCACATCGCGCCGGTCTGGTACTTCACGCCGTTCTACTCGATGCTGCGGGCCACCACCGACATCATGACCACCGTGTTCGCGGTGCTCGTCGCCGCCGGCGCGCTGTTCATGTTCGTGAAGGGCCGCATGTCCATGATGACGCGCGTGGCCGTGCTGGTCGCCGCCGCCGTCGCCATCCTGCTGCTGAAGGTCTTCGACGCCAAGTTCTGGGGCGTGGTGGTGATGGGCGTGTCCGTCCTGATCCTGTTCTTCCTGCCCTGGCTGGACAAGAGCCCCGTGCGCTCGATCCGCTACCGTCCGGGCTGGCACAAGTGGGTGTACGGCATCTTCGTCGTGTGGTTCTTCGTCCTGGGCTACCTGGGCATCCAGGCGCCGTCGGACATCAAGACCCTCATCGCGCAGGTCGGCACCCTCTACTACTTCGGCTTCTTCCTGCTGATGCCGTGGTGGAGCCGCCTCGGCCGGTTCAAGCCGGTGCCCGAGCGCATCACCTTCGCCGCCCACTGACGAAGGAGTGCCAAGAAAATGAAAAAACTCATCTCCATCGTGGTGCTCGCGCTGGGCCTGGTCTCCGGCGCCCAAGCCGCCGAAGGCGGGATCGCCTGGGACAAGGCGCCGGACCGCACCAACGACCTGCCCGCGCTGCAGCACGGCGCCAAGCTGTTCGTCAACTACTGCCTGAACTGCCACTCCGCCGCCTTCATGCGCTTCAACCGCCTGCAGGACATCGGCATCTCCGAGCAGCAGATCAAGGACAACCTGCTGGTGGGCACCGACAAGGTGGGCGACACCATGCGCTCCGCCATGGACGCCAAGGAAGCCAAGGAGTGGTTCGGCGCCCAGCCGCCCGACCTGACGCTGATCGCCCGCTCGCGCTCCGGCCACGGCGGCACCGGCGCGGACTACATCTACACCTTCCTGCGCACCTTCTACCGCGACGCGGAGAAGCCCACGGGCTGGAACAACCTGGCGTTCCCCAACGTCGGCATGCCGCACGCGCTGTGGCAGCTGCAGGGCGACCGCGAGCCGCAGTTCGACACGGTGCAGAGCCATGGCCACGAGGTGAAGGTCTTCACCGGCTGGAAGCAGGTCACCCCCGGCACCATGACGCCGCTGCAGTACGACGCCGCGGTCGCCGACCTGGTGGGCTACCTGCAATGGATGGGCGAGCCGGCGCAGAACCAGCGCATCCGCATCGGTGCCTGGGTCCTGCTGTTCCTGGGCGTGCTCACGGTCATCTTCTGGCGCCTGAACGCGGCTTTCTGGAAAGACGTGAAGTAACGACGCGGGATTGCGCGCCGGCCGGACCGGAGGCGCATCCTTCGATGTAGAGTGGGCTGCGACCGCGCCCACTCTTTTTGGTTTTTAAAGGACATTCCAAATGATGGTGCTGTACTCGGGAACCACCTGCCCCTTCTCCCATCGCTGCCGCTTCGTGCTGTTCGAGAAGGGCATGGACTTCGAGATCCGCGACGTGGATCTCTACAACAAGCCGGAAGACATCAACGTCATGAACCCGTACGGCCAGGTGCCCATCCTGGTCGAGCGGGACCTCATCCTGTACGAGTCGAACATCATCAACGAGTACATCGACGAGCGCTTCCCGCATCCGCAGCTGATGCCCGGCGATCCGGTGGACCGCGCCCGCGTGCGCCTGTTCCTGCTCAACTTCGAGAAGGAGCTGTTCGTGCACGTGGCGACGCTCGAGTCGCGCGCGGCCAAGTCCAACGAGAAGGCGCTGGAGAAGGCGCGCTCGCACATCCGCGACCGCCTGACGCAGCTGGCCCCGGTGTTCCTGAAGAACAAGTACATGCTGGGCGACAACTTCTCCATGCTGGACGTCGCCATCGCGCCGCTGCTCTGGCGCCTGGACTACTACGGCATCGAGCTGTCGAAGAACGCCGCGCCCCTGCTGAAGTACGCCGAGCGCATCTTCTCGCGCCCGGCCTACATCGAGGCGCTGACGCCGTCCGAGAAGGTGATGCGGAAGTAAGCAGCGGCTGGTGCAGTACCCTTGGGCTTGATGAACGCGCTCGAATCCACCTCGACCCGCCCGTACCTGATCCGGGCCCTCTACGAATGGTGCACCGACAACGGCTTCACGCCGTACGTGGCGGTGCTCGTCGACGAGACGGTGCAGGTGCCGCGGGAGTACGTGAAGAACGGCGAGATCGTGCTGAACATCAGCTACGACGCCACCAGCTCGCTCAAGCTGGGCAACGACTTCATCGAGTTCAAGGCCCGCTTCGCCGGCAGTGCGCGCGAGATCATGGTGCCCGTCAACCGGGTGATCGCGATCTACGCGCGCGAGAACGGCCAGGGCATGGCCTTCCCGGTGCCCGTGGCCGGCACGCCCGAAGAGGCGCCCAAGCAACCCTCGCCCCTCTCCAAGGTGCCGGCCGCCCCGGCGGAAGAGGGCAAGGTGGTGCAACTCGTGAGCGACGAGGGCGGCAAGCCACCGCCGGAAGATCCCCCCAAGCCGCCCGGCGGCCCGCGCCCGGCGCTCAAGCGGATCAAGTAATCTGCGTTGCCGCCCGCGGCGGCGGCGACGTGCAGCCGGTTTAGCTCAGTCGGTAGAGCAACCGCCTTGTAAGCGGTAGGTCGTCCGTTCGATTCGGACAACCGGCACCAATCCCCCCTCCTGCCACCTTTGTGATTGCTGACGTTCAGGCATCCCCTGGACGGACGGGTCTTCCCTTTCTGTTGCAGATTGTTATAGTTTTTAACAGGGAGTCTCAGAGCGCGTGACGAAGCGCGCCGTTAGGGTTGAACGAACATGTTGCGTAGTCTGATTTGCGCGCTCGCGCTGGTGGCGGGCGTGTCCCATGCCGGGGATTCCGGCGTGACCCCCACCGAAATCCGCATCGGCACGACGGCCGTGCTCAGCGGTCCCCTGGGTCCGCAGACCCAGGAGTACGGCGATGGGGCCAGGCTCTACTTCGACGCCGTCAACGCCGCCGGCGGCGTGCACGGGCGCAAGATCGTCTACACGGCGCTCGACGACGGCTTCGAGGTCAAGCGGGCGGTGGAGAACAGCCGCAAGCTGATTTCCGAAGGCAAGGCCTTCATCCTGTTCAACAACACCGGGACGGCGCAGACCGCGGCGATCCTGCCCTTGCTGCAGGAAACCCAGACCGTCCTGTTCGGTCCCGTGACGGGCGCATCCGAATTCCGCGAGCGCTTCAACCGCCTGGTCTTCCACGTGCGCGCCAGCTACGCCAACGAGGCGCAGCGCATCGTCTCGCAGCTGCGCCAGACCGGCATCACGCGCGTGGCGGTGTTCTACCAGGACGATCCCTTCGGCAAGGCGCTGCTGGAGGAACTGCGCAATGCGTCCAAGGCGCAGGACCTGCCTTTCCTCGGCGAGGTCAAGGTCGATCCGAAGAAGCCGGACTTCGCGGCGGCCGCCGCCGAGACGGCCAAGCTGCAGCCGCAGGCCGTGCTGATGGGAACGGCGGGCGCCACCTTCCCGAACTTCGTGAAGGCGATGCACGCCGCCGGGTCCAAGCCCAGTTTCTACGGCTATTCGGTCGCGAGCCTGGACGCGATCACGCAGGGGCTGAAGGAAAGCGCGCGCGGCATCGTGCTCGCGCAGATCATGCCTTCGGTGCGCAACAGCGCCGTGCCCGTGGTGGCGGAGTACCTGAAGCTGATGCGCGAGCAGGCCAGCGAGGCGGCGCCGTCGCCCTCGCAGCTCGAAGGCTTCGTGCATGCGAAGCTGCTCGTCGAGGGCCTCAAGCGTGCCGGGCGCAACCTCACCACCGAGTCCTTCATCCAGGCGATGGAAGCGGCCGGCGAGATCAGCTTCGGGCGCTTCGTCGCGAAGTACTCGCCGGGCTCTCACAACGGCTCGTCGTACGTCGAACTGGCCATCATCGACGGCCAGGGGCAACTGCGCTACTGAGGCACTAGCCCTTCCCGAGGGGAGGGCGGCCGAACAGCGACGACGCGCTGCTGATCGGCCCCAGTTCCGCCGCCGCGGCAAGCAGCGCGGGCCCCAGTTCCAGCATGCGCTGCTGCGTGAGGCGCGTGCGCGGACCCGCGATGCTGATCACGCCGATCGCCTCGCCGCGCCGGAACACCGGCGCCGCGATCGCGGACATCCCCGGCGCGAAGACCTCGTCGATGATCGCGTAGCCGCGCACGCGCGCGGCGTGCAGGAAACCGAGCAGGCCCTTCACCGTGGTCGGCGCCTTCGGGCCGTAGTCGGCGGGGGCGCCGAAGCCCTGGCGCGAGACCAGTTCCAGCGCGCGCTCGTCGCTCAGCGTCATCAGCCACGCATGGCCCGAGGACGTGCAGGACAGGCGCGCCTCCATGCCCATGTCGGGGTCGTAGCGCAGGCCCGCCTGCCGCGTGCCCTGCGCCTTGGCCACCCAGGTGAGGCGGTCGTCGTCGACGATCGACAGCCGCACCAGCTCGCCCGAGGCCTGCGCCAGCCGCTCCAGCAGGGGCTCGGCTACTTCGACGATGCCGCCGCTGCTCAGGAACCCGAGCCCGAGCGAAACCACCTTGGTGGTGAGCACGTAGTCGCCCTGCTTGCGCACCTGCCGCACGTAGCCGCGCCGCTGCAGTTCCGCTAGCAGGCGGTGGCAGGCGCTCAGGGGCACGTCCGCCTCCGCGGCCACCATGGAGATCGGCAGTCCCTGCGGGTGGCGCGCCAGCAGTTCGAGCACCGAGAGTCCGCGATCCAGGGCGATGGTCATTTCGTGATGAGAAACATCTTTCCGATCCGGAAAGTCTTTCTTGGCGTGGACCAAGAATACCGCTCCATTCCACCGAAAGCCAGACGCGTGAGCGGCACCCTCTACATCCTCAACGGCCCCAACCTCAATCTCCTCGGCGTGCGCGAGCCCCACCTCTATGGCGGCACCACGCTCGCGGAGGTGGAGGAGCGCTGCCGGCGCGTGGCCGGCGAACTGGGCTTCGCCTGCGAATTCCGCCAGAGCAACCACGAGGGCGTGCTGGTCGACTGGGTGCAGGAGGCGCGCGAGCGCGCCGCCGCCGTCGTGATCAATCCGGCAGGGCTGTCCTTCCGCTCGATCCCGCTGCTGGACGCGCTCAAGACGCTGGAGCAGCCGATCGCCGAAGTGCACGTCACCAACATCCACCGCCGCGAGCCGCTGTACCGGGACTCGCTGGTCTCGCTCGCCGCCACCGGCGTGATCTGCGGCTTCGGCGCCTTCGGCTACGAGCTGGCGATCCGCGCGGTGGCCGAGCGCCTGGGCCGCTGAGCGGCTAATCTTCATACCCATAACGCACAGGAGACATCGATGACGCTTTCCATCCCCCGCCGCACGCTGCTGGCTGCCGGTGCCGCGCTCGCCGCGGGCGCCGCGCTTCCCGCCCGGGCGCAGGCGCCGCAGACGCTGCGCTTCGCCGCCGTGTTCTCCGACAAGGACATCCGCGCCGACATGATGCGGATGTTCGCGAAGGAGGTGGAGGCCGACCACAAGCTGGAACTGCACCTGAACTCCACGCTGTTCCGCCAGGGCACGGAGCTGGTGGCGCTGCAGCGCGACAACCTGGAGATGGGCAACATCGCGCCGCAGGACATCTCCAAGCAGGTGCCGGCCTGGTCGCTGCTGACCAGCGCCTACCTGTTCCGCGACGCCGCGCACCTGAACGCCTTCTTCGCGAGCGACCTCGGCGCGCAGATGAAGAAGATGGCCGAGGACCAGCTGAAGGTGAAGATCCTCGGCCCGGTCTTCTTCGGCACGCGCCACGTGGGCCTCAAGCCGAAGAAGCGCATCAACGTGCCCGCCGACCTCGCGGGCGTGAAGCTGCGCATGCCGCCCGGCGAGGCCTGGCAGCTGCTCGGACGCTCGCTCGGCGCGAACCCCACGCCCATGGCCTACGCCGAGACGTACACCGGCCTGCAGACCGGCGCCATCGACGGCCAGGACAACCCGCTGCCCAACGTGCAGAACATGAAGTTCAACGAGGTGATGTCGCAGATCGTGCTGACCTCGCACCTGGTGGGCTTCGACGTGCTGACGGTGAGCAACAAGGTCTGGCAGGGCATGACGCCCGAGAAGCAGCGGGCCTTCCAGGCCGCGGCCGACAAGGCCATCGCGTGGAGCACCGCGGAGCACCAGAAGCGCGAGGCCGAACTGGCCGAAGGCTTCCGCAAGCAGGGCCTGGAGGTGTACGTGCCGAACACCCAGGCCTTCCGAGAGCACGCGCAGAAGATCTACCTCGCCTCCGACGAGGCGAAGACCTGGCCGGCGGGCATGCTGGACAAGATCAACGCGCTGAAGTGACGGGCCGCGTGCTGGCCCGCGTGACGGCAAGGCTGCACCGCTTCGCGGAAGCGGTCGCGGCCCTGCTGCTGGCGGTGATCTTCGTCGCCTTCCTGCTGCAGATCGCGCTGCGCTACCTCTTCAACTGGCCGGTGGGCTGGACCACCGAGCTCTCGCTCGCGGCCTGGCTGTGGCTGGTGCTGTGGGGCGCCGCCTTCGTGCTCAAGGACGACGAGGAGATCCGCATCGACTTCGTGGCCGACCGCGCGCCGCCGGGCGTGCGCCGCGCCATGGGCATCGTGGGGGCGCTGGCCGTCATCGTCCTGTTCGCGATGTCCATCCCCGCCTCCTGGTCCTACGTCACCTTCATGAAGGTGGAGAAGAGCTCCTACCTCCACGTGCGCATGGACTGGATGTATTCGATCTACATGGTCTTCGCCGTGGCGGTGATCGGCCGCAACCTGCGCCGCCTGGTGCGCCTGCTGCGCGCGGCGCCGCCCGCCCCCGACCCGACGGCCACCCGCTCCGCCCTGTGAACTTCTCGAATCCCTTCCACCTGGCGCTGGTCGCCATCGTCGCCCTGAGCCTGCTGGGCGTGCCGGTCGGCCACGCGATGATCGCCGGCTCGGTGCTGTACCTGTACCTCAAGGGCATGGACATGGGCGCCGCGGCGGAGCAGCTGCTGAACGGCACCTATTCGAGCTTCCTGCTGCTGGCGATCCCGCTGTTCATCCTGGCCGCGACCTTCATGAGCACGGGCAGCATCCTCGAGCGGCTGCTCCGCTTCTGCAACGCCATCGTCGGCCGCTTTCCCGGCGGGCTGGCGCAGGTCAACGTGCTGCAAAGCGTGGTGTTCGCCAGCATGTCGGGTTCCGCGCTGGCCGATGCCGCCGGCTCGGGCAAGCTGATGCAGGCCATGATGACGCGCGAAGGCCGCTACACGCCCGGCTTCGCCGCCGCGCTCAGCGCCGTCTCCGCCGTGATCGGGCCCATCCTGCCGCCTTCGATCCCGCTGGTGCTCTATGCGCTGGTCTCGGGCACGTCCATCGGCTACCTGTTCATCGGCGGCGTGCTTCCGGGCCTGCTGCTGGGGGCCGTGCAGATGGCGCTGATCTACTTCCTGGCGAAGCGCCGGCGCTTCCCCGTGGAGGCGCCCGTGCCGCTGCGCGAGATGCCGCGCATCACGCGGGAGGCCTTCCCCGCGCTGCTGCTGCCCGTGATCCTGCTGGGATGCCTGTACAGCGGCATCACCACGCCCACCGAAGCGGCGGGCGTCGCGGCGGCCTATGCGCTGCTGGTGTCGGCCGGCCTGTATCGCAGCATGCGCTGGGCGGACATCCACGAGGCGCTGCTCACCAGCGCGAAGATGAGCATCTCGATCGGCATGCTGATCGCCGGGGCGCTCGTCTTCAACTACGTGATCACGTCGGAGAACATTCCCGCAACCCTCAGCCGCAGCCTGCAGGGCCTCGAGCTGTCCGCCATGGGCTTCCTGCTGCTGGTCAACCTGCTGCTGCTGGTGCTCGGGGCCTTCCTGGAGGGCTCGACGATCATCCTGGTGATCCTGCCGGTGCTGCTGCCCACGGCCACGGCGCTGGGCATCGACCCGGTGCACTTCGGCGTGATGGCGGTCCTCAACATCATGATCGGGCTGGTGACGCCGCCCTACGGGCTGCTGCTGTTCATGATGACGAAGATCGCCAACGTCCGCATGGGCGAGCTACTGCGCGAGGCCTTTCCCTTCCTGCTGGTGATGCTGGGCGCGCTGGCGCTCGTGACGGTGTTCCCGCAGCTGGTGCTGTGGCTGCCCCAGCTCGCGGGCTACAAGGGCTGAGGGTCCGATGGACGACCGGCCAATCCCGTGTGACGGGCGGCCTTCATTCGACGACCGGTGCCGGACGGACGGACGGGCGGGGCGGGTGTTTACTTTTGCAGGCTTCCAACCCGCAAGCGGATCGCGGTAACCTCCCAGCCGCGACTGATGAGCTTTTGCTGCAGCAGTGGCAACAACTGCCGCAGCTTGGCCGCCGCCGCGTTGCCTTCCACCAGCAGGCACCAGGTGGTCCCTTCGATGGGGCCGGGCCGGATGGAGGCGCGCAGCCCGGGCGGGATGGACGGCTCGATCGCCCGCAGCCTTTCGCCCGATTCGCGCGCCAGTTGCGCCAGCCGGGCGAGCGTGGGCGACTCCTCGGCGGCCTGGTGCAGGCTGACCGGGTGGTGGCGGCGGATCATGAGGCGGGGAAGAGAACGACGAGGGGAAGAGGAATGCAGTTCATTATCACGGATGCCTCGCTGGCACGCAGCCGCGCCATCCACCTGAGCGGCACCCGCCTGGTGCTGGCGGTGTGCGGTGCGGCGGTGCTGCTGATGCTGATGGCCGCCGCGCTGTACCACTGGGTGATCCTCAAGGGCGCCCGCGAGCGCTGGCCCGTGGTGAGCACCGTGGTGCGCTTCGTCGTGCAGGACGAATTCGAGCGGCGTGACCGCTTCATGCGCGAGAACCTCGACGCGATGGCGCGCCGCCTGGGCGAGATCCAGGCCAAGATGGTGCAGCTCGAGGCGCTCGGCGAGCGCGTCGGCGGCCTCGCCGGCGTGACCCCGGCCGAACTGAAGCTGGCGAGCGCCAACGCCAGCGGCGGCGCCCTGGTGCAGGGCCGCGACCTCACGATGGAGGAACTCAAGGCCACCCTGGACGACCTCGAGCGCCTCACCGGCGCCCGCACGGACCTGCTCACGGTCATGGAATCGCGCCTGTTCGACCAGCGCATCAAGAAGATGATGCTGCCCACGCAGCACCCGCTGAAGTCCGGGGCCCCCGGCTCCAACTTCGGCTGGCGCATCGACCCTTTCAACGGCCAGCGGGCCCTGCACACCGGCCTGGACTTCCAGGCGGACACTGGAACGCCCATCTACGCAGCCGCCGGCGGCGTGGTGGTGTACTCGGAGAACCACTATGCCTACGGCAACATGGTGGAGATCGACCACGGCAACGACCTGATCACCCGCTACGCCCACGCCTCCAAGCTGCTGGTGAAGAAGGGCGACCTGGTCAAGCGGGGCCAGGCGGTCGCCGAGGTCGGCAGCACCGGCCGCTCCACCGGCCCGCACCTGCACTTCGAGGTGCTGGTGCAGGGCGTGCCGCAGGACCCGCAGAAGTTCCTGGCGGCCGGCCGCAACACGCAGCCCGCCCCGGTCAGGACGCTGGTGGTGCAAGCGGCCCGGCCGGCGCCGCCGCCCGCGGCGGCGAAGCC
>JAEZEB010000086.1 GCA_023438115.1 Pseudomonadota bacterium | reverse complement strand
TGCCCCCACCCCAACCCTCCCCCAGAGGGGGAGGGAGCCGAAGCTCTAGCCGCAAGATGTGGTTCACCCGCGTCAGCCTGAGGAATCCCGTGTTCGCCACGATGGTGATGCTCGCCATCGTGGTGCTGGGCCTGTTCTCCTACCAGCGGCTGAAGGTCGACCAGTTCCCCAACATCGACTTTCCGGTGGTGGTGGTGCAGACCGACTATCCCGGCGCCTCGCCGGAGGTGGTGGAAAGCGAGGTCAGCAAGAAGGTCGAGGAGGCGGTCAACTCGATCGCCGGCATCAACGCCCTCAGCTCGCGCAGCTACGAAGGCTCCTCGGTCGTCATCATCGAGTTCCAGCTGCACGTGGACGGCCGCAAGGCGGCGGAGGACGTGCGCGAGAAGGTGGCGGCGATCCGGCCCATCTTCCGCGAGGAGGTGAAGGACCCGCGCGTGCTGCGCTTCGATCCGGCCAGCCGCCCCGTGTGGTCCCTCGCCGTGCTGCCGGACGCGACGGGCAGCGCGCGTCCCCTCACGCCCGTGGAACTCACCAACTGGGCCGAGCAGGTGCTCAAGAAGCGCCTGGAGAACGTGCGCGGCGTCGGCTCGGTCACCCTGGTGGGTGGCACGCGGCGCGAGATCAACCTCTATCTCGACCCGGCCGCGATGGAAGCACTGGGCGTCACGGCGGACCAGGTGGTGGACGCGGTGCGTAGCGAGAACCAGGACGCGCCCGTGGGTGCCATCCGTTCGCTGGCGCAGGATCGCGTGGTGCAGGTCGACGCCCGCATGCAGCGGCCGGAGGATTTCGCGCAGATCATCGTCGCGCGACGCAACGGTTCGCCGGTGCGCCTGCACCAGGTCGCGCGCGTCGCCGACGGCGCCCAGGAGGTCGAGAGCCTGGCCCTCCACAACGGCCGGCGCACCCTGCTGCTGCAGGTGCAGAAATCGCAGGACGAGAACACCATCGCCGTCGTCGACGGCCTGCAGGCCACGCTGGCGGAGATGTCCGCGCAGCTGCCCGCGGGCGTGAAGCTGGAGCCCGTGACCGACGCCTCGCGGCCGATCCGCGTGTCGGTGAACAACGTGCGGCAGACGCTCATCGAGGGGGCCATCCTCACGGTGCTGATCGTCTTCCTGTTCCTGAACTCCTGGCGTTCCACCGTCATCACGGGGCTGACGCTGCCGATCGCGCTGATCGGCACCTTCCTGTTCATGTACGTCTTCGGCTTCTCCATCAACATGGTGACGCTGATGGCGCTGTCGCTGTGCGTGGGCCTGCTGATCGACGACGCGATCGTGGTGCGCGAGAACATCGTGCGGCACGTGCAGATGGGCAAGCCGCCCTTCCAGGCCGCGATGGACGGCACGCAGGAAATCGGCCTGGCGGTGCTGGCCACCACCTTCTCCATCGTCGCCGTGTTCCTGCCCATCGGCTTCATGGGCGGCATCATCGGCAAGTTCTTCCACGAGTTCGGCGTGACCATCGTGGCCGCGGTGCTGATCTCGATGTTCGTGAGCTTCACGCTGGACCCGATGCTGTCCTCCGTGTGGCACGACCCCGAGGTGGAAGCGCACCGCAAGGGCCAGGCGCCGCGCGGCTTCTACGACCGCACCGTGGGCCGCGTAACGGGCTGGTTCGACGCGGCGACCGAACGTCTCGCCGAGGGCTACCAGTCCATCCTGCGCTGGTCGCTGGCGCACCGGCTCGCCACCGTGCTCGGCGCGGTCGCGATCTTCGTCACCAGCCTGTTCATGGTGCCGCTGCTGGGGACCGAGTTCGTGCCCAAGGCGGACTACTCGGAAACCACGCTGAGCTTCCACACGCCGGTGGGCTCCTCGCTCGAACTGACCGAAGCCAAGGCGCAGCAGGTGGAAGCGATCCTGCGCGAGTTCCCGGAGGTGCGCTACACCGTCGCCACCATCAACACCGGCGCGGCGGCGGGCAAGATCTACGCCTCCGTGTACGTGCGGCTGGTGGACCGCCACGAGCGCACGCGCAGCGCCGACCAGATCTCCGCCATGCTGCGCGATCGCCTGCGCCAGGTGCCGGGCGTCACCGTCACGCACGCGGGCCTGTCCGATTCCGTGGGCGGCGGCAAGCAGATCGAGTTCTCGCTGCAGGGCCCCGACCTCGACGAGCTGGAGCGGCTCTCGCGCATGGTGACCGAGCGCCTGCGCGACATTCCCGGCCTCGTGGACCTGGACTCCAGCGTCAAGCCCGACAAGCCCACGGTGGAGATCGCCGTCAAGCGTGAAGCTGCCTCGGACCTCGGCCTGTCGGTGGCGCAGATCGCCGGCTCGCTGCGCACCCTGGTCGCCGGCCAGACCGTGGGCAACTGGCGCGCGCCCGACGACCAGACCTACGACGTCATCGTGCGCCTGGCGCCCGACGCGCGCACCACGCCGCAGGACCTGGAGCGCCTGCCCTTCGCCACCGGCACCCACGCCGACGGCAGCGCGCGCATCGTGCGCCTGAACCAGGTGGCGAAGGTGCGCGAAGGCACCGGCCCCAACCAGATCAACCGGCGCGACCTCGCGCGCGAAGTGGCGATCAACGCCAACGCCTTCGGCCGCCCGGCCGGCGACATCTCCGCCGACATCCGCAGGGAACTGGACGCGATCGCGCTGCCGCCCGGCTACCGCTACCAGTTCGGCGGCTCGACCAAGAGCATGCAGGAGTCCTTCGGCTACGCGGTCTCCGCGCTGGCCATGGGCGTGATCTTCATCTACATGATCCTGGCCAGCCAGTTCCGCAGCTTCGTGCAGCCGCTGGCGCTGATGACCTCGCTGCCGCTCACGCTCATCGGCGTGGTCCTGGCGCTGATGCTGTTCGGCTCCACGCTGTCCATCTTCTCGGTGATCGGCATCGTCATGCTGATGGGCCTGGTGACCAAGAACGCCATCCTGCTGGTCGATTTCGCCATCCGCATGCGCGAGCAGGGCATGGAGCGCTCGCAGGCCCTGCTGCAGGCCGCCCGCGTGCGGCTGCGGCCCATCCTGATGACCACGCTGGCGATGATCTTCGGCATGGTGCCGCTCGCCTTCGCCCTGTCCGAGGGCTCGGAGCAGCGCGCGCCCATGGGCCAGGCCGTCATCGGCGGGGTGGTCACCTCCTCCCTGCTGACGCTGGTGGTGGTGCCGGTGGTCTACTGCTACCTCGACGACCTGGTCGCCTGGTTCAGGCGCCGCCGCGGGGCTTCCGGCTCCGGCGCCGGCGCCCTGCCCGTCGCCGCTTCTAAAATGGACGGTTTGTCCTGACCGCACGAGAGAACGCAATGCCCGCCACGATGGATTTCGAACGCGCCCGCTTCAACATGATCGAGCAGCAGATCCGCCCCTGGGACGTGCTCGACGTGGAGGTGCTGGACCTGCTCTCGCAGGTCCGCCGCGAGGAGTTCGTTCCCGCCGCGCACCGGGCCCTGGCCTTCGCCGACCTGATGATCCCGCTGCGCGAGCCGACCGAGGAGGCCCAGCGCCGCGGCTGGTGCATGCTGGAGCCCAAGATGGAGGCGCGAATCCTGCAGGACGTCGCGCCCAAGGCCCACGAGAAGGTGCTGGAGGTCGGCGCCGGCTCCGGCTACATGGCCGCCCTGCTGGCCAGCCGCGCCCAGCGCGTGATCAGCCTGGAGCTGGAACCCGGGCTGGCCCGCATGGCCCGCGAGAACCTGCAGCGCGCCGGCATCCGCAACGCGGAAGTGCGCGAGGGCGACGGCGCCAAGGGCCTGCCGGCCGAAGGCCCCTTCGACGTGATCGTGCTCTCCGGCTCGGTCTTCGAGATCCCGCAGGTACTGCTGAACCAGCTCAAGGTGGGCGGGCGGCTGGCCGCCTGCGTGGGTTCCGAGCCGGTGATGCGCGCCACCTTCGTCACCCGCACCGGCGAGGCCGCCTTCGAGACGCGCCAGCCCTGGGACACGCTGGCCCCGCGCCTGGCGAACTTCCCCGAACCCTCGCGCTTCCGCTTCTGATCTCCCCATGATCGCGCAGGTCCGCCCCTCCGAGTTCGACGCCTGGCGCCAGGCGCAGGACGGCCGCGCGCTGCTGCTGGACGTGCGCGAGCCCTGGGAGGTGCAGCTCGCCGGCGTGGCGCCGGCGGACTTCGACGTGCTGGCCATTCCGATGAACCAGGTGCCCGCGCGCCTGGCCGAACTGCCGCAGGACCGACCGATCGCCTGCCTGTGCCACCACGGGGCGCGCAGCCAGCGCGTGGCGCTGTTCCTGGCCCAGCAGGGCTACACCGACGTGGCGAATATCGCGGGCGGCATCGATGCCTGGTCGCACGAGCGCGACCCGCAGGTGCCGCGGTACTGATCGCGCGTGCAACGAGACGACAAGACCAACGAAACGAGAAGGACGGACGGAATGAAAGGCAAGCGGCTTCTCCCCCTGGCGGCAGCGATGCTCCTGGCCCTCGCGGGCACGGCGCGCGCGGAAGGCCTGCTGGAGCTTTACGAAGCCGCGCGCGCCTACGACGCCGCCTGGCAGTCGGCCCGGGCCCAGTACGACGCCAACATCGCGCGCGGCGAGCAGGCCCGCGCGGGCATCCTGCCGCAGGCGGGCCTGTCGGCGGGCGTCACGCGCAGCCGCTTCGACAACGACAACCCGGCGGTCGATCGCAGCTTCACCACGCAGCAGGCGAGCGTCAGCGCCTCGCAGCCGCTGTACCGGCCGGCCAACGTGGCCACCTACCGCCAGGGACAGCGCCAGATCGAGCTGGCCGAATACCAGCTCACGGCCGCCAGCCAGGACCTGATGATCCGGGTGAGCCAGGCCTACTTCGACGTGCTGGCGGCGCAGGACACGCTGGCCTTCGTGCAGGCGCAGAAGGCGGCCGTCGCGGAGCAACTCGCCTCGGCGCGCCGCAACTTCGAGGTCGGCACCTCCACCATCACCGACACGCGCGAGGCCCAGGCCCGCTACGACCTGGTGCTGGCGCAGGAGATCGCCGCCGAGAACGACCTGCGCGTCAAGCGCCTGGCGCTCGACACCCTGGTCGGCAAGAACAACACCCAGCCCAGCCCGCTGGCCACGCCGCTGCGCGTGCCCGCGCCGCAACCCGCCGACCCGGAAGCCTGGGTCGCCGCGGCGGAGGACGCGAGCCCCGCGATCCAGCAGGCGAAGAAAGCCGTGGAGATCGCGGAGCTGGAGACCGACAAGGCCGAGGCCGGCCACAAGCCGACCCTGGACGCGACCGCCAGCTACGGCATCACCAACAACGTCAACGGCACGGCGGCCTCGCCGCTGGACTCGCGGCCCAAGAGCGCCAACATCGGCGTGGTCTTCAACCTGCCCCTGTTCGCCGGCTTCGCCACGCAGAACCGCATCCGCGAGACGCTGTCGCTGGAGGAAAAGGCGCGCGCCGACCTGGAAGCCACGCGGCGCCAGGTGGCGCAGGCCGTGCGCACCGCCTTCTTCGGCGTGCAGTCCGGCCAGGGCCAGGTGCGCGCGCTGGAAGCGGCCGAAGCCTCCAGCCAGAGCGCCCTGGAGGCCAACCGCCTCGGCTACCAGGTGGGCGTGCGCATCAACATCGACGTGCTCAACGCCCAGAGCCAGCTGTTCCAGACCAAGCGCGACCTGGCGGCGGCCCGCTACAACGTGCTGCTGGGGCACCTGCGCCTGCGGCAGGCCAACGGGACGCTGCAGCCGGAAGACCTCGCGCGGCTGAACACGCTGCTGGCGCCCTGAGCGCCGGCCCTCCGGATCCCCCAAGACGGCGCCTGCGGGCGCCGTTTTTCTTGTGCGCCGCATCGTGTGGTTTATTGCATTGATGCTCTGCAACATTTGGAAGCAAAACAGTCAAGCCCGGAACGCAAGCTTTAGGGTAATTCGCGGTTCCAGTGCAGTTTATTTCATGTAACTCTATGGATGAGCTACAACGAAAGGAGAACCGTTTTGTCTTTCCGCTTCCTGGCCGCCGCCCTGCTGGCGTGCGCGGCCCTCGCCGCCCGGGCTGAACTCGTGATCGCCCAGGTGGGCCCCCTCTCCGGTCCCCTCGCCATCAACGGCATGGCCAACTTCCTGGGCGCCAAGGCCTGCTTCGACCAGGTCAACGCCGAAGGCGGCATCCACGGCCAGCAGATCCGCTTCGTCGGCGCCGACGACGAGTACAAGGCCGAACAGACCATCCGCCAGCTCGAAACCGTGGCGCAGCGCGACCGGCCGCTGATGTTCGTGAACCTGCTCGGGTCCGCCAACGTGACCGCCCTGATGAAGGCGCAGACGCTCGACCGCCTGAAGGTGCCGGTGGTGGGCGTGACGCCCGGCGCCGATTCCCTGCGCGAGCCGGGCAGTCCCTGGCTGTTCCACGTGCACGCCAGCGACAACGCGCAGGTGCTGCGCATCCTGAACCACCTCGCCACGTTGGGCATCCGCCGCATCGCGGTCGCCTACCAGGACATCCCCTTCGGCCAGACCGGCATGAAGTTCATCGATGCCGAGGCACCGGGCCTGCAGCTGGCGATCACCGGCCGCGTGCCGGTGCCTTCCGCAGCCGACGACCTCAAGCCGGCCGCCGCGCAGCTGAAGGCTTCCGGCGCGCAGGCCTACGTGATGATCCTGGTGCCGAACAGCGGCGCCTCGCTCGCGCGCGACGTGCGCGGCACCGGCGACAGCACGCCGCTGTACGGCCTGTCGTACGTGCCGGTGGGCGCAATCGTGGAAAAGGCGGGCGCCGACGCCGCGGTCGGCATCGCACTGGCGCAGGTCACGCCCAATCCGTCGTCCCGCACCACGGGCCTGACGCGCCAGTTCCACGCGGCGATGGACAAGTACGCGCCCAAGGACACGCCGCACTCGCAGCTGCACCTGGTGGGCTACCTGAGCGCCCGCGTAGCGGTGGAGGCGCTGCGCCGCGCCGGCCCGAACCCCACGCCCGAGAAGATGGCGGCCACGCTGCGCCAGCTGCGCGTGGAACTGGGCGGCTACACGGTGGACTTCGCCGGCGGCAACGTCGGCTCGCAGTTCGTCGACATCGGCGTGATCGACCGCTCGCACCGGCTCATGTACTGAGCCTGGGTACGCCGCTTCAGCGCGGCGCGGCCAGGGCCAGCACGGCTTCGGCCGTGCGCCGCGCGGCGCCGCGG
>JAEZEB010000078.1 GCA_023438115.1 Pseudomonadota bacterium | reverse complement strand
CGCTTCCTCGCGCCGCTCGCGCCAGGCTTCGGTGGCCGCCCCGAGCGCGACGCACGCCACCGCCGCGGCGGCCGCGCCCGACACCAGCCGTGCGGTACGTGCACTCGTCTTCATGTGGAGCTCCAGGGCAACGGCTGTGTTTCTACCGAAGGGCCGGGGCGCCGCCGTGTAGGCCGATGCGGACAGCGCGGCGAGGATTTGCCCTGCGCCACGTCGGACAGGTCCGACAGGGCGCGGGCGCAGGCTCAGCCGTAACGCCGTCGCGCCAGCTCCGCGCCCTGCGCGAGCGCCTGCAGCTTGCGCAGCGCCACGTCGCGGTCCATGGGCGCCATGCCGCAGTTAGTGCAAGGCAGCAGCCGCTCGCGGGCGACGAACTGCAGCGCGCGGCCTATCGTGTCGGCCACCTGCTCCGGCGTCTCCACGACCTCGCTCGCGACGTCGATCACGCCGACCATCACGTCCTTGCCCTTGAGCAAGGCCATCAGGTCCGGCGGCACGTGCGAGTGGTAGCACTCCAGGCTCACCTGGTCGATCCGGCTGGCGGCGAGCGCGGGGAAGACCTGCTCGTACTGCCGCCACTCCTCGCCCAGCGTCTTCTTCCAGTCGTTGTTGGCCTGGATGCCGTAGCCGTAGCAGATGTGGACGGCGGTGGTGCACGTGAGGCCGCGCGCGGCGCGTTCCACCGCGCGCACGCCCCAGTCGGCCGCATCGCGCATGTAGACGTTGAAGGCCGGCTCGTCGAACTGCACGATGTCCACGCCGTCGGCTTCGAGCCCGTGCGCCTCCTGGTTGAGGAGTTCGGCGAAGGCGAAGGCGAGCTTCTCGCGGTCGCCGTAGTGGCGGTCGGCCACCGTGTCGACGATGGTCATGGGACCGGGTAACGTGAACTTGAGCCGGCGCGTCGTGTGCGCGCGCGCCAGCCGCGCCTCGAACGCGTGCACGCGGCCCTTCAGGCGCAGCGGTCCCACCACCTGCGGCACCAGCGCCTTGTAGCGGTCGTTGCGGATGCCCATCTCCACCTTGTGCTCGAAGTCGATGCCTTCGACGCACTCGAGGAAGCCGTGCACGAAGTGCTGCCGCGACTGCTCGCCGTCGGTGAGGATGTCGAGCCCGGCGTCTTCCTGCTGCTTGAGCCACAGCAGGGTGGCGTCGGCCTTGGCCTGGCGCAGGTCGTCGCCCTCCGCGCGCCAGCGGGGCCAGAGCTTGTGCGTCTCGGCCAGCCAGCCGGGCTTGGGCAGGCTGCCCGCGATCGTGGTGGAAAACATGTCAACTATCTCCTGGACGAGGGGTCGGGGGTGTGCAGGGAGTTCCCTTGGCTCTGCGGTCAGCCTATGATCTGCGCCCTGCAACCCTAAGTGCCAAGTGCAGCATGCGCAACCTGCCCGACCCTGAGAAAGCCAAGCCCTGCGTGCTGGTCGTCGACGACGACGAGGCCGTGGCCTGGGCCATCGCCGGTCGGCTGGGCCCCAATTTCCGCGTGGTGGGCCTCACGGATCCGGCCCGCGCCGTCGAACGGGCGCGCGAGGAGCGGCCGGGCGTGATCCTCTGCGACATCAACATGCCGGGCATGCCCGGCGACGACGTCGCCTTCGCGCTGTCGCAGGACCCCGCCACCGCGCACATCCCCCTGATCTACCTCACGGCGCTGGTGGGGCCCGAGGAAGCGACCGACCTCGAGGGCGTGTTCGGCGACCACCCCACCGTGTCCAAGAGTGCCACCACCGCGCAGCTGCACGGCATCGTGGCCGGCGCGCTGGGCCTGGCCGCGGATTAGGCGTACGCTATCCGCATGCCCGTTCGCATCGTCCGCCTCGGCACCCCGCGCGCGCCCGGCGAAGGCCTGCGCCTGGGCACCGTGCGGCGGCCGCCGCGGGGCGTGCCCAAGGAAGAATTCGCGCCGCGCGATTTCTACGACGTGTGGTTGCCCAACCTGTCGCCCAGCGCCGACCTCATGGCCGAAGGCCGCGCCGCGGAAACCGACAAGGAATGGGCGGCGTTCAAGCGCAAGTTCGAGGCCGAGATGAAGCAGCCCGACGCCAGCCACCTGCTGGATGCGCTGGCGGCGCTGTCGCACCAGGCGGCCTTCGCCGTCGGCTGCTATTGCGAAGACGAGCAGCGTTGCCACCGCTCGGTGCTGCGCGCGCTGCTCGCGCAGCGCGGCGCGGACATCGCGTAGGCCGGGCTCAGATCCCCAGCAGCTTCTTCGCCTCCGCCAGGTCCTTCATCGACTCGTCGTGGCGCCCGGCCTTGTGGTGCGCCTCGCCGCTGCCGCGCAGCTTGGCCACCTTGTCCGCGACGTCCGGCGACAGCGACGGCTTGGTCGCCAGCTTGGCGTCGATGGCCTTCATCTCGTTGGGGCAGTTGTGGGCCCAGGCACTGCCGGCCACGACGAGGCCGGCGATCAGCACGAATGCACGCATGGCGGTCTCCCGCAGAAGGGGAGCGCCAAGTTAGCGCGCCGCCGGCGGCGGCGTCTGGGTGTTTTCCCTCGCCGGCGGGGCGAGCGCCGTGCCGCACATCTGGCAGTAGCGCGCCTCCGGCCCGTAGCCGGCCGTTCCGCAGGCCTCGCAGGTGCGCGGCGCCACGAGCGGCCGCAGGTGGCGCCGCGCGGTGATCTCGGCCGTGAAGATGCCCGTGGGAACGGCCAGCGTCCCCCAGCCGATCAGCATGCAGCACGAGGCGATGAAGCGGCCCACGTCCGTCCTGGGCGTGATGTCGCCGAAGCCGACCGTGGTGATGGTGGTGACCGCCCAGTACACGGAGGTGGGGATGTCGACGAAGCCGTTGGCGGGCCCTTCCACCACGTACAGCAGCGTGCCCATGACCAGCACCACCATGATCACGGCCGACAGGAACACCAGGATCTTGCGCCGGCTGGCCGCCAGGGCTTCGGCGAGCAGCTGGTACTCCACCAGGTAGTCGGCCAGCTTGAAGATCCGGAAGATGCGCAGCAGCCGCAGGATGCGCACGTCGATCAGCGCGTGCGCCTCGGGGAAGAAGATCGCCAGCCAGGTCGGCAGCACCGACAGCAGGTCGACGATGCCGAAGAAGCTGAAGGCGTAGCGGAGCTGGTTGCGCACGGCGGCGAGCCGCGCGAGGTATTCCACGGTGAAGAGCAGCGTGAAGAACCACTCGATGCCCTTCAGCGTGCCGCCCAAGCGCAGCCGGAACGTCGGCACGCTTTCGATCACCACCACGGTGACGCTCACCAGGATGGCCGCGACGATCCACTTGTCGAACCGGCGACCCGCCGGCGTCTCCGACTCGAAGATCACCTCGTGCAGGCGCCGGCGCCAGGGCGCGGCCGGCCGGCCGAGTTCCGCGTTGGTCGGCGTGAGCAGGCCCATGTCAGGCGACGGGCCGGCGCAGCCGTTCCCAGGCTTGCGGCGTGGGCGTCGTTCCCGCGCCGGGTTGCCGCGGCAGGCGGAAGAAGCCGTCCACCACTTCGGCCGGATCGGTGAAACAGTCCTTGATCCAGGGGATGTACTCCAGCACCTCGCAGGCCGGATGCGCGTACGCGAGGTGCACGTGCACCTGGCTCATGTCGCCCGCGTGCGGCGCCACCGGCAGGCGCTGCGCATGCGCGGCATCGCATACCCGCAGCACCTCGGTCAGGCCGCCCATGCGCGTGACGTCCGGCTGCACCCAGTGGATCGCCTGCTGGTGGAAGAACTCGGCGAAGGCTTCCTGCGTGTAGAGCTGCTCGCCCAGCGCCACCGGGATGCGCGTGGCCCGTGCGAGCTGCGCGTGGCCCTTCACGTCGTCGTGCCACAGCGGCTCCTCGAACCAGAACACGTCGTACGGTTCGGCGCCGCGGCAGAAGCGCAGGCAGGTGGCCAGGTCCCACTTGCCGTTGCCGTCCACGGCAAGGGTGACGTCCGGACCGACCGCCTCGCGCACGGCGGCCAGCCGCCGCAGGTCGCGTTCCACCGTGGAGCCGACCTTGATCTTGATGCCCGTGAAGCCCTGCGCCACCGCCTGGCGCGCGCCCTGCACCAGCAGGTCGTCGGCGATCGAGAGCCAGCCGATGTCGGTGTTGTAGGCCCGCACCCGATCGCGCACCGGTCCGCCCAGCAGCTTCCACAGCGGCACGTCCTGCGCCTTGGCCTTCAGGTCCCACAGCGCCACGTCGATCGCGGCCTGCGACAGCGTGGTGATCCCCGCGCGGCCTATCCATTGCAGCGCGGGGTTGCGCGCGAGCTTGTGCCACAGCTTCTGCGTCTCGCGCGGATCCTCGCCCAGCAGCAGCGGTGCATGGCAGGTGGCGATGCAGCGCGTGACCAGCTGGTCGCCGGGCAGGTGCGCATGCGTGCCGGTGAATCCGTAGCCGGAGAGGCCGGTGTCGGTGTCGATGCGCGCGCCGACCACGCCCCAGTGCGTGATGCTGTGCGTGCTGTCGGCGATCTGCGAGCCCGTGACGGGCACGTGGAGGATGAAGGGTTCGACGCGGGTGATCTTCACGGCGTTCTCCTGGCGTTTGCCGCCGGATGGTACGCCTACAGGCGGTTGTGGATCGCCGTCGTCGCGATCGCCGCGTGTCCCGCCGCCACGGCGATCTGGTTGAGGTCCACCGCGACGTCGCCCGCGACGTAGAGGCCGTCCACGGAAGTCTGCTGGTGCGAGTCCACTTCCAGCTGGCCGTCGGCGCGCGCCCGCGCGCCCAGCGCCGTCGCGAGGTCGCAGGCGTGCACCAGTCCCAGCGCGGGATAGAGCGTGTCGAACTCCAGCACCTGCCCGCTTTGCAGTTCCACCCGCACGCCCGCGCCGTCCACGCCGCACTCGATGCAGTGGGGCGGGCTTTCGGCGATACGCACGCCCGCCTCGCGCAGGCGCGCGAGGTCGGCCGCGTCCACCTCGTCGTGCGTGGCCATCGCGAGCCAGGTCACCTGGTTGCCCCAGTTGGCGATGAAGAGCGATTCGCGCAGCCCGTGCCCCGCGCGCCCCAGCACGGCCACGCGCTGGCCCTGGGTCTCGAAGCCGTCGCAGATCGGGCAGTAGCGCACCTGCCCGGCCCGCATCGCGTCCTGGATGCCGTCGATCTCGGGCTCGACGTCGCGCGCGCCCGTGCAAAGCAGGATGAAGCGCGCCTTCCAGCGCCCCTCCGGACTCTCGGCGGCGAAGCCGCCCGCGGGAAGGCGGTCCAGCCGCTGCACGCGCGTGTTCACCGTGCGCACGCCGTACTTCGCCGCGTGCGCACGCATGCGCTCCAGCAATTCGGGGCCCTCGATGCCGTCCGGGAAGCCCGGCACGTTGCGCGTGCGCGGGATGCGCTGCAGCCGGCTGCCGCCGTCGTCCAGCACCAGCGCGCGCCGCTGGTAGCGCCCCAGGTACACGGCGGCCGTGAGGCCGGCCGCGCCGCCGCCGATCACCAGGCAGTCCAGGGGTTCGTCCATCGTCTCATCCCGTCCAGGGCAGCCGCTTGGCCACCATCAGCCAGAACACCAGCAGGAAGGCGAAGAAGGCCGCGAAGCCGAGCCCCGTCCACCAGTGGAACAGGCGGTCGTAGGCCGCCGGCACGGGCGCGCGCGTGCGCGCCGCGTGCGCCATCAGGTCGCGCATCCGGATCTGCATCCAGACCACGGGCAGCCAGCAGGCGATCGCCACCGCGTAGAGCCCCAGCGACCACGCCACCCAGGGCGTGGACCACGGCAGCTGCATCTTGTGCACCAGCCAGAGCCCCGTCACCGGCTGCAGGATGGCGGTGGGCGTGGTGAGCAGCCAGTCGGCGATCACCACGTTGCGGGTGGCGTTGGCCATGCCGTCCACTTCACGCCGCAGCGTGCTCACGAACATGTGGAAGGCGGAGCCCACGCCCGCGCCGAACAGGATGGTCGACGACAGGATGTGCACCCACTTGAGCACGAGGTAGTCCATCAGCGCTCCCGCCGCGCGGGCGGCTCCAGCGCCCACAGCAGGGCGATCGTGGCCAGGATCGGCAGGTTCTTGGAGACCGGCCCGTACGGATGCAGCCACTGCTCGGGGAGGAACAGCGTGATGAGCACCGTGTAGCCGCCCACCAGCGCGAGTTGCGCGAGCCACACCGGGCGGCGCCGGCGCGCGGGTGCGGCCAGCGTCAGCACGCCGAGCGCGAGGTCCAGCAGCGCCGCGCCGTACAAGGCGACCGCCGCCAGCGCACCGTGCAGCCCCACGCGCGCCAGCAATGCGTAACTACCCTCGACCGGGTACAGGCCGAAGGAAACGATCGCGGTCCAGATCCACATCAGCGCCAGCGCGACGCGCAGCACTGGCAGCCACAGATCGAGCACCGCGGCACGCCGCGCCGCCTCGCGGTGCGCCGGGGCGATGAAGGCGCGTGGCTCCCTCGGCTCGCGTCCCAGCAGCGCCGGCAGCGCGTTGTCCGGCGTGGCGTTGCCGGCCAGCAGCATGTCGGCCGTCTCGCGGTCCAGCATGCTGCCGGGCAGGCGGCCCGCAGCACCGGCGGCCAGGCGAAACAGGCCCGCGGGCACGGGAACGATCCACTGGCGGCCCGATTCGCCCAGCGCTTCGCGCAGCTGCGCCAGGTAGTCGCCCAGCGGCAATGGCTGCGGCCCCGCGAAGGCCAGCGTGGCGACGCGCGGCGGCGGCTCTTCCACCAGCCGCACGATGCCTGCGACGAGGTCCTGCAGGTGCACGGGCTGCACGGGCATGCGCCCCGCGTCGGGGAAAGGCAGCAGCGGCGCCATGGCGAGCTTGTCGAACAGTGCCGCGCTCGTGCCACCGGGTCCGTAGACCAGCGAAGGCTGCACGATGGCGCCGCGCAGCGGCAGCGCGCGCAGCACGTCGTCGGCCGCCTTCTTGCTGAGGTGGTAGGCGGAGCGCGCGCCGGCGTCGGCGCCGAGGGCCGAGACCTGCACGACGGCGCCGACGCCGGCATCGGCACACGCGTGGAACAGCTCCACCGGCGCGCGCGTGTGCAAGGCCTCGAAACCCTGGCTGCCCTGCTCGCGCAGGATGCCGACGGCGTTGACGACGACGTCGATGCCCGCCAGGCGCGGAACCCACCAGTCGCGCGGCGGCACGGCGGCGAAGTCGGCCTGCACCACGTCGGCATCGCCGGGGCGGGGCCTGCGCATGACCTGCACCACCGCGTGCCCGCGCTGCCGCAGCGCCTGGGCGACGGCGCGGCCGATGAAACCCGTGGCACCGGTGAGCAGCACGCGCATGAAGACGAGTGTAGGCGAGCCTGCGGCCGAAGTTGGGGCCGGGCCGTTACCCTTTGAGAGCCCAGGGCCCGCCGCGACCCGCGCCTGCCTAGACTTGCCCGATGATCACGTGGAAACAAGCACTGCGCGAGGGACTCGTGTCCGGCAGCCTCGCGAGCATCCTCTCCGGCGCCTACCTGGTGCTTGCGGGCGGCCGCCGCCGCGAACCGGCCGCGCCCCTGAACGCCGTGAGCCACTGGATCTTCGGCGACCGCGCGCTGCGCGAGGACGAGCCGCGGCCGCTCTACACCGCCACCGGCTATCTGATCCACCACGCCGCCTCGATCTTCTGGGGCACGCTGCACGCCAGGGCCTGGGGCGCACGCCAGGAAGCGAAGAAGCCCCTGCCCGCCGCGGCCGGCGCCATCGTGGCGGCCAGCGCCGCGAGCTTCGTGGACTACCAGCTCACGCCCAAGCGCCTCACGCCGGGCTTCGAGCACCGGCTCGGGCGGCCGGAAATGGTGAACGTCTACGCCTGCTTCGCGCTGGGGCTGGCGATCGGCAGCATGTTGATGAAGAAGCGCTGAGCGCTCAGACACTGCCCTCTTCCGCCTTCTCGCGCGCGGCCTCGAGCGCGGCGCTCACCGCGTCGCCCAGCTGCGCGATGTCGAAGGGCTTGCGCAGGATGCGCGGCTTGCCGGCGAGCCGCTCCACGGCGGCCATGTCGGCATAGCCCGTGGCCAGGATGACCGGGACGTCACCGACCATCTTGCGCGCCTCGGAGATCACCTCGGCGCCGGTCATGTCGGGCATCGCGTAGTCCACCACCAGCAGGTCCGGCCGCACGGCCGCCAGCGAGGTGAGCGCCTCGGTGCCGTTGGCCGCTTCGGTGACGCGGTAGCCGATGAGGCTGAGGCATTCGACGATCACGCGGCGCACGTCGGGATCGTCTTCCACCACGAGGATGTGGCAGGAGCCGGCGACCGCCGGTACTGCGGGCTGCTGCCGCACCACGGCAACCTCGTCGGCTTCCTCGTCGGCCTGCGGGAACACCATGTCCACCGAGGTGCCCTGGCCTTCCTCGCTGCGGATCCGCGCCAGGCCGCCGGACTGGCGGGCGAAGCCGTACACCTGGCTCAGCCCCAGGCCGGTGCCGCGGCCCACCGGCTTGGTGGTGAAGAAGGGATCGAACACCTTGGTGAGGATGCCGGCCGGGATGCCCGCGCCCGTGTCGCTGACGGTCAGCACCACGTAGTCGCCCTCGGGCAGGTCGCGGTCCTCATCGAGGAAGCGGGTGCCGGTCGCGATGCGCAGCTTGCCGCCTTCGGGCATGGCATCGCGCGAGTTCACGGCCAGGTTGAGGATCGCCATCTCGAGCTGGCCGGGATCGAGCACCACGGTGGCGTCTTCCTCGCACAGGTCCAGCTCCACCTCGATGCCCGAGCCGACGGAGATCTCCAGCAGGTCCTTCATGCCCAGGATCAGCTGGTTCACGCGCGTCACCTTGGGCAGCAGCGACTGGCTGCGGGCGAAGGACAGCAGTTGGTTGGTCAGCCGCGCGCCGCGCCGCGCCGCGCTCTTGGCGCGGTCCACCACCGGCTTGACCTTCTCCTCCTTCGCGTAGAGGGAGACCAGCTCGAGGTTCATGTTGACCACGTGCAGCAGGTTGTTGAAGTCGTGCGCGATGCCGCCGGTCAGGCGGCCGATCGCCTCCATCTTCTGCACCTGCGTGAGCGCCGCCTGCGCGCGCTCGCGCTCGTTGATCTCCTTCATCAGGCGGTCGTTGGCGCTCGCGAGCTCCTTGGTGCGCTTGAGGATGCGGTCCTCGAGCTCGCGGTTCAGGCGCTCGAGCTCGCCGCGCGTGCGCTTGATCTCCTCGAGGTGCTCGCGCGCCGCGTACTGGCGCCGGCGCGCGCGTACGGCGGATTCCGCGGCGCTCGCCAGCGATTCGGCGTTCAGCGGCCGCTCCAGCAGCACCAGGTTGCCCAGGCGGTGCAGGGACCGGAAATCCTGGTCGGGCCGCCGCCGCTCCCGGCGCGATGCGAGCACCACGAAGGGAAAATCCGACCAGGGCGGCTGCGCCTGCAGCCATTCGCGCAGGCCGTCGTCGGCCAGCAGCGGCGGCAGCGCCTCCTCGGTGAGGATCACCGCCGCCGCGCCTTCGCGCAGGGCCCGCATCAGGTCCTGCTGGCCGGTGCAGATCAGGGAGCCGATGCCCTGCGCGGACAGCACCGACTGCACCACGGAGCCGTCGCGCCCGTGGGGAGCGTGGATCAGCACGCGCAGTTCGTTCATGACCGGGCCACGCTCGCGTCGCCCAGCAGCGCGTGGCTGCCGCGATAGGCGGTCACGCCGGCCAGCACGCCCTCGAAGTCGGTCAGCGCCTCGCCCACTTCCAGGCCGCCGGAGCCCAGGCGGAATTCGCGGATGGTCTGCTCGTGCCGGTTCGTGCGGCTCTTGACCATGGAGACGGCCTTCAGCAGGTGGCCGCGGGCCTCGAAGAAGCGGAACAGCAGGATGGCGTCGGCCAGGTAGCTCATGTCGATGTCCGCGCGCAGTTCGCCGAGCAAGCCGTGCTGCCCGAGGATCAGGATCGTCACCACGTTGCGGTGGTTCAGGTAGGTGAGCAGCTCGTGCATCTGCAGCATCAGGTACTTGCTGCCCGGCATCGCCTGAAGGTACGCGTTGAGGCTGTCGATCACGACCATCTGCGCGCCCGCATCCTCCACGGCGTGGCGCGCCATGTGCGCAAACTCGCCGGGCGAGACTTCCGCCGGGTCGAGCGTCACCACGCTGAGGTCGCCGCTGCGCAGGAAAGGCTCCAGGTCCAGGCCCAGGGCCTTGCCGCGCACCAGCAGCGTCGACAGCCCTTCGTCGAACAGGTAGTAGACGACGCGTTCGCCGCGGCGCAACGCGGACAGCGCGCACACCATGGCGGTGGTGGTCTTGCCGACGCCGGAAGGACCGTTGAACAGCACGTTGCTGCCGCGAGCCAGGCCGCCGCCCATGAGCGCGTCGAGCTTCTCGACGCCGCTGCCGACGACGCTGTGCTCCGCGTCCATGCGGTGTTCCGCCGCCACCAGGCGCGGGAAGACGGACAGGCCGCCGGTGTCCAGCACGAAATCGTGTTCGCCACCCCGGAAGCGGATGCCGCGCATCTTCATCACGCGCATGCGGCGCCGCTCGGGGCCGTACTGGTCCACCGACTGCTCCAGGTTGATCACGCCGTGCGCGATGCTGTGCAGCTGCTCGTCGGCGTCGCGGCTGGAGCGGTCGTCCAGCAGCAGCACGGTGCAGCCCTGGTCGGCGAAGAATTTTTTCAGCGCCAGCACCTGGCGGCGGTAGCGCAGGGTGTCCTGCGCGAGCAGGCGCATCTCGGACAGGCTGTCGAACACCACCCGCTGGGGACGCAGGCGCTCGACGGCGGCGATGACGCCGCGCACCGTCTCGCCCAGCTCGATCTGCGAGGGATGGAGGATGGATTGCTGCAGGTCCAGGCTCAGGCCTTCGGCGCTGAGAAGCTCGAACAGCTCCACGCCGTCCAGGGTCCAGCCGTGCGAGGAGGCGACGGTGCGCAGCTCCTCCGCCGTCTCCGACAGCGTGACATACAGGCCCTTCTCCCGGCGGCGCACGCCTTCGAGCAGGAAGTGCAGCCCGAGGGTGGTCTTGCCCGACCCGGGGTTGCCCTCCACCAGGTAGACATGGTTCGTGGGAAGGCCGCCACCCAGCACGTCGTCCAGGCCGGCGATGCCGGTGGAGGCGCGGGGTTGCGAGGGCAGGGAGTCCAGGGGCGTCGTGAGTCTCATCCAATACCAACAGCCGCGATTGGTGCGGCTGCGCAGCAAATGCTACCCGGCCGCTCGAGGCCCCCGTGTAGGCACAATCCGACAGCCGACGCCGGTTCCCGCCCTCAGGCGCGTTCGCGCTCGGCTTCCTGCAGCGCCCTCCACATCACCTTGCCGCTGCCGCTCCTGGGCAGGGCGTCGGCGAACTGCACGATGCGCGGCACCTTGTAAACGGCCATGTTCTGGCGGCACCAGGCAACGATGTCCTCCTCGCTCACCTGGCCGCGGAACGCCGGGCGCAGCACCACGACGGCCTTGACCGTCTCGCCGCGATAGCTGTCGCGCGCGGCGATCACGCAGGCCTCCTGCACCGCGGGATGGCGGAACATGAGCGCCTCGACCTCCGCCGGCCAGACCTTGAAGCCGGACGCGTTGATCATGCGCTTGAGGCGGTCGGTGATGAAGAAATAGCCGTCCTCGTCCATGCGTCCGAGATCGCCGGTGCGGAAGAAGCGCTTGCCGGCGAAGGTGAGGAAGGCCGCTTCCGTGGCCTCAGGCCGCTTCCAGTAGCCGTCGAACACCATCGGGCCGTGCACGATGATCTCGCCCTGCTCGCCCGGCGGCATCTCGGCCAGCGTCTCGGGATCGATCACGCGCGCGTCGCAGCTCATGAAGGGGATGCCCAGGCACTGCTGGCGCGGCGCGTCGGGAGGGTTGCTGTGCGAGGGCGCGGCCGTCTCCGTGAGGCCGTAGCCTTCCACGTAGCGCAGGCCGAACTGCTCCTGCAGGCGCTGGGCGACGGCCTGCGGCATCGCCGCGCCGCCGCCGCCGATGTACTGCAGGCTGGAGAGGTCGTAGCTGGAGAAGTCCGGACTTCCCATCAGGTCGATGACCATGGTGGGGATGTTGGTCCAGTTGGTCACGCGGTACGTGGAGATCAGCCGCCCGGCGACGTCGCGGTCCCAGCGCGGCATCATCACCAGCGTCGAACCCGTGTAGATGTTCGAGTGCATCACGCTCACCATGCCCGTGATGTGGAACATGGGCACCACCAGCAGCGTGACGGTTTCAGGCGTCGCGTTGCCCCAGAGGCTGCTGGCCATCGCGTTGTGCATCAGGCTGCGGTGCGGGTGCATGCAGCCCTTCGGGTTGCCGGTGGTGCCGCTGGTATAGGGCAGCACGGCGAGGTCTTCCGGCCCGACTTCCAGCGGCGGCAGCGGCAGGTCGTTGTCCAGCGCCTCCGACCAGGCGATCACCTCGCCGCTCTCCAGCGAAGGCAGGTCATGGCGCGCAAGCAGCCAGTCCTTCCACGCCGGCGGCATGGCCTGCGCTTCCGGCGACTGCGCATCGAAGGCGTCGGTGAACTGCGTGACCACCAGGTGCGCGAGGCGGTCGGCCGCGGGCAGCTGCGCGTCGGCGCGCGCGATCTCGGGGGCCAGGTCGCTTGTGGTGATCGCCACCCTGGCTTCCGGATCGAGGATGTAGTGCTTCAATTCCTCGGCACGGTTCATCGGGTTGACCGGCACCACTACCGCGTTGGCACGCAGGATGGCGAAGTGCGCGATCAGCAGCTGCGGGCAGTTCTGCATGTCCAGCAGCACGCGGTCGCCCTTGCGCACGCCCAGCGCGTGCAGCCGCGCGGCCAGGCGCTCGGCCTGCCGCTGCACCTCGGCATAGGCGTACGCACGGCCGAAGAACACGATGGCGGAGCGGGACGGGTAGCGGCGGGCGCTGATGGCGAGGTTGTCCCACAGCGAGGTGGCGGGGGGTGTGAGGGCGCGGGGCAGGCGCTTGGGCCAGAACGGGTGGTGCGGGCGATCCATGAGGCTTCTCGAATCCAGCGGCCGACCATAGCGAAGCCGCGCCCGCCGGTCATGGGGGGAAGCCCCACGGGCGTCACCGAGGCGACGCAGGCGCGGTGGCATCATCGGGCGATGCGCTTCCTTCCGACCACCACGGCGCTGCTGCTCGCGCTGCTGGCCGGCGCCGCCGGCGCCTTCGACCTCCAGGGCCACCGCGGCGCGCGCGGGCTCGAACCCGAGAACACACTGCCCGCCTTTGCGCGCGCCCTGGACCTCGGCGTGAGCACGCTGGAGCTCGACGTGGGTGTCACCGGCGACGGCGTGCTGGTGGTCTCGCACGATCCCACGCTGAACCCGGCGATCACGCGCGACGCCTCGGGCCGCTGGCTTGCCGAGCGAGGTCCGCGGCTGAGCACCCTCACCTTCGCGCAGCTGCAGGCCTACGACGTCGGCCGCATCGATCCGGAAACGCCTTACGCCCGCACCTTCGCGCAGCAGCAGCCGCGCGACGGCGCGCGCATCCCTTCGCTGGCGCAGGTGTTCGCGCTGGTGGCCGAACGCGGCGCGCCGGTGCGCTTCAACATCGAGACGAAGCTGTCGCCCAGGCAGCCCGATGCCACTGTGTCCGTGGAGGCCATGACCGACGCCCTGCTCCAGGCGGTCACCGAGGCGGGCCTGGCCGACCGGGTCACCATCCAGAGTTTCGACTGGCGCAGCCTGCAGCGCGTGCAGCAGCGCGCCCCGCACATCGCGACGGCCTACCTGACCAGCGGCAACGTGAAGGACCCGGCCTGGACGGCGGGCCTGCGCCTGGAGGACCACGGCAGCGTGCCGCGCCTGGTGAAGGCCGCCGGCGGTGCCACGTGGGCGCCCGGCATGGGGACGCTCTCGGAAGCGCTCGTGAAGGAAGCGCAGGCGCTGGGCCTGCGCGTGGTGCCGTGGACGGTGAACGAACCGGCGGACATGGAACGCCTGGTGGACTGGGGCGTGGACGGGCTGATCACCGACTACCCCGACCGCCTGCGGGCGGTCCTGCAGCGGCGGGGCATGCCGCTGCCTGCCCCCGCGCCCGCGCGCTGAGGGCTGCTGCGCAGGAAGGCCGCGTCCCGCGGCCCCGCCTCAGCGCAGGATCTTGGCGATGATGAAACCGGCCGCGAAGGCGACGCCCAGGGCGGCCAGCGGGTTGCTGCGCACCTGCTCGCGGGCCATGTCGCCGTATTCCTGCTGCATGCTCATCACGCGCTCGCTGCCCTCGCCCAGCTTCTGCTCCAGGGAATCGACGGCTTCATGCAGGCTCTGCGCCATGCGGCGCACGCGGTTGGCGTCGCCGTTGAGCCCGCCGTTGGTGCTGCCGCCGCCGGTCTGCTCGGCGCTGGTCGGGAACGGGTTCTGGGTCGACGTGTCGGCGTTCATTGTGGTCCTCTCTGGGTGGTCGTTGCGGAACTTGCGCGGCCTCGCGGGCCGAAGCCTCCCACTGTAGGAAGCCCAGCGATTGCGGGCCGTACGAATCTTCTGGACCCCCTGTAGGATTTGTCCTGCCGCAAGCCGGGAGTTGCCGCTCCGCCCTAAGATCGGCCGCATGAGCACCACTTCGACCCTCCGCCGCGGGCTGCTGCTGGCCGCCGCCGCCCTTCCCTTCGCCTCGCTGGCGCAGCAGGCCGCCGGCAAGCGCGTGCTGGTGGAGATCTGGAAGGACCCGAACTGCGGCTGCTGCGGCGACTGGGTGCGGCACCTGCAGGATCACGGCTTCGCGGTGAAGGTCAACGAAACCGGCAACGCCGCGATGCGCGCGAAGCTGGGCATCCCCCAGCGCCTGGGTTCCTGCCACACGGGCCTGGTGGGCGGTTATGCCGTCGAGGGCCACGTTCCCGCCGCCGACATCCGCCGGCTGCTCGCGCAGAAGCCGGAGGGCATCGGCCTCACGGTGCCCGGCATGCCGGTCGGCTCGCCCGGCATGGACGGCCCGGCCTACGGCAACCGGCGCGATCCCTACGACGTGCTGCTCGTGCTCCGGGACGGCCGCACCCGCACCTTCTCGTCGTACAACAAGGGCTGAGCCCTGCGCGGCGCGGCCGCATGTAACCCGGCACATGCAGGCGTAAGCACCTGCACGGGTGCGCCGCGGGCGCACGAGGGCTTCCTAGACTGGCCGCAGCCAAGGAGAGCCCCATGTCGCACGAGAAGTACGAGGACTACCAGGCGTGCATCGCCGCCTGCCAGAACTGCGTGGTGGCCTGCAACCACTGCGCGGCCTGCTGCCTGCAGGAGCCCGACGTCAAGCACATGGCCCGCTGCATCGGCCTGGACATGGACTGCGCGCAGGCCTGCCAGCTCGCGGTGGCCCTGATGTCCGGCGGCAGCGACTTCGCGCCGCGCGCCTGCGCGTTCTGCGCCGACGTCTGCGCCGCCTGCGCCGAGGAATGCGCGCGCCACGACCAGGACCATTGCCAGCAATGCGCCGAAGCCTGCCGCCTGTGCGCCGACCATTGCCGGCGCATGGCGGCGATGGCCTGACGCCACAGCCGTCCGCGGCGCCTGCGCCGGCCCAGGGCCCGGCGGACATAATCGTCCCATGAGCTCTTCCATGACCGACGTCGACGGCATCGAGGTCGGGCACTTCACCGATGCGCGGCGGCCCACCGGCTGTACCG
>JAEZEB010000065.1 GCA_023438115.1 Pseudomonadota bacterium | reverse complement strand
GGACGGCGGGCGCCGCGGCGCGCTCGAACAGCTTGTGCAGCTCGCCGCGCACGGCCGCCTTCAGCGCCTGCGACCAGGCGCTGGGAAATTCGGCGCGCGCGAATTCCGACCGCAGCCGCACCACGTGGGCGGCGGCGGGCAGGCGCGATGCGAAGGCTTCGCCCACGGTGTAGACCTGGCGCCGGATGCCGTTGCGGGTGACCGCCCGCTTCGCCCACCGCTTGGGGACGACAGCGCCGATGGCGGGAACGACGTCGGGAAGGTTCGTCGGCGCATCGAGCGGGGCGCGATGCAGCACGAAGTGCGCGGTGCGGGAGACGGTGCCGCCTGCCATCGCTGCCTCGAACTGGGCCCGGGTCTTGAGCCGCTGCACGGCAGGCAGGCGCACGGATGCGCTTGCGGTCCGGACCTGGCTCAGACGGCCAGGCGCTTGCGGCCCTTGGCGCGGCGCGCGTTGATGACGGCGCGGCCACCGCGCGTCTTCATGCGGACCAGGAAGCCGTGGGTACGAGCGCGGCGCACTTTGGAGGGTTGGTAGGTGCGTTTCATGTTGGTTCTCGGGAAAACCCGGCATTATCGTTGAATCGGGTTCCCCCGGCAATCCGATGGCTTGTCAAGTCGCGGTGCATAGACCGCGTTGCTGCCTCTGCCGCTTGTGTGGATAAGGTGTTTAGCACCTAGAATGCGCCGTTTCGCGCGACAACACTAATCCACAGGAGCGACGGGGCACATGAGCGAGGGGCAACACGGCAGGCTGGCAGCCGCACCGGGTCTGGAAGCGGGCGACAGCCTCTGGCAGGCCTGCGTGGACCTGCTCGCGCAGGAGCTCCCCGAACAGCAGTTCAACACCTGGATCAAGCCGCTGACCGCCCAGGTTCCCGACGATTTTTCGCGCGTCACGCTCTTCGTCGCCAACCGCTTCAAGCT
The DNA here is from genome assembly GCA_023438115.1 of Pseudomonadota bacterium. Taxonomy (GTDB): domain Bacteria; phylum Pseudomonadota; class Gammaproteobacteria; order Burkholderiales; family Burkholderiaceae_C; genus Ramlibacter. Next base: position 27,177 of record JAEZEB010000065.1, on the reverse strand, counting down.
CGACTGGGTGCGCGCGCAGTACGCCGGCCGCATCGCCGCCGTGCTGGAGAAGCTGTATGGGCAAGCCGTTCCGCTTGAGTTAGCGATCACTCCGCGCGAAGCGGCGGTGCGCACCTATGCCGCGCCGGCCGTGGCGGCCAATGCCCCCATCGCCGAGCCGGCCGAGATCCAGGACGATGCCGCCGCCGGCGGCTTCAAGACCCGCCTGAACACCGCGCTGACCTTCGACACCCTGGTGGAAGGCACGGCCAACCGCATGGCCCGCGCCGCCGCCATGCACGTGGCGGGCACGCCGGGCCAGCTCTATAACCCCCTGTTCATCTACGGTGGCGTCGGGCTGGGGAAAACCCACCTCGTCCACGCCGTCGGGAACAAGCTCCTGGCCGACCGGCCGCAGTCCAAGGTGCTCTACATCCACGCCGAGCAATTCGTCTCCGACGTGGTCAAGGCCTACCAGCGCAAGACCTTCGACGAGTTCAAGGACAAGTACCACTCGCTCGACCTGCTGCTGATCGACGACGTCCAGTTCTTCGCCAACAAGGACCGCACGCAGGAGGAGTTCTTCAACGCCTTCGAGGCCCTGCTGGCCAAGAAGAGCCACATCGTGATGACCTCGGACACCTATCCCAAGGGCCTGACGGACATCCACGAGCGCCTGGTCTCGCGCTTCGACTCCGGCCTGACGGTAGCCATCGAGCCGCCCGAGCTGGAGATGCGGGTGGCCATCCTGATCAACAAGGCGCGCGCCGAAGGCACCGAGATGCCCGAGGAAGTGGCCTTCTTCGTGGCCAAGAACGTGCGCTCCAACGTGCGCGAGCTCGAGGGCGCGCTGCGCAAGATCCTGGCGTACAGCCGCTTCAACCAGAAGGAAATCTCCATCCAGCTGGCGCGGGAGGCGCTGCGCGACCTGCTGTCGATCCAGAACCGGCAGATCAGCGTGGAGAACATCCAGAAGACGGTGGCCGACTACTACAAGATCAAGGTCGCCGACATGTACAGCAAGAAGCGCCCGGCCTCCATCGCCCGCCCGCGCCAGATCGCCATGTACCTGGCCAAGGAACTCACGCAGAAAAGCCTGCCCGAGATCGGCGAGCTGTTCGGCGGCCGCGACCACACGACGGTGCTGCACGCGGTGCGCAAGATCTCGGCCGAGCGCCAGCAGCTGACGGAGTTGAACCAGCAGCTGCACGTGCTGGAACAGACGCTCAAGGGTTGAGGGGGAATGGCGGGGTTCGGCTTCGCGCTCACCCCGCCCTATGGGCAGCCAGGGGTTGATCCCGGATGGCGGGGTTCGGCTGCGCGCTCACCCCGCCCTACGGGCACGGCCCCCTCGTAGGGCGGGGTGAGCGGCGAAGCCCGAACCCCGCCATCACGCCCCGCCCCGCGCCCGGGAACTGCCTGCGAAATAAGCGAAAATGCCGCCTTACGCCCGTTACACCGACAACGAACGCTCAGAGAAGAGGAAGACATGATTGTCCTGAAGGCCACGCAAGAAAAACTGCTCTCGGTCCTGCAGTCGGTAGCGGGCATCGTCGAGAAGCGGCACACCTTGCCGATCCTGGCCAATGTCCTGCTGCGCAAGACCGGGCCCAACGTGCAGTTCACCACCAGCGACCTCGAGATCCAGATCCGCACCGCCACGGACATGGACGGCGACGCCGGGAGCTTCACCACCACGGTGGGCGCGCGCAAGCTGATCGACATCCTGCGCACCATGCCGTCCGACCAGACGGTGAGCATCGAATCCAGCCAGAACAAGCTGCTCCTCAAGGGCGGCAAGAGCCGCTTCACGCTGCAGACGCTGCCGGCCGAAGACTTCCCGCTGGTGCAGGAAGCCCCCAGCTTCGGCCCCGTGTTCTCGGTGCCGCAGAAGACGCTGAAGGACCTGCTGAACCAGGTCTCCTTCGCCATGGCGGTGCACGACATCCGCTACTACCTCAATGGCATCCTGTTCGTGGCCGAGGGCAAGACGCTCTCGCTGGTGGCCACCGACGGCCACCGCCTGGCCTTCGCCTCCGCCAACCTCGACGTCGAGGTGCCGCGCCAGGAAGTGATCCTGCCGCGCAAGACGGTGCTGGAGCTGCAGCGCCTGCTGTCCGACGCCGAAGGCGCCATCGAGATGCAGTTCGCGAACAACCAGGCCAAGTTCGCCTTCGGCGGCATGGAGTTCGTGACCAAGCTGGTCGAGGGCAAGTTCCCCGACTACAACCGCGTCATCCCCAAGAACCACAAGAACGCCGTCACCCTGGGCCGCGCGCCGCTGCTGCAAAGCCTGCAGCGCACCGCCATCCTGACCAGCGAGAAGTTCAAGGGCGTGCGCCTGAACATCGAGCCCGGCACGCTGCGCGTGGCGAGCAACAACGCCGAACAGGAAGAGGCCGTCGACGAACTCGACATCGACTACGGCGGCGACGCCATCGAGATCGGCTTCAACGTCACCTACCTGATCGACGCCCTGGCCAACATGAGCCAGGACATGGTGAAGATCGAACTGGCCGACGCCAACAGCTCCGCGCTGCTCACCATCCCCGAGAACGCGAGCTTCAAGTACGTGGTGATGCCGATGCGGATTTGAGGTGGTGGTGTCGGGGTTCGGCTTCGCGCTCACCCCGACCTACGAACCCCACTTTGTCATTGCGGGCTTGACCCGCAATCCATGCGGCTTTCGAACGACCGCCGCCGTGGATCCCGGGTCGGGCCCGGGATGACAACCCAAGAAGGCGCCGCCGTGCGGCGCCAAGCAGAGAAAAGCAGGTTATGGCCCAAGATCACAACGCCCCCCTTCCGCCCGACGACGGAACCCCCGCTTCCGCGGGGGCAGGCTTCACACCCGCCGTTCCCCCAGCCGGCGGCGCGGACTACGGGGCCAGCAGCATCCAGATCCTGGAAGGCCTGGAAGCGGTGCGCAAGCGCCCGGGCATGTACATCGGCGACACCTCCGACGGCACCGGCCTGCACCACCTGGTCTTCGAGGTCGTCGACAACTCGATCGACGAGGCCCTGGCCGGCCACTGCGACGACATCGTCGTCACCATCCACACCGACAACTCGATCAGCGTCACCGACAACGGCCGCGGCATCCCCACGGCCATCAAGTGGGACGACAAGCACGAGCCCAAGCGCAGCGCCACCGAGATCGCGCTGACCGAGCTGCACGCCGGCGGCAAGTTCAACCAGAACAGCTACAAGGTCTCGGGCGGCCTGCACGGCGTGGGCGTGAGCTGCGTGAACGCGCTGTCGTCCATGCTGCGCGTGGTGGTGCGCCGCGACGGCAAGGTGCACGAGCTCGAATTCAGCAAGGGCTTCGTCGTCAAGAGCGGCGAAGTGAGCGAGCAGACCGGCCCCAGCGGCGAGAAGGCGCTGGTGCGCCCCATGAACATCATGGGCGAGACCGACAAGCGCGGCACCGAGGTGCACTTCCTGCCGGACACCGAGATCTTCCGCGAGAACAACGACTTCCACTACGAGATCCTGGCCAAGCGCCTGCGCGAGCTCTCCTTCCTGAACAACGGCGTGCGCATCCGCCTGCTGGACGAGCGCAGCGGCAAGGAAGACGACTTCGCCGGCGCCGGCGGCGTGAAGGGCTTCGTCGAGTTCGTGAACAAGGGCAAGCAGGTGCTGCACCCCAACGCCTTCGTGGCGGTGGGCGAGAGCAAGAGCGACCAGAACACGATGATCGGCGTGGAAGTCGCGATGCAGTGGAACAGCGGCTACAACGAGCAGGTCCTCTGCTTCACCAACAACATCCCGCAGCGGGACGGCGGCACCCACCTCACGGGCCTGCGCGCGGCGATGACGCGCGTGATCAACAAGTACATCGAAGAGAACGAGCTGGCCAAGAAGGCCAAGGTGGAGATCTCCGGCGACGACATGCGCGAGGGCCTGACCTGCGTGCTCAGCGTGAAGGTGCCCGAGCCCAAGTTCTCCAGCCAGACCAAGGACAAGCTGGTCTCCAGCGAGGTGCGCGGCCCGGTGGAAGACGTGGTGGCGAGCAAGCTGCACGACTTCCTGCAGGAGCGCCCCAACGACGCCAAGATCATCGTCGGCAAGATCGTCGAGGCCGCGCGTGCGCGCGAGGCCGCCCGCAAGGCCCGCGAGATGACGCGCCGCAAGGGCGTGCTCGATGGCATGGGCCTGCCCGGCAAGCTGGCCGACTGCCAGGAGAAGGACCCGGCTCTCTGCGAGATCTACATCGTGGAGGGCGACTCCGCCGGCGGTTCGGCCAAGCAGGGCCGCGACCGGAAGTTCCAGGCCATCCTGCCGCTGCGCGGCAAGATCCTGAACGTGGAGAAGGCGCGCTACGAGAAGCTGCTCACCAGCAACGAGATCGTCACGCTGATCACCGCGCTGGGCACCGGCATCGGCAAGGCCGCGGTGGAAAGCGGCAAGAGCGGCGTGGCCGACTTCGACGTGGCCAAGCTGCGCTACCACCGCATCATCATCATGACCGACGCGGACGTGGACGGCGCCCACATCCGCACGCTGCTCCTGACCTTCTTCTACCGCCAGATGCCCGAGCTGGTGGAGCGCGGCCACATCTACATCGCGCAGCCGCCGCTGTACAAGGTGAAGAGCGGCAAGGAGGAGCTGTACCTGAAGGACGGCCACGAACTCGACGCCTACCTGATGCGCATCGCGCTGCACGGCGCCAAGGTGGAAACCGCGAACCCGCAGCTGCCCGTGCTGGAAGGCGAGCGCCTGGGCGAATTTGCCCGCAAGCACCAGGTGGCCGAGCAGGTGATCAACCGCCTCTCCGGCTTCATGGACGCCGAGGCGCTGCGCGCCATCGCCGACGGCGTGGCCCTGAACCTGGACACGGTGGCCGACGCGGAGCAGAGCGCCGTGGCGCTGCAGGCCAAGCTGCAGGAAATCGACCGCCTCACCAACGCGGCCCCGGCCGAAGTGGCGGGCGAATTCGACGCGCGCACCGACAAGCCGATCCTGCGCATCAGCCGCCGGCACCACGGCAACATCAAGTCCAGCGTGATCACGCAGGACTTCGTGCACGGCGCCGACTACAAGGCCCTGGCCGAGGCGGCCGACACCTTCCGCGGCCTGCTGGGCGAAGGCGCCAAGGTGGTCCGCGGCGAAGGCGAGAAGGCGAAGGAAGAGCGCGTGAACGACTTCCGCAGCGCGATGGCCTGGCTGATCTCCGAGGCCGAGCGCACCACCTCGCGGCAACGCTACAAGGGCCTGGGCGAGATGAACCCCGAGCAGCTGTGGGAGACGACGATGGATCCGAACGTGCGGCGGCTGCTGCGGGTGCAGATCGATGATGCGATCGAGGCGGATCGGGTGTTTACGATGCTGATGGGGGATGAGGTGGAGCCGCGGCGGGATTTCATTGAGACCAACGCGCTCCGGGCTGCCAACATCGACGTCTGACGTACAACAACAGCAGCGCCCGTGGGGATGCGACAAGACAGAGAGCCGGCAAGACCGGCTCTTTTATTTTCGCCGGCGATCCTTGTCTGTACTCCACGCGTGTACGCCCTCTCAAGCCCCAGCGAAGTCAATCGCTCGCGACTACAGATCTCGTCCAGGTCTCTTGAACACCCAAGTTGCATGCCATCGCAGTCGCCCAGGATCCGGGTAATAGCTCTCGCTCTGGGGAAGAATCATCCCAGCCCCATGATGTGATAGAAGCGACGCTTTCGTCGCATCACTCATCGCCGCATGCTGACTAAAGATCAAGGTGAATGAGTCAGGCGCAACCGTGAATGCGCCTAGATCAAAGATCTTGTGATGTAGAGCGCAGAGCGCCAATCCATTGGTTTCAGTGTCCGGGCCCTCAGCCTGGAACCACTGGATGTGAGCGGCTTCCAATCCAGCCGAAACACTGCCGATCCGCAGATCAAAGCCGCAGACGCAGCACCTGTACTCGTAGGCCCTGAGTACGCGCCCCCGAAAGCTTGGATCCCGACGCCTTGACGGCCGACCAATCGGGAACTCGCTGACGGTCGCATCAACATCCGCCTCCAGTCCAACGGCGGCGAGGATGTCGCCGTGCAAAGAAGGCGGGAAATGTGCATTTAGGATCAGACGGGCGAGCTGAACTCGGACAGATTCGTCAGACCTCAACGCGTCAAAGACCGCCGAATTGAAACCTGCCTGTACATGGTTGGCTCGCAACTCGCCCAGATTAGGAGTCGCCGCCGCTGGTCGTTCCAGAATCGATCGCGGTCCTTTGAGCTCCCAGAGCCCGCCATCTGCGTCGGTTGCCAGATGCCAAAAGGGATAGTGCCGTGATGCGGGCGCACTAGAGGGGCCGAACTCCTGAAGGAGCAACTTGAAGTCCTTCTCGATCGCAGCGAAATCCATCAAACGCGGCTCGCCCTTCGCCAACCTGCCAAGCGCAAACAGGACCAGCAATGGTTTGTGAACGGCGCGCTGCTCGCCGCGTTGGAAGATTCGGATCCGGCTGAACTCCTCTAGGAGCTCACCCGCTGGAGATGGTTGCTTGTTCAAGTTCCAGGCGCTGTAAAGGAGGCAGAGACTCGCCAATCGCAATCGAGAATGTTATAAGCATGCGCCATGCATGCCTACTACGGGGCGCCAATTGAAACGTTCCTGGCAGCCTCCCCGCAACACGTTCTCGGATCAATCGGTGAGGCGAGTCGCCACTCTGACGAATTGACGCAGAAGGAAGCTTGGCGTCATGAGATTGAGATTCTTCAACGCGCACTGACCCCGTACGCTGGCCGGGGAAGTGTGTTCTTTGAGTTCTCTGTTCCTCGCCTGGGAAAGCGAATTGACGCCGTCGTTCTTCTCGATGGAGTGGTGTTCGTCCTGGAGTTCAAGGTCGGAGCTTCCTCCTTCGCTTTGCATGCCATCGACCAGGTGTGGGACTACGCTCTAGACCTGAAAAACTTTCACGAGACGAGTAGGCATCGGTCGATCGTTCCGATCTTGATTGCAACTGAGGCTGTTGCTTCCTACTTTGTCCTAGAGGAAAGCGCGCGTCGAGACGGTGTATTCGAGCCGCTGCGGCTGAATTCCACCCAACTCACCTCCGCTTTCGATCAGGCGGTGTTGCGGGCGTCCCGGAGCTTCAGTGTCTCCGAGCCTTGGGAGCATGGACGTTACAACCCCACCCCGACTATTGTTGAAGCTGCCACGGCCCTCTACGCCAAACACGGGGTCGAGGAAATCACCCGGTCAGACGCAGACGCGACCAATCTGAAGCAAACCTCGGAAGCTATTGCGACGGTGATCTCCGCCGCGAAGAGGGACGAGACAAAGGCGATCTGCTTTGTCACGGGCGTTCCGGGAGCGGGCAAAACTCTCGTCGGCTTGGACATTGCGACGCGGTATGCGGAAGAGGGCCAGCTTCACAGCGTTTTTCTGTCAGGGAACGGTCCGCTCGTGTCCGTGCTCAGAGAGGCGCTCGCCAGAGACAAGGTCGCCCGCGAAGCTGAAGCCGGCAAAAGGATCACGAAGAAGGAGGCGCTCGCTCCCGTTCAAGCATTCATTCAGAACGTCCATCATTTCCGGGACGCCTATCTGAAGGACAGCCGGCCGCCCAGCGACCATATCGCAGTGTTCGATGAGGCGCAGCGTGCCTGGAACAGGACGAAGGCGGCGGACTTCATGAAGCGAAAGCGCGGCCTGGCAGATTTCGAGATGTCGGAACCCGAGTTCCTGATCTCATGCTTGGATCGGCACAACGACTGGGCCGTCATCGTCTGCCTTGTCGGTGGCGGCCAAGAGATCAACACAGGAGAAGCAGGAATCTCCGAGTGGATCTCTGCCCTGGTCGAGCGATATCCGAAGTGGCATGTGCACATATCTCCGCATCTCAAAGACTCGGAGTACGGATCTGGCGCTGCGCTTCAAGCGCTGGAAGGGCGCTCCCACGTCCACTTCGATCCCGACCTGCACCTCGCCGTATCGATGCGCTCCTATCGCGCCGAGCATGTTTCAGCGCTGGTCAAGTGCGTGCTTGATCTTGACCTCGAAGCAGCACGAGCGAACTTTGCCAGAGTGCGCGACCTCTATCCGATCGTCGTGACACGCGAGCTGTCTCGGGCCAAGGCCTGGCTCAAGGCGCAGGCGCGCGGCAACGAGCGTTATGGGGTGGTCGTGTCCTCTCAGGCAGAGCGCCTAAAGCCACACGCGATTGACGTTCGCTCGCCCATGGATCCGATTCACTGGTTCTTGCATGACAAGACGGATGTCCGCTCTTCCTACTACCTAGAGGACGTGGCGACCGAGTTCCATGTGCAAGGCCTCGAGCTCGATTGGACTTGCGTCGTATGGGACGCGGATCTGCGGCACACGCCGTCTGGGTGGCAACACTATTCGTTTGCAGGCACCAAGTGGAACAAGGTACGCGCGGAGGAACGTCAGAAGTATCTGAAGAATGCGTATCGCGTACTGCTCACGCGGGCAAGACAAGGCATGGTTCTTGTTGTCCCGCATGGGCATCCTGAGGATCCGACTCGCGCCCCTGAGTTCTACGACAGCACCTATGCCTATCTAAGAGAAGCTGGATTTCCGACGTTGTAGGAAAGTGCTGCTATACCGCGGTGCCTCCGACAGATTTTTCGGCGACGCATCAAGTCTCGCGATCGGCAGCCGGGTGCGCGGAAGAGTCGCAGTGACTAAAGTTTCGCGATCGCCTGCTCTACCAGATCCGCAAAAACTCCGCCGCCGCTCGCGCTCAGATGCAGTTCGTGTGTTGCCCTCGTCATTCCAACGTAGAGAAGCCGCGCCTCGTCTGCGAACAGATCAGGTCTTGCGTCCAGAAGGTCCAACCCGACCAGAAGAACCACTGGATATTCAAGCCCTTTGCTGCTGTGCAACGTAGTCAGGCTCACGGCATCAGACTGGCCCCCGCGTCTGCCTTCTTTGGTTAGCACGGCAGCCACGCCCACGCGAGTAAGACGCTCCTGCACCTGCTCCAGCAGCCACCATTGGCGTGCAATCACCACAATGTCGCGTAGCGCTCGACCATCTTGTTGAAGTTCCTTGATCTTTTCGACCGCGGCGCTCAGTTCCGCGTGTACGGCTGGGAACCGACGAAACACAGGCACAGGCCCGGACCGGCCGGCAGAGTCCGGCAATACCAAAGGAACGTCGTCTCCATCGGCAGGCTCACGCGGCTGCATGATCGACTGGGCGCAGTCCAAGGCTACCGCTAGCACCTCGCGCGTGTTCCGATAATTCACCTTGAGAATTTCGGTACGTCCTCGAGCTTCGACGCCGAGCTTGGCAAAGCTAAGCTTGCGCCGCTTCTTCTGGTAGATCGACTGAGCATCGTCGTACAGTACGAGAAGCGACTTGGTAGCCGGATCCACCATCTTCACAGCAGCGGCAATCCATTCGTCTGCAAGGTCGTGAGCTTCGTCGATCAGTAGAGCCGTGTATTGCCCCTGCGGCACGCGCGCCGAGGCAATGCCCTCACACGCTAAACGTGCCAGCGCGTCGTATTGGTCGCTCTTCGCTAAGTGGTCAACGCGACCGAGTTGATAGGTGCGAGCCAATTCACCCGCCCAGCTGTGGAAGGTTCGCACCTGCACCGAGGAGCCCACCCCCTTTAGCCGAAGGAGAGCATCTATCCGGTCGGCCAATGCTTTGTTGTAGCAAAGGACGAGGATCGGCTTATCTGGCGTAGCAGCCGCCTGCAACTGCACTGCGCGGAAAACCAACAACATGGTCTTGCCAGAGCCTGCCGGACCATGGATCAACCGATGGCCTTCGCCGAGGGTGCGCGCTATGGACTCCTGCTGCAGATCCATGACCTGGAGCACGTCACGCACGACCAGAGCCGGAATCGAGGCATCCAGCGGGAGCGTCCTCTGCTCACCTAGACGAAGCTCCGGGAACAGCAGCCCGCGCACCAACGCTAGCTGCGGCAGGGTAAGGGCGGGGCGCCAGTGCACCATGAACATTGCCCATAAGCGCTCCTGGAACGCCATGGCATCCACGTCCTCCGCCAAGTCGTCAGCGAGCAGGACCCGATGCGGGTCGAATACAGCCTGGAAGCTTGCGTTGCCCTCCACGTCTGCGCGCTTCACATGCGACAGCACCGCGCCCCACCCCCATGGCAGGATTACCTTGCCTTTGTGCGGGCCAGCAGGATGGCACAACTCGGGATGCTGTTCGAGCAGCCGGTGGATGTCCTGCGCATATGCACGTGCTTGCGACAGCGGGTGCACCTTGCCGATCACGCCCCGGTCCGTCTTCAGGTCCACGCGCATCGGATTGGCATCGCAGATGTTGCCCAGTCGCCAATCCTTCACCTCGAGGACAAGTAGCCCCCGCTGAGGATGGAGGATGACGAAATCGGGCTCCCGGCTCGATCCCATGATCGGCACGTTGTGCCATACGGTGTAGTCGTCCTCGAGCTGCCGGGCGAGTGCTTCGAACACACGCCTCTCGCCGCCACGAATCCGGTCACGGATGCGGGTCTTGCCCTGCGGGAACACTGCCACTCCTCACCTCCGATAAGGATGAGTCTAGCGCTGGGCGTGCGGCCGCACCATAGAGCCAATCATCAATCCCGTCCTACGAAGCCCCCTCCGCCAACGCCCAGACTGGAACCCTTCCAAGAAAGGCCCCCCATGCACGACAAATACGCCTCCTGCATCCAGGCCTGCTACGCCTGCGCCGCCGAGTGCAACCACTGCGCCGCGGCCTGCCTGCAGGAAGACGACGTGAAGATGATGGCGCGGTGCATCGCGCTGGACCTCGATTGCGCGGAGACCTGCGCGCTGGCCGCCGCGGCCATGGCGCGCGGCAGCGAGAAGGCGCGTGAGATCTGCCTGGCCTGTGCCGACATCTGCCAAGCCTGCGGTGACGAGTGCGCGCGCCACCAGCACGACCACTGCCGGCGCTGCGCCGAAGCCTGCCGCCGCTGCGCGGACGAGTGCCGGCGCATGGCCGCCGCGGCCTGACCCGCCCCTTCCCGAGCCCCGATCTTCACCGGAGACCGCGATGGCACCCGACCGCCGACCGTCCCTGCTCGCCGCGCTGGCCGCCGTGCTGCTCGCCGCCGCGGGCCTGGTCCTGCTGCTGGGGGGCGCGTGGCTGGTCAGCCTGGGCGGGTCTGCGTACTACCTCCTGATCGGCGCGCTGCTGCTGCTCACGGCCTGGCTGCTGTGGCGCGGGCACGAGGCCGCGCTGCCGCTGTTCGCCCTGGCGTTCGCCGCCACGCTTGCCTGGGCGCTGTGGGAGTCCGGGCTCGACTGGTGGCCGCTGGCGGCGCGCATGGGCGTGCTGTTCCTGTTCGGGCTGCTGCTCCTGCTGCCGCCGGTCACGCGCGACGCGACGCGCTGGCGCCGGCACGGCCGGCTGGGCGTGGTGGTCGTGCTCGTGGCGTTCACGCTCGTGGCGGTGGCCAGCTGGCTGCGCGATCCGCACGACATCGAGGGCACGCTCGCCGGCAACACCGCTGCCGAGGCACCAGGCGGGATGCCGGGCGCGGACTGGACGGCCTATGGCGGCTCCTGGGCCGGGCAACGCTATTCGTCGCTGCGCCAGATCACGCCGGAGAACGTGCGCGACCTGAAGCCCGTGTGGCACTTCAAGACAGGTGACGTACGCGGGCAGCCCGGCGATCCGGAAGAGACCACCTTCGAGGCCACGCCGCTGAAGATCGGCAACCGCCTGTTCTTCTGCACGCCGCACCAGCACGTGATCGCGCTCGATGCCACCACGGGCCAGCAGCTGTGGCGCTACGACCCGCGCATCCAGGACAAGCTGGCGTTGCAGCACCTCACCTGCCGCGGCCTGAGCTGGCAGCCGCCGTCCACCGCACCTGCTGCCGCGACGGCCACGCCGCCAGCGCCCGCTGCCAGCGCACCCGTCACGCCGACCGCTTCCGCAACGACACCCGCCGCGCCCATCGTCGCCGCCACCGACGGCCCCGTCGATGCGCAATGCGCCTCCAAGCTGTTCATGCCAACGGCGGACGGCCGGCTCATCGCGCTCAATCCGGAGACCGGCCACGTGTGCGGCAGCTTCGGCAACGGCACGGGGCAGATCTACCTCTGGGAGGGCATGCCCAACTACAAGCCCGGCGCCTACTACTCCACCTCGCCCGTCGTGGTTGCGCGCAATCTGCTGATCGTGGGCGGAACGGTGCTGGACAACGTTTCGGTGAACGAGCAATCCGGCGTGATCCGCGCCTTCGACGCCGACACCGGCCGCCTGGTGTGGAACTGGGATCCGGCCAATCCGGAGCAGACCGCGCCCATCGCGCCCGGCCAGACCTACACGCCCAACTCGCCCAACAGCTGGACGACGATGGCGGCCGACGAGGCGCTGGGCCTCGTCTACGTGCCGCTGGGCAACCAGCCGCCGGACCAGTGGGGCGCCAACCGCACACCCGCCGTGGAGAAGTATTCGTCGTCCATCGTGGCGCTCGACCTGCAGACCGGCCAGGTGCGCTGGGCCTTCCAGACCGTGCACCACGACCTGTGGGACTACGACGTGCCTTCGCAGCCCAGCCTGCTGGACCTGCGCGTGGGCGGCGCCACCGTGCCCGTGCTCGTGCAGCCCACCAAGCAGGGCGAGCTGTTCGTGCTGGATCGCCGCACCGGCCAGCCCGTGCTGCCCGTCACCGAGGAGCCCGCGCCGCAGGGCGCGGTGGCGGGCGACCGCACCGCGCCCACGCAGCCGCGCTCGGCGCTGTCCTTCGCGCCCGAGCCGCTGACCGAAGCGCACATGTGGGGCGCGACGCTGTTCGACCAGCTGTATTGCCGCATCGCCTTCCACCGCCTGCGCTACGAGGGGCGCTACACGCCGCCCACCGAAGGTGGCACTCTGGTCTATCCCGGCAACTTCGGCGTCTTCAACTGGGGATCGATCGCCGTCGATCCGGTGCGCGGCTGGGCCTTCACCACGCCGGCCTACCTGGCCTTCACCTCGCAGCTGGTCAAGCGCCCCGACGACACCACGCCGGTGGTGCAGGACGGCGGACCGCCCGAGGGCAGCCTGCCGGCCCTCAACGAGAACTTCGGCGCGCCCTTCGCATCGCGCATGCAGCCCTTCGTGTCGCCCTTCGGCATTCCCTGCCAGCAGCCGCCCTGGGGCTTCGTCGCGGGCGCGGACCTCGCCACCGGCAAGATCGTCTGGCGGCACCGCAACGGCACGGTGCGCGATCTGTCGCCGGTGCCGCTGCCCTTCCGCATGGGCGTGCCCAGCCTCGGCGGGCCGCTGCTCACCGCGGGCGGCGTGGCCTTCCTCTCGGGCACGCTGGACTACTACCTGCGCGCCTACGACGCGAGCAATGGCAAGGAGCTGTGGCGCGCGCGCCTGCCGGCCGGCGGCCAGGCCACGCCGATGACCTACGAGGCCGCGGACGGCCGCCAGTTCGTGGTGGTGGTCGCGGGCGGCCACGGCTCGCTGGGCACCAAGGCGGGCGACGACGTGATCGCCTACGCGCTGCCGCGCTGAGGCCTGCCTCGTCCGTCGCCTGCGCGCGCCGCCGAATCGCGCCTACGTCCAGCGCGCGCCGGCGGCCGCATGCTCTGCGGAAGCACCACCATCCGCAAGGAGACCCGCGATGAAAATCATCCTCTGGATCATCGGCATCATCTTCCTCATCGGCCTGCTGGTCGTGTTCGGGCTCGGCAGCCTGATCTTCTGACGGAGGCCGCCATGCCCAAAGCCTGGAGCGCGAAGCGCGAACGCCAGTACGAGCACATCAAGGAAGGCTACAAGCAGCACGGCAAGTCCGAGAAGGCCGCCGAGGAGATCGCCGCCCGCACGGTGAACAAGGAGCGCGCGCAGCACGGCGAGGCGCGCGAGGCGAGCGCGCAGACGCTCGAGGACATGCCCGCGCCCAGGCGCGGCGGCCAGCGCTCGCACCGCGGGCAGGGCGGCCGCACGCGCGACCAGCTGTACGAGGAAGCGAAGCGCAAGGGGATTTCCGGGCGCTCCACGATGAACAAGGAAGAACTGCAGCGGGCCGTGGACGGGCACGGGCGCTGAAGGCGCGGAGCGACCCGATCAGCCGCGCTCCTTCACGCCCGCCCACCATTCCTTCGCGGTCGCCAGCACCACCTTGCGGGCTTCCGCATCGCCCTGCAGCAGCGCCTTCGCATAGGCCTTCTTCTGCTGCGAGGTGATGTGCGGCGGCAGGGCCGGCACGTTGGCGTCGGCCATCACTTCCAGCACGACGGGACGGTCGGCGTCGAAAGCTTCCTCGAGCGCCAGGTCGATCGCCCTCGGCTGGTCGACGCGGATGCCGCCCAGGCCCAGCATGCGCGCGTACTCCGCGAAGGGGAAGGCCGGCAGCAGCTGCGAATCGTCGAAGCGCGGCGATCCGCCCACGCGCTGCTCCCAGGTCACCATGTTCAGGTCGCCGTTGTGCAGCACCACGATCACCATGCGCTTGTCGGCCCAGTGCTGCCAGCGCTCGGCCAACGTCACCAGCGCATTGATGCCCAGCATCTGCATGGCGCCGTCGCCGGAGATGGCCACCACCGGACGGCCGGGGTAGGCCAGCTTCGCGGCCAGCGCAAAGGGGATCGCGCATCCCATCGAGGCGAGGCCGCCGGACACCGAGCCCATCATGCCGCGACGGAACTTCAGGTCGCGCGCATACCAGGCCGCCGTCGTGTCCGAGTCCACGGTGACGATGCATTCGTCGGGCAGGCGCGGCGAGAGCTCCCAGAAGAAGCGCTGCGGATTGATCGGGTCGGCCTTGTTCATGGCCCGCGCTTCCAGCACCTTCCACCAGCGCGCCACGTTGCCTTCGATCTCCTGCTGCCAGGCGCGGTCGTCCTTGCGCACCAGCAGGGGCAGCAACGCCTGCAGCGTGGCGCGGCTGTCGCCCACCAGGTTCACCTCGGTGGGATAGCGCAGCGCCACCTTGCGCGGGTCGATGTCGATCTGCACGGCGCGCGCGCTGCCTTCCTTCGGCAGGAACTCGGAATAGGGGAAGCTCGTGCCCACCATCAGCAGCGTGTCGCAGCCTTCCATCATTTCCCAGCTGGGCTGCGTGCCCAGCAGGCCGATGGAGCCGGTCACGAAAGGCAGGTCGTCGGGCACGGCGGCCTTGCCCAGCAGCGCCTTGGCGATGCCGGCGCCCAGCAGGTCGGCGGCCTGCAGCAGTTCGTCGGTGGCGTGCAGCGCGCCGGCGCCGGCGAGGATCGCCACCTTGCCGCCGGCGTTCAGGATGTCCGCCGCGGCCTGCAGGTCCTGCTGCGGCGGCACCAGCGCGCGGCCCAGGCGGCCGATGCCGCTGTGCACCGTGTCGTGCTCGCGCGGTGGCTCCGGCTCGGCGGGCAGCTCCTGCAGGTCGCGCGGAAAGACGAGGCAGGCGACGGCGCGCTGCTCCATGGCGATGCGCGCGGCACGGTCGACGAGGTGCCGAACCTGCGCGGGCGCCATCGCCGTCTGCACGTACTCGTGCGCCACGTCCTTGAACAGGCTGTGCAGGTCCACCTCCTGCTGGTAGTCGCCGCCGATGGCGGTGCGCGCCGACTGCCCCACGATCGCGAGCACGGGCACGTGGTCGGCCTTCGCGTCGTACAGGCCGTTGAGCAGGTGGATCGCGCCGGGCCCGGAAGTGGCGATGCACACGCCCAGCTCGCCGGTGAACTTGGCATGCGCGCAGGCCATGAAGGCGGCCAGCTCCTCGTGGCGCGCCTGCACGAACTCGATGTCACCCGAGGCCTTGTCCAGCGCGGCCAGGAAGCCGTTGATGCCGTCGCCCGGATAGCCGAACACGCGCTTCACGCCCCAGGCGCGCAGCCGCTGCAGGACGAAGTCGCTCACCGTGTCTGCCATGGCACCTCCGTTGTCGGGAGGACTCTGCCCGCGGGCACGCACAGCGGTTTGTAGGAAGCGGGCGCGTATGCCTCGCGTGCTACGGGTTGCGCCGGCCCGCCATCCGGAGGATGTCGTCCAGCGCGTTGCCGTCGCCGTCCTGGTCGAGCAGCGCGCCTAGGCCGCCCAGGCCACCGGCGTTACCGCCGCCGCCGCCGAGCAAGCCACCCAGCAATCCGCCCAGGCCGCCACCTGCCTGCGGCGCCTGCGCGCCCTGGCCTTGCCTGGCGAGATAGCCCGTCACCAGCATCGCCAGCAAGGGCAGCATCTTGCGCAGGAGGCCCGCGTCGAGGCCGGAGGTCGACGACGCGTTGTCGGCCACGGTGCGGCTCACGTCCTTCGAGCCGAAGATCTGCCCCAGCACGTCGTTGCCGGGCGCGGGGTCCGTGCGCTGCGGCGACAGCACCTGGTCCAGCAAGCCACCGCCACCGAGCTGGCCGAGCAGTCCGCCCAGCCCCTCGAGGCCCGCGGGCTGCGCCTGCGCCTGCTTCTTCATGCCGCCCAGGATCGCGGGCAGCAGCGCCTCGGCGCCGGCCGCGGCCTGGTCCTCGCTCACGCCCAGGTCACGGGCCAGCGATTGCAGGCCGCCGGCCTGCGCCAGGATGTCGGTGAGTTGCATGGTGTGCCTCCGCGATCAGTCCAGCAGTTCCTGCGGCACCTTGCCGCCGTTGGCCGCGAGCCTGGCCATCACGGCCTTGTGCAGCCACATGTTCATCTGCGCCGAATCGGCCATCAGGTTGGGCGGGCAGCCGAGTTCGGTGGCCAGTTCCTTGCGCGCGGCCAGGCTGCTGTCGATGTCCAGCAGCTTGAGCAGGTCGACGATGGAGGTGCGCCAGTTCAGCTTCTGCGGATTGGCGGCGGCCTTCTGCTCCAGTTGCGCGGCCACGTCCACCTGCGGCATCGCGGGCGCGGAAGCCGGCGCGGACACGGGCGTCGCCGCCGTGGTCGCGGCCGCAGGCGCGGGCGCCGCAGGGGCCGGGGCATTGGCCGGGCGCGGCGGCACCGGCGCACGCAGCATTTCTTCTACCTTGCTGTTGCCGGCATCGAAGCCGAGCTTGTCGAGGATCTTGCTGAAAAGTCCCATTGCTTGTTCTCCTTTCGTGATGCGCCTCGCGCAAGCGCGAGCCACGGTCGAGTGCGCGACGGCGAGGCACTTTGATCCTACGCGCGCCGGTGCGCTGGAAGCTGACCAGGACGTAACGAAAAGCCCAGCCCACACGTGGAGACCGCTGGCTATACTCGTCCGCACCAAGACCGCGACAGCGCAGGACGCGCCCGCATTCGATTTCTGGCGCTCCCCCGTGACCTGGGCCTATCTCTCCACGCTTGCCGGCGGCTTCCTGTTCGCGCTGGCCACCATCCTTCCCATCCTCAACCCGGCCGCGACGGCGCCGATCTTCCTGAGCCTCACGGAAGGCGCGAGCGACGCCACCCGCGCGCTGCTGGCGCGCCGCATCGCGCGCAACATGTTCCTGCTGATGGGCGGGTCCATGCTGGTGGGCTCGTACGTGCTCGACTTCTTCGGCATCTCGCTGGCGATCGTGCGCGTCGGCGGCGGCCTGATCCTCGCTTCCACCGCGTGGCGGCTGCTCTCTGCGCCGCATCCCGAGCAGGTCGACCAGCGCGCGGAAATCGCCGAGGCCTTCTCGCCCGAGCGCGCGACGCGGCAGGCCTTCTATCCGCTCACCTTTCCGATCTCCTGCGGGCCCGGCTCGCTGGCCGCGGCGATCACGGTGGGCGTGTCGCTCGCGGGCCCCTCGATGTCGTTCACGCTCGCGCGCATCGCCGGCGGCCTGCTCGCGCTGGTGCTGTGCGGCGTGGTGATGTACCTCGCCTTCCGCTACGCGGTGCACCTGCTGCGTCCGCTGGGCGAGGCGGGCACGATGGTGTTCCTGCGCCTGGCGGCCTTCATCCTCCTGTGCCTGGGGGTGCAGATCGTGTGGGACGGCGTGAGCGAGCTGCTGCGCTCCGTGGTGGGGCCGGTGGTGCCCGCGGCGGTCGTGGCACCGCAGCCCATGCCATCGCTGCCCACGCGCTGAGGCCCGCGCCTGCGTCCGCGCGGGCGCTTGGTCGACGCCATTGGCGCTTCGTCGATCCCGGCTTGCTCCTGCATACGCGCTTTTCCTAGCATCGGCGCGCCGCGGTGAACGGTCCGCGGATCCCGGAGGAGCATTCCATGAAGTTCGTCCTGCCGGCCGCCGCGGTGGCCGCCCTGTCCCTGTTGTCCGCCTGCGGAGGCGGCAACCCGCCTCCCGCCACCGGCGGCGAGGGCGTCACCCTGTCGGGCGTAGTGGCCGTGGGCGCGCCGATCCCTGACGGTGCCATCGAAGCCTGGTGCCCCGCGGACGACCTGCTGCTCGGCACCGCCAGGACGGATGCGCGCGGCGCCTTCCGCATGACGATCGCGCAACCCTGCAGCGGCGGCGTGCTGCTGCACACGACCGGGCCCAGCCCGCTCGGCGAGCCGCTGGTCGCCTTCGACCCGGATGCCAGCGTGACGGCCGAGGAGCTGCGCAACGCCGCCACGCGCAACCTCCACGTCAACGTGACGCCGCTGACCACCGTGGTCGCCCAGGCGTACTTCGACGTCGAGGAGATCAGGGAGATGAAGCAGCGCGAGATCAAGGAGAAGCTCAAGACACCCGACGAGAAGCGCAAGGCGAAGGAGGAGCGGGACAAGCGGGTGGAAGACCTGCTGGAACAGTTCAAGAAGATCTTCACGCTCATCGATCCCCGGCTCCTCACCATGGAAAAGCTGCTGCGGGAGAAGTTCACCCCCGAGCACGGCGACCCGATGGACGACCTGATCGAGAAATTCG
Organism: Pseudomonadota bacterium; assembly: GCA_023438115.1. Classification (GTDB taxonomy): domain Bacteria; phylum Pseudomonadota; class Gammaproteobacteria; order Burkholderiales; family Burkholderiaceae_C; genus Ramlibacter. The sequence continues at coordinate 8,578 of JAEZEB010000065.1, read as the reverse complement.
TCAAGGAGCGCGGCGGCGTGACGGTGGCGGCGCTGCTGGAGCAGGCCCGTGCACGCGGCGGCAACCTGGCCGACGGCCTGCCGTGGAAAACGCTGTTCGGCGGGCGGACGAGCCTCACCTTCAACGGCACGGACTGCACCGCATCCGGCACGCCCATGGGCGAAATGACCGCCTCGCTGCGCATGGACGGCAAGAAACTCGTCGTCGACGTGGTGTCGGACGCCGGGGGTCCGGTCACCATCACCGTGGGGCCGGACCGGCGCTCGTCGTTCTGGATGGAGGTCACCGGCAACTCCCCGGTCGTGCAGCTGAACGCCCGGGAGGAATTCGCCGGCGACATCAGCTTCCAGCTGGATGCCGGGGAACCCGTCATCGGTTTCGATGGCATGGAATGCAAGCTGTCCAATCCGCTGCAGCGCTCCGACCTGGCGGCCTTCCACGTGCCGGCGCGGGTGACGAGCGCCGTGCCGGACGGCGGCGTGCGCGGCACCTGCACGTCGCCGGCGCCGGCCTACGACTACGAGATCACCGCGCTGGGCGACATCCGCATCGACGGCCGCAGCCTGGCGCCCGACTGGCTGGACGCGGCGCACGCGCAATACCGCGAAGACCTGCAGTACCAGATGGCGGGCGGCGCCATCCGGCCGGCGTTCCAGATCCGCGTCGCGCCCTTGCCCAGCGGACAGGCGCTGCAGCCGTACTACTACTACACCGTGCCGTACGGCATGTTCTGCACCAGCGTCGGTTGACGAAGAAGGCCGCCAGATGCGGCCTTCTTCCTTACATCCGTGGCGCTTGGTCGATCAGATCGGCGCTTCGTCGACCCGGCCTTGCTCCTTCGTACGCGCCTTCCCTAGCATCGGCGCGCCGCGGCGGCCTGCCCGCGGCATCCCGGAGGAGCCGTTCCCATGAAGTGCGCCCTGCCGGCGGCCCTGGTGGCCGCCCTGTCCCTGTTGTCGGCCTGCGGAGGCGGCAACCCGCCCCCTGAGAACGGGGTCACCCTCACGGGCGTCGTCGCCGTGGGCGCACCGCTGGCGGGCGCGAATATCGAGATCTGGTGCGGGATGGACGACGTGCAGGTCGCCACCGCCACCACCGATGCCAAGGGCGTCTATACCACCGTGCTGGCGCGGCCCTGCGGCGGACCCTTGCTGCTGCACACCGCCGCGCCGGCCACGGCGAACGAACGGCTGGTGACGATCGGTCCCGATCCCGCCTCCGGCGTGGACCCGAGCCGCCTCCACATCAACATCACGCCGCTCACCACGATCCTCGCGCAGGCGCAGCACCAGACGACCGACATCGAGGAGATGCGTCGCAAGCAGGCGGACATGAAGAAGAAGAAGGAAGACGAGCGCCGGAAGGAACTGGAGCGGCAGAAGCAGCGCGTCGAGGAGGCCCTCGCCAGAATCAAGGAGATCATGAAGGGCGTCTCTGAGACGCTGCTGAACCTGCAGAAGCTGCGCGACACGCCCTTCGACGCGGTGCGCGGCGATCCCATGGACGAATTGCTCGAAACGTTCGCGAAGCTGCGCGGGACGGTCACGCCGGAAGCGCTGCTGCAGCAGCTCCAGCCCACCGGCGGCACGCTGGCGGACGGCAAGCCCTGGAAGACGCTGTTCGGCACGCGCACCAGCATCACGCTCACGGGCACCGGGTGCCCGGCCGGCGGCGGGGTGACGGCCACGCTGCGCATGCAGGGCGACGACCTGCGCATCGACCTGGACGCGGACGGCGGCACGGGGAGCTTCGTCGTCGGTCCCGCGGTGGAGTCGGAGTTCGAGCTCCGGCTTCGTGGCGGTTCGCCCTATGTGTCCATGACCATGTCGGCCGTCGACGGCGCGGGCTATCTGGACCTTTCCTCGGACGCTCACCCGTGGATCCACTTCGGGATCGGCGGCTTGGCGGCGAGCTGCGATCTCGCGACGCCCATCCCGCGCACGGACCTCACCGATTTCCACCTGCCCCCTCGCATCCTCAGCACGGCACCCGGCGGCACCAGCGGCACCTGCCCGGCCACCACCGGGCCGGCGTTCGATTACGCCATCAGCCCCATGGGCGACGTGCGTTTCGACGGCAAGAGCCTGGCGGCCGACTGGTTGGAACAGGACGAGGCCGTCTACAGGGAACATCTGGCCTTCAACGCACCCGGCGCTTCGGGCCATCCAGCCTACAACGTGTTGATCGCGCCCACCGGGGGCCCGCGGATCCGCTCCTTCTACGACCACACCGTCCCCTACGGGGTGATCTGCCCGTGAGGGCGGTGATCCCTATACTGCTCCGCGATGGGAGATCGGCTGACGCTGTCCCTGCCGGTGTTCGAAACGTGGCCGGCGCCCTCCGCCCAGGCGCCGGCGGCGCCTGCCGCGCACTGGCTGCTCACCACGGCGCGCCACCTGCTCGCCGCGCCCGGCGACACCGCCGTCCCCGCGCTGCTCGCCGAACTCGGGCGCTCCGCCGGCGCGTGCCGTGCCTGGCTGATCGACTACAGCGCGGACCTCACGCGCTTTCGCAACACCTACGAGTGGTGCCGCGAGGGCCTCTCCAGCCACGTCGGGGAGCTGCAGGACGTGCCCGTCACGCTCATCGCGTGGCTGCACCGCGCGATGGTGGCCGGCCAGGCCGTGATGATCCACGACGTCGCGCGGCTGCCACGCGCGGCGCGCTCGCTGCAGGTGGAGATGCTGCGCCAGCAGGACACCTGCGTGCTCAGCGTCCCGCTGTTCCACGAGGGGCGGCTGCGCGGGCTGTGGGGCTTCGACGCCACGGGCATGCATCCGGGCTGGAGCCGCGCCACCGCCGACGCGCTGTTCCTCTGCGGCAGCCTGGTGTGCCAGGCACGCCTGGGCACGGCAGGCGACACGGAGCGTCCGTCCCCCGCGCGTGCAGCGGCCTTGCCCGCGACGGTGTACCTGCGCACCAGCGGCGGCGTGCGCAGCGTGCACATCGATTCGATTCGCGGCGTGCAGTCGCACGGCGACTACGTGCAGCTGCACCTGGTGGACGGCAGCCGCCTGCTGGACCTGCGGCCGCTGAAGCAATGGGAGTCGCTGCTGCCGCCGGCGCGCTTCATGCGCGTGCACCGCACGGGCATCGCGGCAGTGCACTGGGTCGAGGCGCTGGAGCGGCGCGCCAGCGGACGGTGGCAGCTGCGGCTGGCGCAGGTGGGGGAGCCCTGGCCGGTGGCGCGGGAGCGGATCGCGGAGTTGCGCAGCCGGCTCGGGTATTGAGGGGACGTCGGGGTTCGGCTTCGCGCTCACCCCGACCTACGACTACGACGTTGCGCGTCAATCCTGCGCGGCCAGTTCCTCGCGCACCACTTCCTCCAGCCACTGCAGCACCGCCTGCACGCGCGGCGGCACGTGGCGACGGTGCGGATAGAGCAGGGACACCGGCATCGGCGCGGGCACGTGCCTGGGCAGCACCTCCACCAGCTTCCTCGCCTTGACGAGCGCGCGCGTGCCGCGCACCGGCGCCTGGATGAGGCCCAGCCCCGCGAGGCAGGCCGCCTGGTAGGCGTCGGTGCCGTTGACGACCACGCTGGCCTTCATGGGCAGGAGGCGCGCGACGCCGTTCTCCACGTATTCCCAGCCCGCGCCTTGCGTGCCCAGCCGCGCGGCGTAGTGCACCACGCGATGGTTCGCCAGGTCGGCCAGCGTGCGCGGCGTGCCGTGCGCGCGCAGGTAGGCGGGGCTGGCCACGTTGCACATGCGCAGCTCGCCGATGCGCCGCGCCACGAGCTCCGAGTCCGCGAGCTGGCCGATGCGCAACACGCAGTCGAAACCCTCGCGCACCAGGTCCACGCGCTGGTCGCTGGTGCTGATGCCCACCTCCAGCAGCGGATGCACGGCCAGCAGCTGCGGCAGGCGCGGCAACACGATGTCGCGCGCGAACGCCAGCGGCAGGTCGATGCGCACGCGGCCTTTCAGGCCCGCGGCCGCGGGCTGGAAGAGCGCCTGCAGCTGCTCCGCCTCCGCGAGCAACTCCTTGCAGCCGGCGAGGAACAGCTCGCCGTCCGGCGTCAGGCGCACCTGGCGTGTCGTGCGATGGAGCATGCGCGCGCCCATCTGCGCTTCCAGGTGCTGCACCACGGCCGACACGCGGCCCTTGGCCAGCCCCAGCTGTTCCGCCGCGCGGGTGAAGCTGCCCAGGTCGGCCACCCGGGCGAAGACGCGCAGTTCCTGCAGTTCCATGCGGCGGATTGTGCGCGATCCGGTGAACAGTGCGGGCGCGGATCGCTGGTTTATCCGGCTGGAGGGAACACCTAGATTCGTGGTGTCCCCACTGATATGCACCAGAAGCCCTTCATGAACACCACTCCGATCGCCCTCATCACCGGCGGCAGCCGCGGCCTCGGCCGCAGCATGGCGCTGCAGCTCGCCGCGCGCGGCAGCGACATCGTCCTGACGTACCACAGCAAGGAAGCGGAAGCGCGGGACGTCGTGCAGCGCATCGAATCGCTGGGCCGCCGCGCCGTGGCCCTGCAACTCGACGTGGCCGACAGCCGCGGCTTCGCCGATTTCGCCACGCGCCTGCGCGAAGTGCTCGCGGGCACCTGGCAGCGCGAGAACTTCGACCACCTCGTCAACAACGCCGGCACGGGCCACAACGCACCCTTCGCGGAGACGACCGAGGCGCAGTTCGACCAGCTGGTGGCCGTGCACCTGAAGGCGACCTTCTTCCTCACGCAGGCGCTGCTGCCGCTGATCGCGGACGGTGGCCGCATCGTCAACGTCTCCAGCGGGCTGGCGCGCTTCACCTTCCCCGGCTACGCCGCCTATGCGGCGATGAAGGGCGGCATCGAGGTGCTCACGCGCTACATGGCGAAGGAGCTGGGCGCGCGGGGCATCGCGGTGAACACCGTCGCGCCCGGTGCGATCGAAACCGACTTCGGCGGCGGGCGCCTGCGCGACGACCGCGCCTTCAACGCGCAGATCGCGGCCGCCACCGCGCTGGGCCGTGCCGGTCAGCCCGACGACATCGGTGGCGCGGTGGCGATGCTGCTCGCGCCCGAAAGCGGCTGGATCAACGGCCAGCGCGTCGAGGTCTCGGGCGGGATGATGCTCTGAGGCTAGTGCAGCGCGGAGAGGAACTGCCGCAGCTCCGCCGTGGCCGGCGCATCGAACAGCGACTGCGGCGGTCCCTCCTCGTGCACGCGGCCCTGGTGCATGAACACCAGCCGGTCGCTCACCTTGCGCGCGAAGCCCATCTCGTGCGTGACCATCAGCAGCGTCATGCCGTCGGCGGCGAGGCGTTCCACCACGGCGAGCACTTCGCCGACCAGCTCGGGATCGAGCGCGGAAGTGATCTCGTCGCACAGCAGGATGCCGGGTTCCATCGCGAGCGCGCGGGCGATCGCCACGCGTTGCTGCTGGCCGCCGGAGAGCTGGTCGGGAAAGGCCGAGAACTTGTCCGCCAGGCCCACGCGTTCGAGGAGGTGGCGCGCGTGCTCCTCCAGTTCCTTGCCGCCCTTCTTCTTCACCAGCCGCGGCGCCAGCATCACGTTCTGGCCCACGCTCAGGTGCGGGAAGAGGTTGAAGGACTGGAAGATCATGCCGACCTGCTGGCGCAGCGCGCGCATCGCCGACGCGTCGTCGTGCAGCAGCGGACGGCCCTGCACCTGCAGCGAGCCCTGGTCGAAGCGCTCCAGGCCGTTGATGCAGCGAAGCAGCGTGCTCTTGCCCGAGCCGCTGCGGCCGATCAGGGCGATCACTTCGCCGGGGCGCACGTCGAGGGCGATGCCCTTGAGCACCTCGTTGCTGCCGAAAGACTTGCGCAGGCCCTCGATGCGGACGGCGGGGACGGAATCAGGCGCGGACGGCATGGAGTCTCGTTTCGATACGGCGCGCGTACGCGCTGATGGGGAAGCACAGGACGAAGTAGAAGGCCGCGACGCAGGCATAGACCAGGAAGGGCTGGAAGGTGGCGTTGGTGATCATGGTGCCAGCCTTGGTGAGCTCGACGAAGCCGATCACCGAGGCGAGCGCCGTGCCCTTGATCACCTGCACGAGAAAGCCCACCGTGGGCGCCACGGCCAGGCGCGCGGCCTGCGGCAGCACCACGTGGCGCAGCTGCTCGCCGAAGGTCATCGCCAGGCTTTGCGCCGCCTCCCACTGGCCGCGCGGCACGGCGCGCACGCAGCCGTGCCAGATCTCGGCGAGGAAGGCGCTGGTGTAGAGCGTCAGCGCGCAGGCCGCGGCCACCCAGGCCGAAGTCTCGAAGCCGAACAACGCCAGGCCGAAGTAGGCCAGGAACAGCTGCATCAGCAGCGGCGTGCCCTGGAACAGCTGCACGTAGCCGGCCACCGCATGCTGCAGCACGCGCGAAGGCGTGGTGCGCGCGACCAGCAGCGCCAGGCCCACCAGGCCGCCGCCGACGAAGGCGACCAGCGACAGCACGACGGTCCAGCGCGCCGCCAGCAGCAGGTTGCGCACGATGTCCCAGAGGGTGAAGTCAACCACGGCGCGTCCCGAACAGGAAGGTGGCGCCGGCCCACTGCAGCACGCGCCGCAGCACGATGGCCAGCAGCAGGTACAGCACGGTGGCGACGATGAAGGCCTCGAAGGCGCGGAAGTTGCGGCTCTGGATCAGGTTGGCGGCGTAGCTCAGTTCCTCGGTGCTGATCTGCCCGCAGACGGCGGAGCCCAGCATCACGATGACGATCTGGCTCACCAGCGCGGGCCACACCTTCTGCAGCGCCGGCGGCAGCACGACGCGCGTGAAGACCTGCAGGCGCGTGAGGGCCAGGCTTTGCGCGGCCTCGATCTGCCCGCGCGGCGTGGCCTGCACGCCGGCGCGCACGATCTCCGCGCCATAGGCGCCCAGGTTCACCACCATCGCGATCACGGAGGCCGTCTCCGGCGACAGCTTCACACCCAGCGCCGGCAAGCCGAAGAAGACGAAGAACAGCTGCACGATGAAGGGCGTGTTGCGGATCGCCTCCACGTACGCGGCCACCGCCCAGCGCACGGGCGCCGGTCCTTCCACGCGCAGCCAGGCGCAGGCGATCGCCACGGCCAGGCCCAGCGTGGCGGACGCCGCGGTGAGCGCGAGCGTCCACGCCACGCCGCGGGCCAGGAGCGGCCACTCCTGCAGGACCGCCCCGAAATCCAGCTCGATCATGCGAAGCGCTTACTGCGGCAGCTTGCCGGCCGGGCGGCCCAGCCACTTCTTGGACAGGTTGTCGAGGTCACCGGCCGCGGTGGCGGCGGCGAGGATCTCGTTGACCCTGGTGCGCAGCGCGTCCTCGCCCTTGGCGACGCCGATGAAGTTGGGGCTGTCCTTCAGCAGCAGCTTGTATTCGGCGCCCAGTTGCGGATTGCGCTGCATCATGTTGCCGGCCACCGAAGCGCCGGTGGCCACCAGCTGCACCTGGCCGGAGACGAAGGCCGAGACCGTGGCGTTGTTGTCCTCGAAGCGGCGGATGGAGGTGCCTTCCGGCGCGATCTTCGTCAGCTCCTGGTCTTCGATGGCGCCGCGCGTGACGGCGATGGTCTTGCCGGCAAGGTCGGCCGGGCCCTTCACCTGCAGCGTCTTGGCGCCGAACACGGCCTGGAAGAAGGGCGAGTAGGCCGCGGTGAAGTCGATGACCTTCTCGCGCTCGGGGTTCTTGCCCAGCGTGGAGATCACCAGGTCCGCCTTGCGCGTCTGCAGGTAGGGCACGCGGTTGGCGCTGGTGACGATCACCAGTTCCAGCTTCACGCCCAGCTTGTCGGCGATGTAGCGGGCCATGTCGACGTCCAGGCCTTGCGGCTGCAGGTCGGTGCCCACGAAGCCATAGGGCGGGAAGTCGGTGGGCACCGCGATGCGGATGGTCTTGGCCTGCTGGATGTTCTTCAGCGCGTCCTGCGCGTGCGAAGCCGTCGCGGTGAAGGCGAGGCCGAGGGCCGCGCAGGCGGCAAGGAGGTGGCGGCGGGTGGAATTCAAGGCAGGGCTCCGTTGGATGGTGTCGGGGCCGCCACGTGGCGACCCTCCGTTTCCCTGCTGTAGCGATATGCGTGCCACCTTGGGGCGCCCTTGCGCACCGTGGCATGGGCCAGCTTGGTGCATGGGCCTGCGCCCACGCACCTTCGCCGGGCATCTAGCGCGCGGGCGCCACCGCGATTTCCGTCTTCACGGGACGCGCTTCGCCCCGCTGCGCCGCGTCCCAGCCGCCGCCGAGGGCGCGCACGAGATCGACCGTCGCCTGGAACTGCGCCGAGCGCACCTGCAACGCACTCCGGCGGTTGCGCAATTCGCTGCGGCGTGCATCCAGCAGTTCGAGCTGGCTCACCAGTCCGTTGCGGTAACGCGTGTCCGACAGGCTCGTCGCCCGCCGCGCCGCCGCCACCGCGCGCGCCTGCGCCTGCGATTGCTCGTGCAGCAGGCGCAGCGCCGAAAGCTGGTCCTCCACGTCGCGGAAGGCGCCCAGCACCTGGCCGCGGTATCCGGCCAGGGCTTCGTCCATCTGCGCCCGCGCCTGCTCGAGGCGCGCCTCGCGCCGGCCGCCGTCGAAGATCGGCAGCGACAGCAGCGCGCCCACACCCCAGGCCCGCGCGGACCACTTGAACAGGTCGCCCAGTTCCGGCGAGGCGAAGCC
>JAEZEB010000003.1 GCA_023438115.1 Pseudomonadota bacterium | reverse complement strand
TACTTCTCAGGGTCCAGGCCCATGTTGCGCACCACGTTGGGGTGCACTTGGCCGGAACCGGCTACTTCCAGCCACTTGCCAGCCAAGGGGCCGCTTTGGAACTGAATGTCGATTTCCGCCGAAGGCTCGGTGAACGGGAAGAAGCTGGGGCGGAAACGCAGCACCAGGTCCTCCTGCTCAAAGAAGGTCTTGCAGAAGTCGGTAAACACGACCTTCAAGTCTTTGAAGCTCACGTTCTCGCCAATCCACAGGCCTTCGCACTGGTGGAACATGGGCGAGTGCGTCGCATCGCTGTCCACGCGGTAGGTGCGGCCGGGCGCGATCACGCGGATCTCGGGCAGCGGCTCGCCGCGCTTGACCGCATCGGCGTAGCGCTTGATGTGCTGGTGGGCGTAGCGCACCTGCATCGGGCTGGTGTGCGGCCGCAGGTTGTAGGGGATGCCGTCGTCGCCGTCGATGTCCACGTAGAACGTGTCCTGCATCGAGCGCGCGGGGTGGTTGGGCGGGTTGTTCAGCGAGGTGAAGCTGTGCCAGTCGCTCTCGACCTCGGGGCCGTCGGCCACGTCGAAGCCCATGCTGGCGAAGATCAGCTCGATGCGTTCCATCGTCAGGCTGACCGGGTGCAGGCCGCCCGGCTCGCGCACGCGGCCCGGCAGCGAGACGTCCAGCGCCTCGGCCTTCAGCTGCGCCTCGAGTTCGGCGTCGGCCAGCGCCTGGCGGCGCTCGGCGAGCGCCGCCTCGATCGCCTGCTTGGCCTGGTTGATCGCCGCGCCGCGCGTCTTCTTCTCCTCCACGGAGAGCGCGGCCAGGCCCTTCATCAGCTCGGTGATGCGGCCCGACTTGCCGGTGAACTGCGCCTTCGCGTTCTCCAGTTCGGCCGGCGCACGCGCCTTGGCGAAGGCTTCGCGGGCGCTCGCGACGAGGGAATCGAGTTCTTGGGTCATGGAAAGAAAAAAACAGGGCCAGGTCCTTGCGGCCCTGGCCCTGTCCTATGGTTGCACCGGATGCCGCCGCGGGCGGCGGCATCGCCGCGAAACTCAGGCAGCCAGCTTGGCCTTGACCTGGTTCACGATGCCGGTAAACGCCTCGGGGTCGTGATAGGCGATATCGGCGAGGACCTTGCGGTCGATCTCGATACCCGCCTTGCGGATCCCGTTGGCGAACTGGCTGTAGGTCAGGCCGTTCGCACGCGCGGCGGCGTTGATACGGGCGATCCACAGCTGGCGGAAGACGCGCTTCTTGGCACGGCGGTCGCGGTAGGCGTACTGCCCTGCCTTCATCACCGCCTGCTTGGCGATGCGGAAGACGTTGCCGCGGCGGCCGCGGAAGCCCTTGGCGAGGGCGAGGACCTTCTTGTGACGTGCGCGGGCGGTGACACCACGTTTGACGCGAGGCATGTGTGTTCTCCTTCTTCGTCTACGGGTTACAGGCCGGCGAAGGGCAGCATCTGCGCCATGTGACCCATGTTGGTCTCATGCACAGCGACCGCTCCACGCAGGTGGCGCTTGTTCTTGGTGGACTTCTTCGTCAGGATGTGACGCTTGAAGGCCTGGCCGCGCTTGACCGTCCCGCCGGGACGCACGCGGAAGCGCTTCTTCGCTCCGCTCTTGGTCTTCATCTTGGGCATGAAATGCTCCTTCTTCGTTCGTGCTCGTGAGGCGTCACGGTTGATCCGTGCCTTGATGGCCCCGAGCCACTTGTGAGGGGCGCAAGCGCCCCTCTTCCTCCGCCACGGAGGCGACCAACCGTCCGTGGCTTCGAAACCGTCCTAAGCCGTCGTCGCCGGTGCGGCGGCGGCTTCGGCAGCGGGCTTGGCCGCCACCTTCTTCTTGGCCGGCGCGATCATCATGATCATCTGCCGGCCTTCGAGCTTGGGAAACTGCTCGACGATGATGGTGTCGCCGAGGTCGTCCCGCAGGCGCTGCAGCAGCGCCATGCCGATTTCCTGGTGCGTGATCTCGCGGCCGCGGAAGCGCAGCGTGATCTTGCACTTGTCGCCTTCCGCCAGGAAACGCCGGATGTTGCGCAACTTGATGTTGTAGTCGCCGTCATCCGTCCCGGGGCGGAATTTGATTTCCTTGATCTCGATGACCGTCTGCTTCGATTTCGCTTCCGCGGCCTTCTTCTGTTCCTGGTACTTGAACTTGCCGTAGTCCATCAGCCGGCACACCGGCGGATTGGCGGTGGCGGCGATCTCGACCAGGTCCACGTCCAGCTCGCCCGCCATGCGCAAGGCGTCCTGCAGACTCACGATGCCCAGGGGCTCGTTGTTGGGTCCGCTCAGGCGGACTTCCGGGGCCATGATTTCCCGGTTCAGGCGGTGCTTGCGTTCCTCGCGGTGGCGGCGGTCACGAAATTCAGTAGCGATGGTCGTCAGTCCTTAATTCGGTTAACTACAAAAACTGTAGCAAAGCTGCCTACGTGCGCACGGCCTGCGGCTTTGCCTTGGAATGGCTCAGCGCTTGGCGACGACGTCCCCGGCGATCCGCTTGGCGAATTCTTCCAGGGGCATCACGCCCAGGTCCTGGTTGCCCCGGGCGCGCACGGCGACGGCACCAGCCGCCTTCTCCTTCTCGCCGACGACGAGGAGGTAGGGCGGCTTCTGCAACGAGTGCTCCCGTATTTTATACGTGATCTTCTCGTTGCGCAGGTCGGTCTCCACCCTAAGCCCTTGATTCCTCAGCGTTTGGGCCACTTCCCGGACGTAATCGGCCTGTCCGTCCGTGATGTTGAGGACCACGGCCTGCACCGGCGCCAGCCAGGCGGGCAGCGCCCCGGCGTGCTGCTCGATCAGGATGCCGATGAAGCGCTCCATGCTGCCCACGATGGCCCGGTGCAGCATGACGGGACGGTGGCGGTTGCCGTCCTCCCCCACGTACTCGGCGTCCAGCCGCTCGGGCATGGAAAAATCCACCTGCATCGTGCCGCACTGCCACTGACGGCCGATCGCGTCCTTGAGCGTGTACTCGATCTTGGGGCCGTAGAAGGCGCCGTCGCCGGGGGCGATCTCGAACTCGCAGCCGGAGGCCCGCAGGCTCTCGATCAGCGCATGCTCCGCCTTGTCCCAGCTCTCGTCGGAACCGATGCGCTTCTCGGGCCGCGTCGCGACCTTGTAGATGATGTCCTGGAAGCCGAAGTCGGCGTAGACCTTCTGCAACAGCGCCGTGTAGGCCGTGCATTCCGGCAGGATGTGGTCTTCCGTGCAGAAGATGTGCCCGTCGTCCTGCGTGAAGCCGCGCACCCGCATGATGCCGTGCAGCCCGCCCGTGGGCTCGTTGCGGTGGCACTGGCCGAACTCGCCGTAGCGCAGCGGCAGGTCGCGGTAGCTCTTCACGCCCTGTTTGAAGATCTGGATGTGGCCCGGGCAGTTCATCGGCTTGAGCGCGTACTCGCGCTTCTCCGACTCCGTCGTGAACATGTTCTCGCGGTACTTGTCCCAGTGGCCCGTCTTCTCCCACAGCGTCTTGTCCAGCAGCTGCGGGCCCTTGACCTCCAGGTAGCCGTTGTCGCGGTACACCTGCCGCATGTACTGCTCCACGGCCTGCCAGATGGCCCAGCCGCGCGGATGCCAGAACACCACGCCCGGCGCGTGGTCGTCGATGTGGAACAGGTCCAGCTCGCGGCCGAGGCGGCGGTGGTCACGCTTCTCGGCCTCCTCCAGCATCGTGAGGTACTGCTGCAGTTCCTCCTTCGTCGCCCAGGCCGTGCCGTAGATGCGCTGGAGCATCTCGTTGCGGTGGTCGCCACGCCAGTAGGCGCCGGCCACCTTCATCAGCTTGAAGTGCCTCAGCTTGCCCGTGCTGGGCACGTGCGGGCCGCGGCACAGGTCCTCGAAGCCGCCCTCGGCGTACAGCGAAACGTCCTCGCCGGCCGGGATGCTGCCGATGATCTCCGCCTTGTAGGCCTCGCCCATGGCCTTGAAGTGCTGCACCGCCTCGTCGCGCGGCAGCACGCGGCGCGTGACGGGCTCGTCCTTGGCCGCCAGTTCGGCCATGCGCTTCTCGATCGCCTGCAGGTCCTCGGGCGTGAAGGGCCGCTTGTACGCGAAGTCGTAGTAGAAGCCGTTCTCGATCACCGGGCCGATCGTGACCTGCGCGTCGGGGAAGAGCTCCTTGACCGCGTAGGCCAGCAGGTGCGCCGTCGAGTGGCGGATCACGTCCAGGCCTTCGGGGTCCTTGGGCGTGACGATCGCCACCTTCGCGTCGTCCTGGATCGTGTACGCCGTGTCGACGACCTTGCCGTCGACCTTGCCGGCGATGGCGGCCTTGGCCAGGCCGGGGCCGATGGAGGCGGCGACGTCGGCCACCGTGACGGGGCCGGGGTACTGGCGTTGCGAGCCGTCGGGAAGCGTGATCTGGATCATGGTGGTATCTCTGGGCAACGGAAAAGAAAAAGCGCGGGGGCAGCCGCGCTTTTCAGTTGGGAGGAGGCAACTCAGTGCGCGCGACTACCCGGCCGCAGGCGGGCCGTGGAACCTTCCGGGGTAGTTCGCGGTGTCATAACCGGGATGCCTTTCTCGCTCTTGTTGCTCTGGGAATGGAGGGATTCTACTCCGCAGGGCCGTTTTCGCGCCTCCCGGGCGCATCCATGTCCCGGCCGCCGACCAGCCACGGCAGCACCAGCGTGAACTCCGAGCCCTTTCCTTCCCCCTCGCTGTGCGCCTCGATCCGCCCGCCGTGCAGGCGCGCCAGCCGCGCGGCCAGGCTCAGGCCGATGCCCAGCCCGCCGCCCGCCGGCCCACCCACCTGGTGGAACAGCTCGAAGACCTGCCGCAGCTTGCCGGGCGCGATGCCGATCCCGTTGTCCCGCACCGACACCCGCACCTCGCGCGGCGTGGTCCGCGCCGCCACGACGATCTCGCCGCCCGGCGGCGTGTAGTGCGCCGCGTTGTTCAGGAGGTTGGTGAAGATCTGTGCCAGCCGCGCCGGATCGGCGTCGAGCACGATGGCGGGGTCCACGCCCTCCACCGCGAGGCGGTGGCCGCGCGATTCGATCAGCGGCTGGCTGGTCTCCACCGCGGCCTCCACGACCTGCGCGAGCGAGACGGGCTCGCGCTGCAGGGCGATCTTGCCGCGCGAGATGCGCGAGACGTCCAGCAGGTCGTCGATCAGCCGCACCATCGCCTGCACCTGCCGCTCGGCCACCTGGCGCGCGCGTTCCGCGCGGGGGCCTTCCGGTGCGCGGCGCAGCACTTCCAGCGAAGTGCGGATCGGCGCCAGCGGATTGCGCAGCTCGTGCGCCAGCACCGCCAGGAACTCGTCGCGCTGCGCCGCGGCCCGTTCGGCATCCCTGCGGGCGCGCGCCTGCACGAAGGTGATGCGCGCCAGCAGCAGGGACGCCAGCAGCGATCCCGCGCCCAGCCAGGGGACCAGGCGCCGCTCCGACGCGGCCTCGAAAGCGCGGCTGCTGCCGAAGCGCAGCAGCCAGGGTTGGCCGGCGACGTCGATGCGCGTCGTGGCCGACAGCGCCGGCCCGTCCGGCCGTGCCTGCAGCGTCGAACGCAGCAAGGCCGCGGGTGCTGGATCGGTGCCGTCGAAGAGCTCGTATTCCACGCTGCGCACGCTGCCGCCCGGCACGCCTTCCAGCAGATCGTCCACCCGCAGCGGCGCATAGACGAAGCCGGCCAGCTGCCGCCGCCGCTCCTCCACCGAGGGCGGAACAACCTTGTCCCGGTACACGGGCAGGTAGATCAGGAAGCCGGCCTGCTTGCGCTGGTCGATTTCCTGCACCAGCAGCACCTTGCCCGAGGCGGCCGGCCGGCCCTCGTCGCGCGCCCGCTCCATGGCCGCGCGCCGCACGGGATCGGTGTACATGTCGTAGCCGATGGCGGCCTGGTTGCGCTCGTCCAGCGGCTGCAGGAAGAGGATCGCGTGGTATTCGTCCCGGGGCTGCTCCGGCCAGACGCGGAAGCTGGTGGCGCCCAGCGCGTGCAGTTGCGCGACGCGCCGCGGCAGATCCCCGGCCTGGATGTGCTCGCTGTAGCCTATGCCCTGGATCCCGGGATAGCGCTCGGCCAGCTGCAGCTGCTCCACGTAGTCGGCGAACTCGCTGCGGCGCACGAGGTCGCTCGCACCGAACAGGCCGGCGGCGCCGCGCAGCAGCGTCACCGTGGTGCCGATGCGCTCGCGCACCGCCTCCGTCGTACGCGCCACCTCCGCCTGGAAAGCCGCTTCGTCGTACTCGTCGATCGAGCGCAACACGGACGCGAGCAGCAGTGCCGTGACGAGCAGCGCGACCGTGAACACCAGCGCGGGGGCCAGCCAGAGACGGTGCGAAGCGGAGAGGCGGCTGGCGGCGGACACGCGTGGTCGAGGTGGAAGGTCGGCGATGGTTTTCCGATGCTAGCGGCGGACGGATGAAAAAGGGCCCGGCGCAAAGCGCCGGGCCCGGGTGGAGTGACGTCGACTGCGGCGGCTGCACGCGTGCCGCGAGGTCCCGGCCTGCGCCGGGA
>JAEZEB010000270.1 GCA_023438115.1 Pseudomonadota bacterium | reverse complement strand
CCGCCAACCTGCGCCTGCGGGTGGAACGCTCGGGTGACGCCTACGTCATCAACGGCGAGAAGACCTCGATTTCCGCCGCCGACCAGGCCGATGCCGTGATCGTCTTCGGCCGCACCGGCAGCGTGGAGTCGGGCGCGCACGGCGTCACGGCCTTGCTGGTGCCTGCCGACGCCCCGGGCCTCACGCGCAGCCGCTTCGACTGCCATGGCCAGCGCGCCATCGGCCGCGGCTCGCTGTTCTTCGACAACGTGCGCGTGCCGCTGGACCACCGCCTGGGCGAGGAGAACCGCGGCTTCGTGCAGGTGATGCAGGGTTTCGACTATTCCCGTGCCCTGATCGGCCTGCAGGTGCTGGCCGTGGCGCGGGTGGCGCTGGAGGAGACCTGGGCGCACGCCGCGCAGCGCGAGGCCTTCGGCAAGCCGCTGGCCGCCTTCCAGGGCGTGTCGCACCCGCTCGCGGACTTCGACACGCAGGTGGACGCCGCACGGCTGCTTTGCCTGCAGGCCCTCTGGCTGAAGGACCAGGGCCTGCCCCACGGGGCCGAAGCCGCCATGTGCAAGTGGTGGGCGCCCAAGCTCGCGTACGACACGGTGCACCAGTGCCTGCTGAGTTTCGGCCACGGCGGCTACGACCGCGGCCCCATGGAGCAGCGGCTGCGCGACGTGCTCGGCTTCCAGATCGGCGACGGCACGGCGCAGATCATGAAGACCATCATCGCCCGCGCCCGGGCGGGCCGGGGCGCGGTGCCCAACTAGCGGTTCGGCGGCCGCGGCCGTCAGGGATTTTCCTGCCTGCCGCGGATGGGCAGGCGCCCGCGTCCACTAGACTCGGAGCATGTCCCTGTGGTGGATCCTGCTCCTGCCCTTCGTCGGAAGCGCCCTCGCGGCGATGCTTCCGACCCGCGCCCGCAACCTCGAGGCGCTCCTCGCCGGCGTGGTGACGGTGGGCACGGCGATAGGGATCGGGACGTTGTTCCCCCAGGTGGCCGGGGGCGGCGTCGTCACCCTGCGCGCCTCCTGGCTGCCCTCGCTGGGCATCGACCTGCTGCTGCGGGTGGACGGCTTCGCCTGGATGTTCGGCATGCTGGTGAGCGTGATCGGCGCCCTGGTGGTGCTCTACGCGCGCTACTACCTCTCGCCCGAGGACCCCGCAACCCGCTTCTATTCGCTGCTCCTCGGCTTCATGGGCGCCATGCTGGGCGTGGTGCTGTCCGGCAACCTGGTGCAGATGGTGGTGTTCTGGGAACTCACCAGCATCTTCTCCTTCCTGCTGATCGGGTACTGGCACCACCGCAAGGACGCGCGCGCCGGCGCCCGCATGGCCTTCACCGTCACCGCCACCGGCGGGCTGGCGCTGCTGGCCGGGGTGCTGCTGCTTGGCCACGTGGCGGGCAGCTACGAGCTCGACGTGGTGCTGGCCGCGGGCGACAAGGTGCGCGCCCATGCGCTGTACCTGCCCATCGTGCTGCTGGTGCTGGCCGGCACGCTGACCAAGAGCGCGCAGTTCCCCTTCCACTTCTGGCTGCCGCACGCCATGGCGGCGCCCACGCCGGTGTCGGCCTACCTGCACTCGGCCACCATGGTGAAGGCGGGCGTGTTCCTGATGGCGCGCCTGTGGCCCACGCTGGCCGGCACGGACACCTGGTTCTGGGTGGTGGGGGGCGCCGGGTTGACCACGCTGCTGCTCGGCGCCTACGCGGCGATGTTCCAGAACGACCTGAAGGCGCTGCTGGCGTATTCGACCATCAGCCACCTGGGCCTGATCACGCTGCTGCTGGGCCTGAACAGCCCGCTGGCAGCGACGGCGGCGGTGTTCCACATGCTGAACCACGCCACCTTCAAGGCGTCGCTCTTCATGGCCGTGGGCATCATCGACCACGAGACGGGAACGCGCGACATGCGCAAGCTCGATGGCCTCTACCGCTACATGCCGGGGACGGCCAAGCTGGCCATGGTCGCCTGCGCCGCCATGGCCGGCGTGCCGCTGCTGAACGGCTTCCTGTCCAAGGAGATGTTCTTCGCCTCCACGGTGTACGTGCACGCCACGCCCTCCGTGGAGTGGCTCCTCCCGTCCGCGGCCACCCTCTACGGCATCTTCGCCGTGGTGTACTCGCTGCGCTTCGGCCACGACGTGTTCTTCGGCCCGCCGCCCATGGACGTGCCGCGCATGCCGCACGAGCCGCCGCGCTGGATGCGCGTGCCCATCGAGCTGCTGGTGCTGGCCTGCCTGGTGGTGGGCGTGGTGCCCAACCTCTCGGTGCGCTGGCTGCTCGATGCCGCGGCGCTGCCGGTGGTGGGGGGCAGCATGCCCGAATACAGCCTGGCGATCTGGCACGGCTTCAGCCTGCCGATGGTCATGAGCTTCGTCGCGCTGGGCGGCGGCATCCTGCTGTACAAGCTGTTCGGCGAGCGCTTCAAGAAGCGCGACCTGCGCACCACGCCGCTGATCCACTGGGCCGATGGCCGCCGCGCGTACCAGGCTGCGATGGTCATGGTGACCGTGGGCGCGCGCCGCCTCCTGCGCCGCACCAGCAGCCGGCGCCTGCAGGCGCAGATGCTCTGGATGATGGTGGTGGCCGGCGCCGCGGGCCTGGCGTCGGCACTGGTGGTGCCGCTGGAGTGGGGCGACCGCGAGCGCGTGCCCGCGACGCCGGAGTTCGCGGTGCTGTGGCTGATCGGCGGCGCCGCGGCCATCGGTGCGGCGTGGCAGGCCAAGTTCCACCGTCTCGTGGCGGTGATCCTGCTGGGCGTCGTCGGCACGGTGGTGTGCCTCACCTTCGCCTGGTTCTCCGCGCCCGACCTCGCGCTCACGCAGATCACCGTGGAGGCCGTGACCACGGTGCTGTTCCTGCTGGGGCTGCGCTGGCTGCCCAAGCGGATCCTCGAGGATGACCCGCGCACCGAGGCGCGCGGCCGCTGGCGGCGCCGGCGCGACCTGCTGCTGGCCGTGGCGGCCGGCGGCGGCCTGGCCGCGCTGTCGTACGCGCTGCTCACGCGCACCGGCGCCCAGAGCATCTCGCCCTACTACCTCGCGAATGCGCTGCCCCAGGGCGGCGGCACCAACGTGGTCAACGTGATGCTGGTCGACTTCCGCGCCTTCGACACGCTGGGCGAGATCACCGTGCTCGCCATCGTGGGCCTGACCATCTACGCGCTGCTGCGCCGCTTCCGCCCGCCGGTGGAGGTGAGCGAGCTGCCGCCGCAGCAGCGTTCCGCCCTGGTGCCCGGCTCGACCGACCTGCGCCGGCCGCGCGAGGAGCCCGCCGCCGACGACGCCGGGCCGGGCTACCTGGTGGTGCCGGCGGTGCTGGTGCGGCTGCTGCTGCCGGTCGCGCTCGTGGTGGCGCTGTACCTGTTCATGCGCGGCCACAACCTGCCGGGCGGCGGCTTCGTCGCCGGCCTCACGGTCGCCATCGCCTTCATCGCCCAGTACATGGTGGGCGGCACGCAGTGGGTGGAGGAGCGCCTGAACATGCATCCTCCCTACTGGATGACGGTGGGCCTGCTGCTGGCCGTGCTCACCGGCATCGGATCGTTCGCCTTCGGCCACCCCTTCCTCACCACCCACACCGCGCACTTCACCCTGCCGGTGCTCGGAGAACTGCACGTGCCCACCGCCGCCTTCTTCGACCTCGCCGTCTTCAGCGTGGTGCTCGGTTCCACGCTGCTGCTGCTGACGGCCCTGGCGCACCAGTCGCTGCGCTCGCGCCGCCGGGGAGGCCGCTGATGGAAGCCATCATCGCGCTGGGCATCGGCGTGCTCACCGCCGCGGGCGTCTGGCTGGTCCTGCGCCCGCGGACCTACCAGGTGCTGATCGGCCTGACCCTGCTGTCCTACGCCACCAACCTGTTCATCTTCAGCGTGGGCAGCCTGTCGGAAGACCGTGAGCCCATCGTGCAGCCCGGGCTGGCGGCCAACCTGTCCAACTACACCGATCCCCTGCCGCAGTCGCTGGTGCTCACCGCCATCGTCATCGGCTTCGCCACCACCGCGCTGTTCCTCGTGGTGCTGCTCGCGCTGCGCGGGCTGACCGACAGCGACCACGTCGACGCGCGGGAGGAGCAGCCTTGAGCGGCATGCCCGTTTCCGCCCACCTGCTGGTCCTGCCCGTCCTGCTGCCGCTGGCGACGGCCGCCATCCTGCTCGGGATCGGAGAGGGCCGCCGCCGCCTCAAGGCCGGCATCAGCCTGCTGGCGATGATGACCAACCTCTGGGCCGCGATCCTGCTCATGTCGGCCTCGGCGCGCGACGACGCGCCGGTGCATGCGATCAGCGTGTACCTGCCCGGCAACTGGCCGGTGCCCTTCGGCATCGTGCTGGCGCTCGACCGCCTCTCGGCCATCATGCTGCTGCTGGCCGCGTGCGCGGCGCTGGGCTCGCTGCTGTTCTCGCTGGCGCGCTGGCACCGCGCCAGCGTGCACTTCCATCCGCTGCTGCAGCTGCAGCTGATGGGCCTGAACGGCGCCTTCCTCACGGCGGACCTGTTCAACCTGTTCGTGTTCTTCGAGGTGCTGCTGGCCGCCTCGTACGGCCTGCTGCTGCACGGCGGCGGCCCCACGCGCGTGCGCCCGGGCCTGCACTACATCGCGGTCAACCTGGTGGCCTCGCTGCTGTTCCTGATCGGCGTGGCGCTGCTCTATGGCGTGACCGGCACGCTGAACATGGCCGACATCGCGCAGAAGCTGCCGCACGTGCCCGCGGGCGACCGCGGCCTGCTGCACGCCGGCGCCGCGGTGCTGGCGGTGGCCTTCCTGGCCAAGGCGGCGTTCTGGCCACTGAACTTCTGGCTGCCCACGGCGTACTCCGCGGCCAGCGCGCCCTCGGCGGCGCTGTTCGCGATCCTCACCAAGGTGGGCGTGTATTCCGTGCTGCGCCTGTGGACGCTGTGCTTCCCGGCCAGCGCGGGCGAGTCCGCGCTCTTCGGCAGCCCGGTGCTGGTGTGGGGCGGGCTGGCGACCATGGCCTTCGGCGCCATCGGCATGCTGGCTTCGCAGCAGCTGGGGCGCCTGGCCGGCTACAGCATCATCAGCTCCTCGGGCACGGTGCTCGCCGCCATCGGCCTGGACGAACCGATGCTCACCGCCGGCGCGCTGTTCTACATGGCCAGTTCCACGCTGGGGGCCGCGGCGCTGTTCCTGCTGGTGGAACTGATCGAGCGCCCGCGGCGCATGGAGGTCGACCCGCCCGGCGACGAGCTCGAGGGCCGGCTGCCCTACTTCGGCGAGGCGCCGCCGCCCGACGTGAACCTGGACGACCAGGAGGTGGCGCTGGTCGGCCGCGCCATTCCCGCCGCGCTGGCCTACCTGGCCACCACCTTCCTGCTGTGCATGCTGGTGCTCTCGGGCCTGCCGCCGCTGTCCGGCTTCGTCGGCAAGATCGCGATGCTGGCGGCGCTGGCCCAGGGCGACGGCGGGTCCGTGCCCGCGGCGCGCTGGTGGCTGTTCGCCATGCTGATCCTCTCCGGCCTCGCGGCGTCCATCGCGCTGGTACGCGCCTTCATCGCCTACTTCTGGTCGGTGCAGGAGCGTCCGCAGCCCGTGCTGCGCGTGATCGAGGTGCTGCCCATCACGCTGCTGCTGGCCGCCTGCGTGACGCTGGCGCTGCGCGGCGAGTCGGTGATGCGCTACACCCTGCAGACCGCCAGGACGCTGCACACGCCCAAGGCGTACATCGGCGCGATCTTCGACGCGCAGCCGGTGGGCTGGCCGAGGAGGGAGGGGCAATGAAGCGCTGGTTGCCGTCTCCGTTGCTGTCGCTCGCGCTGTGGGCGATGTGGCTGCTGCTGAACGATTCGCTGGCGCCCCTCCATCTGTTGTTCGGGCTCTTCGTGGCCTGGCTGGTGCCGGTGCTGGTGGCGCCGCTCAAGCCGCCGGGGCCGCCGGTGAAGCGGCCTCTGGTGCTGGCGCGCCTGGTCCTGGTCGTCGGCCGCGATGTCGTCATGTCGGCGCTGGACGTCGGCCACGGCGTGGTGCGCTCCCGGCGGCAGCCGCCGCGGGGCACCTTCGTGCCCATCCCGCTGGAACTGCGCGATCCGCATGCCCTCGCCGCGCTGGCGATCATCACCACCGTGATCCCGGGCACCGTCTGGAGTGAGCTGGCGGCCGACCACTCGGTGGTGCTGCTGCACGTGTTCGACCTGGGCGACGAGGCGGAATTCGTCGCGATGTACAAGTCTCGCTACGAGGCGCCGCTCAAGGAGATCTTCGAATGACGCTGCTGTCGGTGGCGATCACCGCCACGCTCTCGCTGTACGCCCTCGCGATGGCGATGACGCTGGTGCGCGTCTTCCGCGGCCCGCGCGCGCAGGACCGCGTGCTGGCCTTCGACCTGCTGTTCGTGGTGGCCACCGAGGTGATGCTCGTGCTGGCGATCCGCTACGACAGCACCATGTACTTCGAGGGCGCGCTGCTGATGGCGCTGTTCGGCTTCGTCGGGTCGGCGGCCATGGCCAAGTTCCTGCTGCGCGGCGAGGTGATCGAATGATCCTGGACGCGATCGTGGGGCTGCTGCTGGTGGCCAGCGGCGTGCTCGCCTTCCTTGCCGCGCTGGGAGTGCTGCGCCTGAAGGATTTCTTCCTGCGCATGCACGCGCCGGCGCTCGCGATCACCCTGGGAAGCTGGACGGTGACGCTGGCTTCGGTCGTGTATTTCTCGACCTCGCCGACCGGCCTGTCGCTGCACGTGTGGCTGATCATCATCCTGCTGTCCATCACGGCGCCGGTGACCACCGTGCTGCTCGCGCGGGCCGGGCTGTTCCGCCAGCGCCGCGCGGGCGACGACCTTCCGCCGCCGCTGTGGACCGGGGAGGACGAGGCGCCGGCGTCTCAGCCCGTGGTGGACGACGCCAGCGCGGCCGGTGTGCCGGGTGCCTCGGCGGGCGACCGCACCACCGGCAGCGCCTGAGGGAATTCGCGCGCGACGTAGGCGAGCATGTGCTCGCGGACCTTGCAGCGCAGTCCGAACGCGTTGCCCGAGTTGGCGGACGACACCAGGATGCGGACCTGCATGGTGCGCTCGGTGATGTCGGTGACCTGCAGCGCGAAGGCGCGGCCGTCCCATTCCTCCTGCGCCTCCACGAAACGCTTGGCCTCCTCGCGCAGGCGGTCGATCGGCGCGGAGTAGTCGAGGTACAGGAAAGCGGTGCCGAGGATGTTGGCGCCGGTGCGCGTCCAGTTCTCGAACGGGTTCTCGATGAACCACTGCAGCGGGATGATCAGCCGGCGCTCGTCCCAGATCTTGAGCACGACATAGGTGCCGGTGATCTCTTCCACGCGGCCCCACTCGCCGTTGACGATCAGCACGTCGTCCAGCCGGATCGGCTGGGCCAGCGCGAGCTGCAGCCCTGCGATCAGGTTGCTGAAGACCGGCCGGGCGGCCAGGCCGCCGATGATGCCCAGCACGCCGGCGGAAGCCAGCAGGCTGGCCCCGAGCTGCCGCGCGCCGGGGAAGGTCATGAGCGCGATCGCGATGCCCGCGATCAGCACGATCACCATCGCGCTGCGCGAGAGCACGCGCGTCTGCGTGGCGATGCGGCGGGCGTGCAGGTTGTCGTCCACCGTGATCGGGTTGCGCGCGATCACCCCGTCGGCCACGCCGGCGATGGTGCCGAGGACCATCCAGGTGACGGCGGCGATCAGCAGCAGGCCGTTGAGGTGGCGCACCACGCCGATGAAGGGCAGGTTGTCCGGCGCCGCGCCCCAGGCGATCTGCATGGCCAGCAGCGGCAGGCCGACCGCCGCCGCCCGCTCGGTCTTCTCCAGCATCGCCGACAGGATCACGGAGCCGCGCGTCATGCGCGTGAGCACCGCGCGCAGCGCGACGTGCACGGCGGTGGCTCCCAGCGCCGCGACCAGCGCGGCGATCAGGGTGAAGGTCCAGGTGGGGTTGTCTTGGAAGGCTTCGAGCATCGGTTCAGGTGTCGGACTGGCCGGGGCTCGCGTCCACTTGCGTGCCCGGCTCCATGGAGGGTTCCACGAGGGTGGGGGTGTTCTGGCGCAGGTCGGCCTTCTCGCCGGCGCTGGCGAACTTGCTGTACTTGCCGACGATCTTCACCAGCTGGCCGTAGATCTTCGGGTTGCCCGCGAGGCATTCGCGCTGCTCCAGGAAGTCCGACTCGCCCGTGAAGTTGCCCACCAGGCCACCGGCCTCGGTGACGAGCAGCGAGCCCGCGGCCACGTCCCAGGGCGACAGGCCCGTCTCGAAGAAACCCTCGGTGTAGCCGGCGGCCACGTAGGCGAGGTCCAGGGCGGCGGCGCCGGGGCGGCGCAGGCCGGCGGTGCGCTTCATGACGTCGGCCATCATGCGCAGGTAGACGTTGAAGTTGTCGCCCGGGCGGAAGGGGAAGCCGGTGGAGACGAGCGCCTCCTTCAGCTGGGTGCGCTTGCTCACGCGGATGCGGCGGTCGTTCAGGTAGGCGCCGCGGCCGCGCGTGGCGGTGAAGAGGTCGTTGCGGGTGGGGTCGTAGATCACGGCCTGTTCGACGCGGCCGCGCACCAGCAGGGCGATGCTGGTGCAGTAGACCGGGAAGCCGTGGATGAAGTTGGTCGTGCCGTCCAGGGGGTCGATCAGCCAGACGTGATCGGAGCTGGCGCGCCCATGCTCGCGGCCGGACTCCTCGGCCCAGATGCCGTGGTCGGGATAGGCCTGCAGCAGCGTCTCGATGACCGCGCGTTCGGCGGCGTGGTCGATCTCGGTGACGAAATCGTTGGTCTGCTTCTGCGAGACGCGGACGGCCTCGACGTCGAGGGCGGCCCGGTTGATGATCGCGCCGGCGGCGCGGGCGGCCTTGACGGCCACGTTGAGCATGGGGTGCTGGTTGGACGACATGAGTTGTGTGAAGAGCTGCGCCCACCGGGCGGACGGCCTTCCGTCGATGCGGACGGCCACGTTAGCCGCATTTTAGCGGCGGGGGTGTCAGTCCGGTTCGCCAGGGGCTTGCACACCGGGGTCCTACGTACGGACGCGTACGGGACAATGGCGGCATGCACACCCGATTCGTCCTGATCCAGCCCAGCCACGCCGGCAACGTGGGCGCCGCCGCGCGCGCCATGAAGGTGATGGGCTTCGACGACCTGGTGCTGGTCAAGCCGCGCTGGGACGACGTGCTGACGCGCGACGAGACGATCGAGCGTGCGAGCGGCGCCGTCGACGTGCTGCGCAACGCTCGCGCCGTCGACACGCTGGACGAGGCGCTGGAAGGCATCACGCACGCCTGTGCCACGGTGATGACGCCGCGCGACTTCGGTCCGCCCACCGCGGCGCCGCGCGATCACTTCGCGGCCATCGCGCCCTCGGGGCATGCGGTTGCATTCCTGTTCGGGTCCGAACGCTATGGCATGCGCAACGAGGACGTGTACCGCTGCCACGCGGCGCTACGCATCCCCGTCGCGCCGGACTACGGCTCGCTCAATCTCGCGGCGGCCATCCAGGTGATCGCCTACGAGTGGCGCCTGGCGCTGGGCGGCTTCGAGCTCGCGCCCGTGCCCGCGCCGCAGGCGGCCGATGCGGCGGCCGTCGCCGGCATGCTGCGGCACTGGGAGCAGGCGCTGGTGGCGATCGGCTTCCTCGATCCCGCGGCGCCCAAGAAGCTGATGCCGCGCCTGCAGCAACTGTTCAACCGCGCGCAACCCACCCCGGAGGAAATCCACATTCTGCGAGGTGTCGCCAAATCCATGGCCGAAGCGGCGAAGAAGGCAAACCCTTAGACTACCCGGCACATAAGCTCAGAACACCTCCATGTTCAGCCGCCTGCGTTCCGACATCCAGTGCATCCTCGACCGCGATCCTGCCGCGCGCAGCAAGTGGGAGGTGGTCACGTGTTATCCGGGGCTGCACGCGATCGTGCTGCACCGCCTGTCGCACGGGATGTGGAAGCGCAACCTGCGCTGGCTGGCGCGCTTCACCTCGCACGTCTCGCGCTGGCTCACGGGCATCGAGATCCACCCGGGCGCGAAGATCGGCGAGGGCGTCTTCATCGACCACGGCATGGGCATCGTGATCGGCGAGACCGCCGAGATCGGCGACGGCTGCACGATCTACCAGGGCGTCACGCTGGGCGGCACCTCGCTCACCAAGGGTTCCAAGCGCCATCCCACGCTGGGCCGGAACGTCGTGGTGGGCGCGGGCGCCAAGGTGCTCGGGGGCTTCACGGTGGGCGACAACGCCGCCGTCGGCTCCAACGCGGTGGTGACCAAGCCGGTGCCCGCGGGCGCCACGGCGGTTGGCATCCCGGCGCGCATCATCCAGGCCGACGACTCGGCGCGGCGCGAGGAAGTGGCGGCCAAGATGGGCTTCTCGGCCTACGGCGTGACGTCGAACGACGACCCGCTGTCGCAGGCGATGAAGGGCCTGATCGACAACGCCTCCTCGCAGGAGCACCAGATCGCGCTGCTGTGGCAGGCCATCGAGAAGCTGTCGCAGCAGCAGCGCGATTGCGTGCCGCTGGATGCGCAGGTGAAGGAAAGCTTCGAGAAGGACCGCCTCACCCAGCTGGTGGGCAAGTGACCGCTACCTGACGCGGATCGCGTTCTTCGGCCGGAAGGCCTTGCACACGGCCTCGTCCGTCTCGAGGTAAGGTCCCCCGACCAGGTCGACGCAATAGGGCACGGCCGCGAAGATCCCGGGCACGACCTGCCGCCCGTCCTCCTTCAGTCCTTCGAGGGTTTCCTGGATCGCTTTCGGCTGGCCCGGCAGGTTGATCACCAGGCTCTTGCCGCGGATCACCGCCACCTGGCGCGAGAGGATCGCGGTCGGCACGAAGCGCAGGCTGATCTGGCGCATCTGCTCGCCGAAGCCGGGCATCTCCTTGTCGGCGATGGCCAGCGTGGCTTCGGGTGTCACGTCACGCAGGGCAGGGCCCGTGCCACCGGTCGTCAGCACCAGCGAGCAGCCGGCGTCGACGAGTTCGATGAGCGTCGCGCTGATGCGCTCCTTCTCGTCGGGGATCAGGCGCTCCTGGAAAGTGACCGGGTTCTTCAGCGCGCGCGAGAGCCAGTCCTTCAGCGCGGGCAGGCCCTTGTCCTCGTAGACGCCGCTGGAGGCGCGGTCGCTGATCGAGACGATGCCGATGGTGACGGGGTCGTGGTCAGCCATGTTCTTCCTGTTCGAGGTGTTCGCGCACCAGCTGGAAGATCTCGCGGTAGGCGCGGCCGCGGCGCGGCGCCTGGCCGCGCGAGACCTCGTCCTGGCTGGGCGCGCCGTCCTTGCGCGCCTGGCGGACCAGCGCCCGCAGCTGCTGGACGTCGGTGGAGGGATGGGCCTGCAGCCACAGCTGCAGCGCCTCGTCGCCGGCGATCAGGTCGTCACGCCACTTCTCGGCCGCGTGCAGCGCGAGCGTCGCCTGCGCCGAGCCGCTGCGCTGTTCCTCCAGCGCGTCGCGGATGGACTGCCGCGTGTCCTCTTCGAGGTTGCGCATCAGCTTGCCGACGTACTGCAGCTGGCGCCGGCGGCCTTCGAAGTTGGTGATGCGCCGCAGTTCGTCGAGCGCCTCGACCAGCTTCTCGGGCAGCGCGAGGCGCTCGAAGAGGTCGCCGCGCAGCGTGAGCAGGGCTTCTCCGAGCTTCTGCAGTTCCGCGCTTTCCTTCTTCAGCTCGGTGCGGCTCGGCTCGCCGCCGGTCTGCTCGGCGCGCAGCTGCAGGTCGAGCTCGCTGCCTTCGGCGACGAAGTGGCCTTTGACGAAGTAGCCTTTTTTGGGTTTGCGGGACATGCGGGGAATCGGGAGGTGCGCGACCGTCGTGCGCCGTGTTGCACAAGTATCATAGCCCGCCATGAACAACGCTCGCCCGCAGGCGGCCTCCGGCTTCAGCTACAGCCGCGCCGATTTCGAAGAACTGGTGGATTCCGCCCTGGCCCATGCCCGCAAACTGGGGGCGACCGATGCGGGCGCCGAAGCTTCGGAGGGTTGCGGGCTCAGCGTGTCGGTGCGCAAGGGCGAGCTCGAGACCGTCGAGCGCAACCGCGACAAGTCGCTGGGGATCACGGTGTACGTGGGCAGCCGCCGCGGCAACGCGAGCACCTCCGACTTCTCGCCCGAGGCGATCCAGCGCACCGTGCAGGCGGCCTACGACATCGCCCGCTTCACCGCGCAGGATCCGGTGGCGGGCCTGCCCGAGCCGGAAGACATCGCGCCGCTCGAGGAGCAACCCGACCTGGACCTGTTCCACCCCTGGGACATCACGAGCGAGCAGGCGGCGCAGATCGCGCTGCGCTGCGAGCGCGCCGCCTTCGACACCGACCGCCGCATCGCCAACAGCGAAGGCGCGGGCGTGTCGGCGCAGCAAAGCCACTTCTTCAGCGCCCACACGCACGGCTTCCGCGGCGGCTACGCGAGCTCGCGCCACTCGATCTCGGTCGCGCCCATCGCGGGCCGCGGCGACGACATGCAGCGCGACGCCTGGTACAGCTCCATGCGTTCGGCCTCCGAACTCGCCTCGCCGGAGGCCATCGGCCGCTATGCCGCCGAGCGCGCGCTCGCGCGCCTGAAGTCGCGCAAGATCGCCACGCGCGAGTGCCCGGTGCTGTTCGAGTCGCCCCTGGCCGCCGGCCTGCTGGGCGCCTACGTGCAGGCCACCAGCGGCGGCTCGCTGTACCGCAAGAGCAGCTTCCTGCTCGACTCGCTGGGCAAGCAGGTCCTTCCGGAGCACATCGACGTGCTGGAAGACCCCTTCGTGCGCCGCGGCAAGGGCAGCGCCGCCTTCGACGAGGAAGGGGTTCGCACCCGCGCGCGCAAGGTGGTCGACGCGGGCCGGGTGGAGGGCTATTTCCTCAGCAGCTACTCCGCGCGCAAGCTGGGCATGAAGACCACCGGCAACGCCGGCGGCTCGCACAACCTCTCGCTGGTGTCGCGCCTCACGCAGCCGCAGGACGACCTGCGGGAGATGCTGCGCAAGCTGGGCACCGGCCTGTTCGTGATCGAGCTGATGGGGCAGGGCGTGAACTACGTGACCGGCGACTATTCGCGCGGCGCGAGCGGCTTCTGGGTGGAGGGCGGCATCATCCAGTATCCGGTCGAGGAGATCACCGTCGCCGGCAACCTTGCGGACATGTTCAGGTCCATCGTGGCCGTCGGCGCCGACACCATCAGCCGCGGCACCAAGGAAACCGGCTCCATCCTGATCGAGTCGATGGCGGTTGCCGGTTAGCGCGGCGATCCGGAGGTAGCATGAGCAAGGCCTTCGTGCGCGACGACGGCGACGCGCCCGAGGACGACGACCTCGAGGCTGCCGAGCCCGCCATTCCCGGCGGCAAGAACTACATCACCCGCGAGGGTTACCAGGCCCTGCGCGACGAGCTGACCCACCTGCTCGATGTCGCCCGCCCCGAGGTCGTGCAGACCGTCTCATGGGCCGCCTCCAACGGCGAC
>JAEZEB010000147.1 GCA_023438115.1 Pseudomonadota bacterium | reverse complement strand
CCGCGGCGGCGGGCTTGTTCGCGGCGATCTTGCCGACGGCGGTGGCGCCGACGGAGCCGATCAGCGGCGCCGACACGAACAGCACGGCGACCGCGAACGGGATGGGAGCGAACAGACGGGACATGGAGAAAACCTGCACTTTCTGGTTGTTGCGGGGTTCCCCCCCGCCCGGGTATCCAGCCCCTCGGCTGGCATGGGAGGACTGTCCGCTTTTGCCGCCGGCGCGAACATCGGCGGCCGCTGAATCGAGGCCTAGTCCGCGTCCGAATCACGGCGGCGCGCGCGACTAGCGAACCTAGGACGATTCCTAAACCGCCCCGCGGCGCCCGCGTTGATGCGAACATCGCCCCCAGCAGAAAGGAACCTCCATGTACAAGCGCATCCTCGTCGCCGTCGATGGCGGCGAAACGGCACAGCGCGCGCAGGAAGCCGCGCTGCAACTGGCCCGCCAGGGCGGGGGCACCGTGCGGCTGGTGCACGCCTTCGAGGCCGGCACCTACCTCGCCGGCATCGCCTACGAACCCGGCGTGATCGCGCGCGCCCGCGAATACGCGGACGACTGCCTGGCGGCGGCGCTGCGCAAGGCGCAAGACGCCGGCGTGCCCGTGGACGCCCAGCTGCTCGACTCCTCCACGCTGCGGCTCGGCGAACTCGTCGCGGATGCCGCACGCGAGTGGCAGGCGGACCTGGTCGTCGTCGGTTCGCACGGCAAGCGTGGCCTCACCCGCGCGCTGCTCGGAAGCGGCGCCGAGGACGTTCTGCGGCAGGCGCCGGTGGCGGTGCTGGTCGTCAAGGCTCAGCAGTAGGAGCGCTTCGCGCCGGCAGGCACGCACGATGCGGCCCAGCCGTGCTTTATTTCCGCCGCGCGCCTGCAGGACGGTGGAACCATCCATGTAGGACGGGTCATACAAGCCTCTTGCTTGTCCGCCTACATGAAGAAGAACACCGCCACCGCCCCTCTTGCCCTGGCTCTGCTGCTCGCCACGGGCTTCGCCACGGCCGCTCCGGCCGCGCAGCCGCTCAAGACGCAGCTGCGCTGGGTGCCCGCGGACCTCGGCCCCGGCCACGTCACGCTCGACGCGCCCTCGCGCCTGCTGCTCGCCCGCTCCGCCGCGCGGCAGGCAGGCCTGCACGAGGTGGGCCTGGACTTCCGTGACGTCTACGGCGTGATCAACGCCGAAACCAGCTGGGTGCCGCGCAAGGGCATGGGCAAGAACGGCGTGGTGAGCGAGGGCCTCGGCCAGTTCGAACCGGCCACGGCGAAAGCGGTGGGGCTGCGCGACCCCAACGATGCCGTCGAGGCGGTGCATGCCACCGCGCGCCTGCTGCGCGAAGCCGCGCAATGGAGCGCCGCGCGCATCGCCAAGCTGGGCCTCGCGCCCGAGCAGCGCGCCGCCAAGCTGCGCGAGGGCGTCTCGATCTACTACAACCTCTCCAGCAAGGCACGCGCGACCTGGGACGGCCGCAACACGCAGAGCCTGCCGGTGGAGACGCAGCGCCACATCCGCAACGTGCGCGTGGGCGCGCAGCAGGCCGAGCGCCTGCACGCGAGCCTGGGCGGCGGCAAGCTGGCGCCGCTGCCGGCGGCGAGCGCCGTGCAGGTCGCTTCGGCAACGCCCCGTGCGGCAGCCACGAAGGTCGCCGCGGCGAAGCCGGCCAAGCCGCAGGCGCTGGGCACCATCGAGTGGTCCGGCGAGGGCGGCCACGGCCCGGCCGCCGGCCGCCGCAGCTACGTGGTGTGGTCCGACGGCAAGGTGCAGCCCCAGGGCAACCGCGAAGCGCCGCCCGGCACCATCCGCTGGACCAGGCGCGGCGCCTGACGCATCCCTAGCGCGTCGCGGCGGCGAGCGCCTGGTCGAGGTCGGCCTTGAGGTCGTCGATGTGCTCGATGCCCACCGACAGGCGCACGGTGTCTTCCGTCACGCCGGCCTTCGCCAGTTCCTCGGGCGAGAGCTGTCGGTGCGTCGTCGACGCGGGATGGGTCGCCAGCGAGCGCACGTCGCCGATGTTCACCAGGCGCGTGAACAGCTCCAGCGCATCGAGGAAGCGTGCGCCGGCCTCGCGTCCACCGCCGAGACCGAAGGTCAGGATGCCCGAGGCGCGGCCGCCCAGGTACTTCTTCGCCAGCGCGTGCTGCGGGTGCTCCGGCAGGCCCGCGTAGTTGACCCACTTCACCTTCGGGTGCTTCTGCAGGTATTGCGCGAGCGCCAGGGTGTTGTCGCAGATGCGGTCCATGCGCAGCGGCAGCGTCTCGATGCCCTGCACCACCAGCCAGGCGTTGAAGGGCGAGATCGCCGCGCCCATGTTGCGCAGCGGCACCACGCGCGCGCGGCCGATGTAGGCGGCCGGGCCCAGCGCCTCGGTGTAGACCACGCCGTGGTAGCTCACGTCCGGCTCGTTCAGGCGCCTGAACCGCGCCTTGTGCTGCGCCCAGGGGAACTTGCCGCTGTCGACGATGATGCCGCCGATGCTGTTGCCGTGGCCGTTGAGGTACTTCGTCAGCGCGTGCACCACGATGTCGGCGCCGTGCTCGATGGGCCGCAGCAGGTAGGGGCTGGGCACCGTGTTGTCGACGATCAGCGGCACGCCATGGTCGTGCGCCACCTTCGCCAGCGCCGCGATGTCCGTCACGTTGCCGAGCGGGTTGCCGATGGATTCGCAGAACACGGCCTTGGTGCGGTCGTCGATCAGGGCGGCGAACGTCTCCGGCTTGTCCGGGTCGGCGAAGCGCACCTCGATCCCCTGCTGCGGGAAGGTGTGCGCGAACAGGTTGTAGGTGCCGCCGTAGAGCGTGCTGGCCGAGACGATGTTGTCGCCGGCCTCGGCGATGGTCTGGATCGCCGCCGTGATCGCCGCCATGCCCGAGGCCACGGCCAGCGCGGCCACGCCGCCTTCGAGGGCGGCCACGCGCTGCTCCAGCATGCCCTGCGTCGGGTTCATGATGCGCGTGTAGATGTTGCCCTCGACCTTCAGGTCGAACAGGTCCGCGCCGTGCTGCGCGCTGTCGAAGGCATAGGCCACCGTCTGGTAGATGGGCGGCACGACGGCGCGCGTGGTCGGGTCGGGGGAATAGCCGGCGTGCACCGACAGCGTCTCGAATTTCCAGTCCTTCTTGCTCATGCTTGTCCTCTCGTTCGCTTCGGGTTGCAAGGCATCGTAAGCCAGGGGAACGCGGCCGCGCTGCGCTGCGCGGCGGGGCTACGACAGAGTTCTCATGTGCTTATGCCGAAGGCGGCGCGCAGCGCTTCGCAGAAGCGCTCGCTGCCGGCCAGCGTGAGCGTGAGGGTCACGCGCTGCGACGTGGCGGCCAGCGAGACTTCTCCGCGCGCGGCGTCGTACGCGATCGCAAGCGGGGCATCGGGTTCGGCGACGGCATCGAGCGCGTAGTCCCACGTGGCGCCGTCGTCCAGCGCGCCGGGCGCACCGAAGCCCGCATGGGCCCAGCGCAGCACCGCCTCCACCTCGTCCAGCAGCGCGGGGACGCGCTGCGGCAGCACCGACGCCATCGCATCGAAGCTGCCGCGGCCCGAGTCCTCGTCGCTCCAGTCGAAGTCGAGGTACTGCAGCTCCATGCCCGCCTCAGGCCAGCAGCGCGGCGGCGTGGTGGTCCAGGTGGTCGGCGACGAAGGACGCGATGAAGAAGTAGCCGTGGTCGTAGCCCGCGTGGCGGCGCAGCTGCAGCGGCTGCCCCGCGGCGGTGCAGGCTTCCTCCAGCCGTTCGGGGCGCAGCTGCGTGGCGAGGAACTGGTCTTCCAGCCCCTGGTCGACCAGCAGCGGCGGCATGCGGGCGCCGCGCTTGAGCAGCCGCACCGCATCGTGCCCCGCCCACTCCTCGCGATCCTCGCCCAGGTAGCCGCCGAAGGCCTTCTGCCCCCAGGGCACTTCGCTCGGCGAGCAGATCGGCGCGAAGGCCGACACGCTGAGGAAGCGCTCCGGATGCCGCAGCGCCAGCGTGAGCGCGCCGTGGCCGCCCATCGAGTGGCCGAGGATGCCGACGCGATCGGCGCGCAGCGGGAAGTGCTGCTGCAGCACCTGCGGCAGCTCGCGCATCAGCCAGCTTTCCATGCGCCAGTGGCGCGCATAGGGCTCGCGCGTGGCGTCGAGGTAGAAGCCGGCGGCGGTGCCGAAGTCCCAGTCCGCGTCCGCCTCCGCGACGCCGGTGCCGCGCGGGCTGGTGTCGGGCGTGACCAGCGCCAGGCCGTGGCGCGCGGCATGCTGCTGCGCGCCGGCCTTGATGGCGAAGGTCTGCTCGTTGCAGGTCAGGCCCGCCAGGCAGAACAGCACCGGCACCGCGCCCTGCTGCGCCTGCGGCGGCAGGTACACGCCGAAGCGCATGGGCAGGCCCACCTCGCGCGACGCATGCTCGTAGAAGCCCTGCACGCCGCCGAACGCGCGGTGCTCCTCCAGGGTCTTCAGATCTGTCATCTCACTTCTCCAGCGCGCGGCAAGCCGCGCACGTTGCTCGCAAGCACATGGCCTCATCCAGTGCCGCCGCGGAACCGGCTCTGCCGGGCCGCTGGGGGCGCCCCCTCGAGGGAGAGGCGCCGCAGGCGCTTCGGGGGTGGGCCGTCAGAACTCCACGACCGAGCGGATCGACTCGCCGGCCTTCATCAGGTCGAAGCCCTTGTTGATGTCCTCGAGCTTCAACTTGTGCGTGATGAGGTCGTCGATGTTGATCTTGCCTTCCATGTACCAGTCGACGATCTTCGGCACGTCGGTGCGGCCGCGCGCGCCGCCGAACGCCGAGCCCTTCCACTGGCGGCCGGTCACCAGCTGGAACGGCCGCGTGCTGATCTCCGCGCCGGCTTCCGCCACGCCGATGATCACGCTCTGGCCCCAGCCCTTGTGGCAGCACTCCAGCGCCTGGCGCATGGTGGTGGTGTTGCCGATGCACTCGAAGCTGTAGTCGGCGCCGCCGTCGGTGAGCTGCACGATCGCGTCGACGATGTTGGCGTGCTCCTTCGGGTTCAGGAAGTGCGACATGCCGAACTTGCGCGCCATCGCCTCGCGCGCGGGGTTCAGGTCCACGCCGATGATCTTGTCGGCGCCCACCATCTTCGCGCCCTGGATCACGTTCAGGCCGATGCCGCCGAGGCCGAAGACCACGACGTTCGCGCCCGCTTCCACCTTGGCCGTGTAGATGACCGCGCCCACGCCGGTGGTGACGCCGCAGCCGATGTAGCAGACCTTGTCGAAAGGCGCGTCGGGGCGGATCTTCGCCAGCGCGATCTCCGGCGCGACGATGTGGTTCGCGAAGGTCGACGTGCCCATGTAGTGCAGGATGGGCTTGCCGTTGAGCGAGAAGCGCGAGCTGCCGTCCGGCATGAGGCCCCTGCCCTGCGTCGTGCGGATCGCCTGGCACAGGTTGGTCTTGCGCGAGAGGCAGAACTTGCACTGCCGGCACTCCGGCGTGTACAGCGGGATCACGTGGTCGCCCGGCTTGAGCGTGGTGACGCCCGCACCCACCTCCAGCACGATGCCCGCGCCTTCGTGGCCCAGCACCGCGGGGAACAGGCCCTCGGGATCGGCGCCCGACAGCGTGTAGTAGTCGGTGTGGCAGATGCCGGTGGCCTTGACTTCCACCAGCACCTCGCCCGCGCGCGGGCCCTCGAGGTCCAGCTCCTCGATCGTGAGCGGCTGGCCGGCCTGCCAGGCGACGGCGGCGCGTGTCTTCATTGCGGTTCCTTCTTTCTCTTGTTTCAGCGCTCGTAGCGCGCGGTCAGCTTCGCTTCGCCCAGCTTGGCGAAGTGGATCATGAACCCGACGTAGGCGGCGGAGGCGTCCTCCGGCACGTCGAGCTTGTCGACGTTCAGCGCGTACAGCGTGAACACGTAGCGGTGCGGCCCGTGGCCGGGCGGCGGCGCGGCGCCGCCGTATTCCCGGGTGCCGAAGTCGGTGCGGCCCTGCTTCGCACCCTTGGGCAGCGCGGCACCGCCGGCAGTGCCCGCGCCGCGGGGCAGGCCGGTGGCGTCTGCGGGGATGTCGTACACGACCCAGTGCCACCAGCCCGAGCCGGTGGGTGCATCGGGGTCGTACATCGTGAGCGCGAAGCTCTTCGTGCCGGCGGGCGCGCCGCTCCACGCGAGTTCGGGCGAGATGTTCTCGCCACCGGCGCCCATGGCGTGGTGCACGTGGTCGCGCGGCAGGGTCTGCTGCTCGGCAATGCTGGGGCTGCGCAGAACGAAATCCATGTCAGGTCCTCCCGGTTGCGGAAGGCGCATTATCGGCAGCATCGCCCCCGCGGGCGCCATGGAACGGAAAGTACTCGGCCGCGCGCGGCCGGCATCTCAGCCGCGCGTCGCCAGCAGGTGGTCGAGCCGGCGCGCCAGCAGCAGCGGGTTGGCCGGCGCGACGAAGTAATCGTCGGCGCCGGCTTCGAGTCCGGTGGCGCGGTCGGCGGCCGTGACGTGGCGCGCGGACAGGTGGATCACTGGCAGCCGGGCCGTGTCGACACGCTCGCGCAGCATGCGGCAGACCTGGAAGCCGTCCAGGTCCGGCAGGTGCACGTCGAGCACGAGGCCGCAGGCGTACGGCGCCAGTTCCAGCGCGTCCGCGCCGCCCGCTCCTTCCATCGTGCGGAAGCCGCAGGCACGCAGCGCGCGCGCCGTCGCGTACCGGGACGGGGCATGGTCGTCGACGACCAGGATGCTGCACTCGCCGCGCAGCACGGCCGGCGCCTCGGCCCGCGCGCTCGCTTCGCGCAGGCGCAGGTAATCGGCCAGGGACTCGCGCCGGGCCCGCGCGGCATGGTGCCGCTGCCAGGCTTCGTTCACCACGGACGCCTCGGCGCCGTCTTCGGCCAGGCGCAACGCCAGCCGCAGCCAGCCGGCTTCCTTGCGGCCCGCCTCCTCGAGTTCTTCCTTCAGGGCGTGGAGGGGATCGGGCAAGGTCATGGTGCGATGGAATGGAAGGCGCGCGCATTGTCGCGCATCCGGACGGTCGACCGGAATGCCCCCCGTCGCACCGGCAATTCCGGAGAATGGCTGCATGCGCCACGATCCCGACCCGCAGCGCGCCGCCGCCTGAGCGCATGGACGCCGCCACGCTGCTTGCCATCGCCGCCGCGGGCGCGCTCGCCTCGCCCATCGGTGGCGCGCTTTCCTTGTGGATGCGGCCCGGCACGCTGTCGCTGTCGATCGCCGTCGGCTTCGCCGCGGGCTCGCTGCTCGGCGCCTTCGCCTTCGAGATGCTCCCGCGCGCGGCGGAGGTCGCGTCCATGCCGGTTGCCGTGGGAGGGTTCGCGCTCGGCTTCGCGGCCGTGTACGTGCTCGACCTGCTGGTGCGCGGCACCAGCGCGGGCGAGAAGGCGGCGCAAAGCGGGTGGGTGCGCAGCTCCCGGCACCGGCGCAAGAAGCGCGGCGACGGCGTCACCGTGCTGGCGGGCGGCACCAGCGCGGAAGAACTCATCGAGGGCCTCACCATCGGCGTGAGCGCGGCGACGGAGCCCTCGCTGGGCCTGATCGTCGGCCTGGCCATCGTGATCGACAACCTCGGGGAGGGCCTGAGCATCGGCGACCTCATCCGCGAACAGGGGGGCGAGCACCAGGCCCGGCGCATCCTCGGCTGGACCGGCGTCATCGGCGCGGGCCTGTTCGTCTCGTCGCTGGCCGGCTGGTTCTTCCTGCGCGGCCTGTCGCCGGGCGCACTGGGGCTGCTGCTGGCCGCGGGTGCCGGCGCGATGTTCTACCTGACGGTCACCGAGCTGGTGCCCGAGGCGGAAAGCCACCACTTCCGGGAATCGTCCGCCATCGCGGCCGGCATCGGGCTGCTGCTGATCTTCGTGCTCTCGAACCTGTCGTAGCGACCTGCTAAGCTGCACGGCCCATGTCCACCGCCCCGCCCCCGGCCACGCTCCTGCGCCGCATCGCCATGCTGGCGCTGCTGGCCATGTTCGTGCTGGCGCAGACCCTGGGGTGGATCCACCGCAGCGCCCACGGCGCGGGCGTGCCGGTCCATGCATCGAGCGTTGCGACCGCCGGTGCGGCGGCCGACGATCTCTTCGCCCACGACGCAGGCTCCAACGAGTGCCGCGTCTATGACGCCCTCGGCCACGCGGACTGCGCGCCCGCGCCGCTGCCGGCGCTGACTGTCCTTCCTCCCGCCGCCCTGCTCGCCGCGACGCTCGGCGATTTCGTGGCCCGCTGGGCCGCGCTGTTCGACGCCCGCGGACCGCCTCCTTCTCGCTGATCCCCCGCAGCTCCCGCGCCGCACGCCGGCGCGGGTCCGCTCCATTTCATCAGCGAGATTCCATGGGACTCCTTTCACGCAAGTCGTGCCGGGGGCTGCTGCGCCGCGCAGCCGCCCTGGCACTGTTCGCGCCCGCCACGATGGCACTGGCGCAATCACCCTTCGACGGCTGGCAGGCCGCGGCCGTGCTCGACGCCGCGGCGTCCTCGCGCGAACTTGCGCTCGGCGAGCGCGACCAGGGCCTGGGCCTCGGCCACAGCGACCTGAACCTGCGCGGGCCGCTGGGCGCGCACTTCGAGGCACAGTTCACGGCGGCCGCGCACACGCACGACGGTCACTTCGAAACCGAAGTCGAGGAGGCCTGGCTGCAGACGCGCAGCCTGCCCGCCGGCCTGCAGCTGCGCGCCGGCCGCTTCGCCTCGCAGCTGGGCTACCTCAACGAGCAGCATCCGCACGCCGACGATTTCGTGCAGCGGCCGCTGCTGCACCGCGCCTTCCTCGGCGGCCACTGGTTCGACGACGGCCTGCGCCTGAACTGGACCGCGCCCACCGACCTCTACCTGCGCCTCGGCCTGGAGGTCTTCCGCGGCCGCGTCCTGGTGCCCGAAACCGCCTCGGCGCGGCGGCCCGGCGCGATCGTGCTGTCCGCCCGCACCGGCGGCGACATCGGCCGCAGCCAGGGCTGGCAGGCGGGCCTGTCCTTCGTGCACAACCGCCGCGAAGCCGCGTTCGAGGAGCACGAACACGAGGAGGACCACGACCACGGGCACGAGCATGGACACGAGGAGGAAGCCGGCGACGCGCATGCGCACACCCACGCGCACGGCGCCGCCTTCAGCGGCCGCCGCATGTGGCTCGCGGACATCGCGTGGAAATGGGCGCCGGACGGCAACAACCGGCAGCAGCAGCTGCGCATCGCCTACGAACACGCGGTCGTGATGCGTCCCAACCGCTTCGCGGGCAGCGCCGACCGCCACCATGCCGGCTACCTCAGCGCCGTCTGGCGCTTCAGCCCCGAGTGGGAAACCGGCGTGCGCTACGACGTGCTGCGCGTGCGGCGGCCGCACGAGGACCACTTCGACGACGGACGCCTGCGCGAAGCGGCGGTGATGCTCGCCTGGAAACCCACGCACGCGCAGACCCTGCGCCTGCAGTTCACGCGGCAGCGCGACCGCGGCGGCTTCCCCGAAGCCAACCGCGCGCTGCAACTCCAGTACATCCTCAATTTCGGCGCCCATGCAGCACACACCTTCTGATGCCCGCGCCCGCTGGCGCACGCTCCTCGCCTTCCTGGCCTTCTGGGCCGCGGGCGGGGCCCACGCGCTCACCGTCTTCGCCTGCGAGCCCGAATGGGCGGCGCTCGCGCGCCGGCTCGCGCCGGCCGCCGAAGTGCACACCGCGACGCACGCGCGGCAGGACCCGCACCACATCGAAGCCCGGCCCGGGCTGATCGCGCAGCTGCGCAAGGCGGATCTCGCTGCCTGCACCGGCGCGGCGCTGGAGGCGGGCTGGCTGCCCATGCTGCAGCAGCGCGCCGGCAATGCGCGCGTGCAGGACGGCGCGCCCGGCATGTTCTACGCCGCGGACCACGTGACACTGATCGATCCGCAGCCGGGAAGTGGCTCGCCCTTCGCCGGCGACGTGCACGCGGCGGGCAACCCGCACGCGCACCTCGATCCGCACCGCATGCTGCAGGTGGCGGTGGCGCTCGCGCGACGCCTGGAACAGGTCGATCCCGCGGAGGCCGCCGGCTACCGCGCGCGGCTGGCCGCCTTCCAGTCGGACTGGACGGCCCGCATCGCGCAGTGGGAACGCAGCGCCGCGCCGCTGCGCGGCGTGCGGGTGGCGGCGCAGCACGGCACCTTCGCCTACCTGTGGCGCTGGCTGGGCATCGAGCAAATCGCGGACCTCGAACCCAAGCCCGGCGTGCCGCCCACGCCCGGCCACCTGCAGAAGCTGCTGGAATCCACGCGCGACGCACCGCCGCGCGCGGTGGTCGTCGCGCTGTACCACGATCCGCGCGCGGCGCAGTGGCTGGCGCAGCAGCTCGGGTCGCGGCCGGCCGTGCTGCAACTGCCTTCCACCGTCACGACGGAAGCTCCCACCGACACGCTTGCCGGCCTGTACGACGCGTTGCTGCGGCGCCTGCTGGAGACCGCGCGATGACCGCGCTCGCGGACCTGGGCTGGCTGGCCGCGCCGGCGCTCGCGCTGCTGGCGGCCTGCCTGGTGCTGGTGCCGCTGGGCGCGCAGGTGCTGGCG
>JAEZEB010000144.1 GCA_023438115.1 Pseudomonadota bacterium | reverse complement strand
CGTCGGGGTTCGGCTTCGCGCTCACCGCCGACCTACGCGGCCCGGCGGTTTTCCGTAGGTCGGCGGTGAGCGCGAAGCCGAACCCCGACGACGAACGAAGCCTTCAATCGTCCGCCAGCACCCCCGGCCGCTCCCGCGGCGCCGTCTTCAGGTTCCGCGTCGCCAGCCACACCAGCACCAGCACCGGCACCCCCAGCATCGCCGTGGCGATGAAGAAGTTCTCGTAGCCGAAGCGGTCCACGTAGCTGCCCGAGAAGCCCGCCAGGTACTTGGGCAGCAGCAGCATCAGCGAGCTGAAGAGGGCGTACTGCGTCGCCGAGTACTGCACGTTCGTGAGGCTGGAGAGATAGGCCACGAAGGCGGCCGACGCGATGCCGCTGGAGAGGTTGTCCGCGGACACGACGAAGACCAGCCCGCGCAGGTCGTGCCCGCGCGTGGCCAGCCAGGCGAACAGCAGGTTGCTCGCGGCGCTGAGGATCGC
This sequence comes from Pseudomonadota bacterium, assembly GCA_023438115.1. Taxonomy (GTDB): domain Bacteria; phylum Pseudomonadota; class Gammaproteobacteria; order Burkholderiales; family Burkholderiaceae_C; genus Ramlibacter. The sequence continues at coordinate 11,733 of JAEZEB010000144.1, read as the reverse complement.
GCCGAGCATCAGCGTGCGCATCACGCCGATGCGCAGAGCCAGCACGCCGCCGAGGAAGGCGCCCACCAGCGTCATCACCACGCCGAACAGCTTGCTCACGGCCGCGACCTCGTCCTTCGTGAAGCCCATGTCCACGTAGAACGGGTTGGCCATGATCCCCATCACGACGTCGCTGATGCGGTAGACGGCGATCAGCGCCAGGATCAGCGCGGCATGCCAGCGGTAGCGCCGCATGAAGTCGGCGAAGGGCTGGATCACCACGCCGTCCACCCAGGCCACGGCCGGCGCGGCGCCCGCCGCCACCGGCACGCGCCAGGGCTGCTGCGCGCCCCAACCCAGCCGCATGCCGGAAACGCCCGCCGCCAGCATCGCGCCATAGGCCACCACTTCCGCGATGGCGACACCGCCCATGGGTGCGCGCACCATGGTCGCGAGCAGCAGCACCAGCGCGAGGAAGAACAGCGCCTGCGGCCAGGCGAACACGATGCCTTCGCGCCGGAAGCGTTCGGCCGCCGTTGCGCGCTCGGCCCGCTCCGCGGCGGCGTCGCGCGGCAGCGGCTCGCGCGAGAGCAGCACCGTGCCCACGCCCACCAGCATCGACGCGGCCATGGCGAGGTAGGCGACCTGCCAGGCGCCCTGTTCGTAGGCGGTGACGGTCGCGCCTTCGGAACGCGCGGCGATCCACAGCACGCCGGCGCCGGCCCAGATCATCGCCAGCCGGTAGCCGGTCTGGTAGGCCGCGGCCAGGGCGCCCTGCTTCTCGGTGCCCGCCGACTCGATGCGGAAGGCGTCCAGCGCGATGTCCTGCGTGGCGGAGGCGAAGGCCACCAGCACCGCGAACCAGACGATGGGCGACAGCCCCCTGGTGGGATCGGCGAGCGCCATGCCGACCAGGCCGGCGATCACCCCGGCTTGCGCGAACAGCAGCCAGCTGCGGCGCTGCCCGAGCAGGCGCGCCAGGCCGGGCAGCCGCACGCGGTCGACCAGCGGCGCCCAGATCCACTTGAGGCCGTAGGCCAGGCCCACCCAGGAGAGGAAGCCGATGGTGGTGCGGTCCACGCCCGCCTCGCGCAGCCGGAAGCTGAGGGTGCCCAGCACCAGCAGCAGCGGCAACCCGGCGGAAAAGCCCAGGAAGAGCATCCGCAGCGTGGCGGGCTCGGTGTAGACGCGCAGCGTCTGGCCCCAGGTGGGTTTGGCGGAGGGGCTCGGGGCCGTGGTCGCGGTGGGGTCTGACATGAGGTGCGTGCTTCGTCGGTATTATTTGCCCATGTGCCAACTCTGTGCTGCCAGGTCCGCCTGGGGAAGCCGGCGCGCCTTCCTGGCGTTGGCCGGTGCCGCCGCCGCGGGTTCCGCCGTGGGGCAGGTGCAGGTGGGAGAGAGTTCCCGCCTGCGCACGCTGGTTCCCGCCGACGAACTGGAAGGCATCGCCGCCAAGCAGTATGGCGAGATGCTGCAGGAGGCGCGCACCAAGGGCGCGCTGGCGCCCGAGAGCCATCCGCAGCTGCAGCGCATTCGCCGGATCTCCACGCGGCTGATCGCCGACGCGCCGCGCTGGAACGACCGCGCGCGTGCCTGGCGCTGGGAGGTCAACCTGATCGGCAGCGACTCGATCAACGCCTTCTGCATGCCGGGCGGCAAGATCGCGCTGTTCACGGGCCTGCTGGACAAGCTCAAGCTCAGCGACGACGAGGCGGCGATGGTGATCGGCCACGAGATGGCGCACGCGCTGCGCGAGCACGCGCGCGAGCGCATCGCCAAGAGCCAGGGCACGGGCGCGCTGCTGTCGCTGGGCGCCGCGCTGTTCGGGCTGGGCGAGCTGGGCGACATGGCCGCCAACATCGGCACCCAGCTGCTGACGCTGAAGTTCAGCCGCGACGACGAGATCGAGGCCGACCTCGTGGGCCTGGAGATGGGCGCGCGCAGCGGCTTCCTGCCGCAGGCCTCGGTGTCGCTGTGGAAGAAGATGGGCCAGGCGTCCGGTTCGGCCGGTGGTCCCGCCTTCCTTTCCACGCACCCGACGGGGCCGGACCGGCTGGCGCGCCTGTCCGAGAACATCCCGCGCGTGCAGGGCCTGTACGAGCAGGCCAGGGGCCGCCGCTGACCGCGCCCGGCCGTCAGGTGCCGCCCACGTAGGGGTTGCTGCGGCGCTCGCGCCCGAAGGTGCTCTCCGGCCCGTGGCCGGGGATGAACACCGTCTCGTCCCCCATCGGCCACAGCTTCTGCGTGATGCTGGCGACCAGCGTCGCGTGGTCGCCCTGCGGGAAATCGGTGCGGCCTATGCTGCCCGCGAACAGCACGTCGCCGACGAAGGCCCGCTGGAGCTCCGGCGAGTGGAACACGACGTGGCCGGGCGTGTGGCCCGGGCAGTGCCGCACGTGCAGCGTGTGGCCGGCCAGTTCCACCGTGTCGCCGTCGTGCAGCCAGCGCGTGGGCGTGAAGGCCTCGGCGGGCGGGAAACCGAACATGGCGCCCTGCTGCGGCAGCGCGTCGATCCAGAACTGGTCGGCCGGGTGCGGGCCCACGATGGGCAGCTGCAGGCGCCGCGCGAGTTCGGCCGTCGCGCCGGCATGGTCGATGTGCGCGTGCGTGAGCCAGATCTGCTCGAGCCGCTGGCCGCGGCGGTCCACTTCCTCCAGCAGCCGCTCGAGGTCGCCGCCGGGGTCGATCACCGCGGCTTTCTTCGTGGCCTCGTCGTAGACGACGGAGCAGTTCTGCTGGAAGGGCGTGACGGGCAGGGTGAAGTAGCCGAGCATGGCGTATTGTTGCCCGCCCGCGGGCTCAGCCCGGCGGCGCCAGGCTGCGCTGCTGGCGCGCCTCGGCCAGCAGCGCGACGAGCGCGTCGAGCTCCACCGGCTTGGTCAGGTGCGCGTCGAAGCCCGCGGCGTGGGTGCGGCGCTTGTCGTCCTCGTTGCCGAAGCCGGTCATGGCCACCATGAAGGCGCCGCCCGTGTGGCCGTCGGCACGCAGGCGCTTGCGGGTCTCGAAGCCGTCGATGCCGGGCATGGCCAGGTCCAGCAGGATCATGTGCGGGCGGAAGCGCCGCGCCAGGGCGACACCGCTGTCGCCGTCGTAGGCGCTCTCGACCTGGTTGCCCAGCAGGCGCAGGACATCGGTGGCGCTGTCCGCGGAGTCGCGGTTGTCGTCGATCACCAGAACGCGCAGGCCGCCGGAGGGATCGTCCAGCGTGTGGTGCTCCTCCTCGACCGCGGCCTGCGCCGCCACCGGCAGGCGCAGCGTGAAGGTGCTGCCCTGGCCCAGGCCCGCGCTGCTCGCCTCGATGGTGCCGCCGTGCATTTCCGTCAGCGTGCGCGCCAGCGTGAGGCCGATGCCCAGCCCGCTTTCCGCGGCTGCCGAAGTGCCGGTTTCGGCCTGCACGAACAGCTGGAAGATCTTCTGCAGGTTCTCCGCCGCGATGCCGCGGCCGTTGTCGCTGACCACCACGTCGACGAAGCCGCCGGAAGGTTGCACGGCCAGGCGGATGCGGCCGCCTTCCTGCGTGTACTTGGAAGCGTTGACCAGCAGGTTCTGCATCACCTGCGACAGGCGAGTGGCGTCGCCATGCACGTAGATGATCTCCTCGGGCTGGTCGATCTCGAGGCGCTGCCGCCGTGCGTTGACCAGTGGGCGGGCGATCTCGACGCTGCGCGCCACCACGTCGGCCAGGCGCAGCAGCTCCTTGCGCAGCGTGATCTTGCCGGTGGTCAGCCGTCCCACGTCCAGCAGGTCGTCGACCAGCCGCGTGACATGCGTGAGCTGCCGGTCGATCACGTCGCGGCAGTTGCGCAGCACGGGGCTGGCGAGCGTCTCCAGCTGCATGATGGTGACGGCGTTGCGGATGGGTGCCAGCGGGTTGCGCAGCTCGTGCGCCAGCATCGCGAGGAACTCGTTCATGCGCCGGCTGGACAGCTCCAGTTCCTCGAGCCGGCGCCGCTCGCTCATGTCCCGGGTCACCTTGGCGAAGCCGCGCAGGTGGCCGTCGGTGCCGTAGACGGCCGTGATGACCACGTTGGCCCAGAACAGCGACCCGTCCTTCTTCACGCGCCAGCCTTCGTCCTCCACGCTGCCGCGCTCGCGCGCCGTCGCCAGTTCGGCTTCGGGCTTGCCGGCGGCGAGGTCCTCCGGGGTGTAGAAGACGCTGAAGTGGCGGCCGATGATCTCCTCGGGCTCGTAGCCCTTGATCGCCCGGGCGCCCACGTTCCAGCTCTCCACCACTCCCTGGGTGTCCAGCATGAAGATCGCGTAATCGCGTACGCTGTCCACCAGCAGCCGCAGGCGTTCCTCGCTGGCGCGCAGTTCTTCCTCGTGGCGGCGGCGCTCTGTGAGGTCCCGGGTGATCTTGGCGAAGCCGGTGAGCTCGCCGTCCGGACCGAAGAGGGCGGTGATGACCACGTTGGCCCAGAAACGGGTGCCGTCCTTGCGCAGGCGCCAGCCTTCGTCCTCGAAGCGGCCGCGCTGGCGCGCCAGCCGCAGCTCCTCCTGCGGCCAGCCGCGCTCCTTGGCTTCCTCCGGATAGAAGACCGAGAAGTGCTGTCCGAGGATCTCCTCGCGCTGCCAGCCCTTGAGCTTCTGCGCGCCGGAGTTCCACGAGATGATGTGCCCGTCCGGGTCCAGCATGAAGATGCCGTAGTCGGTGACGGTCTCGATCAGCAGTTGCAGCCGCTTCTCGGTCGGGCTTTCCGGGCGGGGACTGGCCAGGGAGTTCATGCGCCCACGGATTATGGCCACCAGGGATTCGGCGCACGCCCGCGCGGCCGAGTGAACGCGGCGCAGTCCTACAAGGGCGTCAGCCGGCAGGCCGCGCGGCGGCGCGTTGCGGCCACAGCACGGAGGCGATCGCCACCACCATCAGGGCCACGGCGGCGCCGTCCTGCCAGTGCACGGCCTCGCGCAGCCACACCGCGCCGCTGAAGACCCCCAGCACCGGGATCAGCATCACGCTGAGGGTGGAGGCCAGCGGCGGCAGGCCCTTGGCGAGATAGATCCACGCCGCCTGGGCGAAGCCGAACACCAGCACCGCGTTGAACAGGATGGTCCAGGTGGCGGTGAAGTCCGGCATGGCCCATTGCCCGCGCTCGAAGCCGGCCGAGAGCGCCGCCACCACGATGGCCGTGAGCACCATCATCCAGAAGGAGATGGTCAGGACGGGCACTTCGATGCGGGTGCGCCGCAGCGTCTGCGTGCCCAGGGCCCAGACCGCGGCGGCGACCAGCGCCAGCAGCACACCCAGCGGCCGCCCGGCCAGCTGGGTGAGCTCGTGCCACAGCAGCAGCAGGACGCCCAGGGCGGCGGCACTGACGCCGATCCAGGCGCGGCGACCGAGCGGGGTCGCGAAGAACAGCGCGCCGATCAGCGCCGAGAAGATCGGCATGGTGTAGCCCAGGATCGCGGCGCGGCCGCTGGAAAGCGAGCGCACCGCCAGGATGATGCAGACGTGCCAGACCAGCATGTTGGTCAGCGTGAGCCAGAGCAGCTCGCGCCAGTGCCGCCGCGGGATGCGGAAGGGCACCTTCATCAGCAGCATCGCCGCGCCCAGCACCGGCAGCCCCAGCCACATCGAGATCGCCCGGAAGGTCAGCGGCGGATAGGCCGTCACGCCCAGCTTCATCACCGGCCAGTTGACGCCCCACACGAGCGTGAGGAAGGCGAGAACCACCAGTTGCCGCGGCGAGAGGGCTTGCATGGGGCCGCATTGTCGCGCTCCTAGAATCACGCCATGACCTTCATCGAGATGCTGCAGGCGGCGCAGGCGCGCAACGGCTCCCTGCTGTGCGTGGGCCTGGACCCGGAACCGGCGCGCTTTCCCGCAGGGATGGCCGGGGATGCGGGACGCATCTACGACTTCTGCGCCCGCATCGTGGACGCCACCGGCGACCTGGCTGCGGCCTTCAAGCCGCAGATCGCCTACTTCGCGGCGCACCGGGCGGAAGACCAGCTCGAGAAGCTGATGCGCCACATGAAGTCCGCCTTCCCGCACGTGCCGGTGATCCTGGACGCCAAGCGCGGCGACATCGGATCCACCGCGCAGCAGTACGCGCGCGAAGCCTTCGATCGCTATGGCGCGGATGCCGTGACGCTCTCGCCCTTCATGGGGTGGGACTCCGTGGAGCCGTACCTGAAATACGAGGGCAAGGGCGCCTTCCTCCTTTGCCGCACCTCCAACCCCGGTGGCGACGACCTGCAGAACCAGCGCCTGGCGTCCGTGGACGGCCAGCCGCTGCTGTACGAGCACGTCGCCCGGCTGGCGCAAGGGCCGTGGAACCTCAATGGCCAGCTGGGGCTGGTGGTGGGCGCGACCTACCCGGCGGAGATCGAGCGGGTGCGGGCGTTGGCGCCCACCGTGCCGCTGCTGATCCCCGGCGTCGGGGCGCAGGGCGGGGATGCGGTGGCCACGGTGCGCGCCGGCTGGCGCGCGGACGGGCCCATCGTGGTGAACTCCTCGCGCGCCATCCTCTATGCGTCGAGCGGCGAGGATTTCGCCGACGCGGCGCGGCGCGAGGCGCTGCGCACGCGCGAGGTGCTGGAGGCGGCGAAGGCCTGACGCAGCCTTGTCATTGCGGGCTTGACCCGCAATCCAGACGGCGGTCATCAAGCGCCGCATGGATCCCGGGTCAAGCCCGGGATGACAACTTGCCTAGCGCACCCGGCGGTGCGAACGCCCGCGGATCATCCCCACGACGAACAGCAGCAGCACCGCGCCGATCACCGAGGCGATCCAGCCGGCCGGTTCGCCGGCGGCATAGAGGCCCAGGGCCTGGCCCAGGAAGCCGGCGACGAAGGCGCCGGCGATCCCCAGCAGCGTGGTCATGATGATGCCCATGCTGTCGTTGCCGGGCTTCACGGCGCGCGCGATGAGGCCGACGATGAAGCCGACCAGGATCATTCCGAGGATTTCCATGTTGTTCTCCCAGTTCTGTTGACCTTGGAGATGCTAGGAACCGGTGGCCCCGCGCCCTGTAGGCGAGCCTTCCGCCGGCAGGTACGAATCAGGCGAGGAAACGCCTGAGGTAATGCCCCGTGTGGCTCTGCGGGTGCGCCGCGATGTCCTCGGGCGTGCCGCTCGCCACCACGGTGCCGCCGCCGTCGCCGCCCTCGGGCCCCATGTCGATCACCCAGTCGGCCGTCTTGATGACGTCCAGGTTGTGCTCGATCACCACGATGGTGTTGCCGGCGTCGCGCAGCTGGTGCAGCACCTTCAGCAGCAGGTCGATGTCGGCGAAGTGCAGGCCGGTGGTGGGTTCGTCCAGGATGTAGAGCGTGCGGCCGGTGTCGCGCTTGGAGAGCTCGAGCGCCAGCTTGACCCGCTGCGCCTCGCCGCCCGAGAGCGTCGTGGCCGCCTGGCCCAGCTTGATGTACGACAGGCCCACGTCCAGCAGCGTCTGGAGCTTGCGGGCGATGGCGGGCACCGGCTTGAGGAATTCGTACGCGTCCTCCACCGTCATGTCCAGGATCTGCGCGATGTTCCTGCCCTTCCACTGCACTTCCAGCGTCTCGCGGTTGTAGCGCTGGCCGCGGCAGACGTCGCAGGGCACGTAGACGTCGGGCAGGAAGTGCATCTCCACCTTCACCACGCCGTCGCCCTGGCAGGCTTCGCAGCGGCCGCCGGCGACGTTGAAGGAGAAGCGTCCCGGCCCGTAGCCGCGCTCCTTGGCCGTGTGGGTCTCGGCCATCAGCTCGCGGATGGGCGTGAACAGGCCCGTGTAGGTCGCCGGGTTGCTGCGCGGCGTGCGGCCGATCGGCGACTGGTCGACGTTGATCACCTTGTCGAAGTGCTCGATGCCCTCGATCGCCGCGTGCGGCGCGGGCTCCTCGTGCGCGCGGTAGAGCGTGCGCGCCACGGCGGCGTACAGGGTGTCGTTCACCAGCGTGGACTTGCCCGAGCCCGACACGCCGGTCACACAGGTGAACAGGCCCACCGGGATGTCCACGGTGACGTTCTTCAGGTTGTTGCCGCTCGCGCCGGCGATGCGGATCACCTGCGGGTCGCGCTGCTCGCCCAGGCGGTGGCGCTCGGCCGGCACCGGGATCTTCAACGCGCCCGAGAGGTAGCGGCCCGTGAGGGAAGCGGGGTCGGACAGCACTTGCGGCGGCGTGCCCTGCGCCACCACCTCGCCGCCGTGGATGCCGGCGCCGGGGCCCATGTCCACCACGTAGTCGGCGGCGCGGATCATGTCCTCGTCGTGCTCCACCACCAGCACGCTGTTGCCCAGGTCCCGCAGGTGCTGCAGCGTGGCGATCAGGCGGTCGTTGTCGCGCTGGTGCAGGCCGATGCTGGGCTCGTCCAGCACGTACATCACGCCCGTGAGGCCCGAGCCGATTTGCGAGGCGAGCCGGATGCGCTGCGCCTCGCCGCCTGAGAGCGTCTCCGCGCTGCGGTCCAGGCTCAGGTAGTTCAGGCCCACGTCGTTCAGGAAGCGCAGGCGGTTGCCGATCTCGCGCACCACCTTGTCCGCGATCTCCGCCTTGGCGCCGCGCAGCTCCAGGTCCTCGAACCAGGCCTGGCTGTCGCGCAGCGTCATGCGGCCGATCTCGAAGATGGCCCTGGCCTGCGCGCCTTCGCCCAGGCGCACGTGGCGTGCCTCCGTGCGCAGCCGCGTGCCGGCGCAGGTGGGGCAGGGCTGCAGGCTGCGGTAGCGCGCCAGCTCCTCGCGCACCGCCGGCGAATCCGTCTCGCGGTAGCGCCGTTCCATGTTGGGCAGGATGCCTTCGAAGGGATGCTTCTTGGTGACCTTGCGGCCCGCCGAGGCGCCCGACTCGAAGACGTAGCTGAAGCGGATCTCCTCCTCGCCCGAGCCGTGCAGCAGGGCCTTGCGCACTTCCGGCGGCAGGTCCTGGAAGGGGGTGTCGACGTTGAACTTGTAGTGCTTCGCCAGGCTTTCGATCAGCGCGAAGTAATAGGCGTTGCGGCGGTCCCAGCCCTTGATGGCGCCGCCGGCCAGCGAGAGCTCCGGGAAGGCGACCACGCGGTGCGGGTCGAAGAACTCCATGGTGCCGATGCCGTCGCAGCCGGGGCAGGCGCCCACGGGCGAGTTGAAGGAGAACAGGCGCGGCTCGAGTTCGCTGATGGCGTAGTGGCAGATGGGGCAGGCGAACTTGGCGTTGAAGACGTGCTCCCGGCCGCTGTCCATCTCCAGCGCCACGGCGCGGCCGTCGGCCAGGCGCAGCGCGGCCTCGAAGCTCTCCGCCAGGCGCTGCTGCACCTCGCCGCGGACCTTGAGGCGGTCGACCACCACGTCGATGTCGTGCTTCTCCGTCTTCTTCAGCCTGGGCAGCGCGTCGAACTCGTAGACCTGGCCGGCGACGCGGAAGCGCACGTAGCCCTGGCCCTGCATCTCGGCGAACAGGTCGGTGAACTCGCCCTTCTTCTCCCGCGCGACCGGGGCCAGGACCATCAGCCGCGTGTCTTCCGGCAGCGCCAGCACCGTGTCGACCATCTGCGAGACGGTCTGCGACTGCAGCGGGATGTCGTGGATGGGGCAGAAGGGCGTGCCGGCGCGCGCGAACAGCAGGCGCAGGTAGTCGTGGATCTCGGTGACGGTGCCGACCGTGGAGCGCGGGTTGTGGCTGGTGGCCTTCTGCTCGATGGAGATCGCCGGCGACAGGCCCTCGATCACGTCGACATCGGGCTTGTCCATCAGCTGCAGGAACTGCCGCGCATACGCGGACAGGCTTTCCACGTAGCGGCGCTGGCCTTCCGCATAGAGCGTGTCGAAGGCGAGCGAGGACTTGCCGGACCCCGACAGGCCGGTGATCACCACCAGCCGGTAGCGCGGCAGGTCGAGGTCGACGTTCTTGAGGTTGTGGGTCCGCGCGCCGCGGATGCTGATCCGCTGGCCCAGGGCCTCGTGCAGGTACTTGCCTTCGGTGCTTTGGTTCAAGGTTCGCGGCCGCGAGGGGAAACCCGACATGATAGGCCGCCGGGCGTGCCCCGCGCAGCCCCCCGGCGCCGGATGCCCGAGAATGCAGGGTTGGCCGGCCCGCCCGGCACCGCCCTTGCTTTTCCTCCTTCCGTGACCGCATCCCCTCCCGACCTGTCCAGCCGCATGACCCCGGCGGAGCGCCGCGCCAGCGGCTCGCTGGCCGCCATCTTCGCCGCCCGCATGCTGGGGCTGTTCCTGGTGCTGCCGGTGTTCGCCCTGGAAGCCGCCCGCTATCCCGGGGGTGACGACCCGGCGCTCATCGGCCTGGCCATGGGCATCTACGGCCTCACCCAGGGCATCCTGCAGATCCCTTTCGGCATGGCCTCCGACCGCTTCGGGCGCAAGCGCGTGATCGTGCTGGGGCTGCTGGTGTTCGCGGTCGGCAGCTTCGTGGCGGCGGCGGCCCCCAGCCTCGGCTGGCTGATCGCCGGACGATCGCTGCAGGGCGCGGGCGCGGTCTCGGCGGCCGTCACCGCCTTGCTGGCCGACCAGACCCGGGACACCGTGCGCACCAAGGCGATGGCGCTGGTGGGCGCCAGCATCGGCCTGATGTTCGCCCTGTCGCTGGTGGTCGCGCCCCCGCTGGCGGCGGAGATCGGCCTGGCGGGGCTCTTCGGGCTCACGGGCGTGCTGGCGCTGGCCTGCATCGGCATCCTCCTGTGGTGGACGCCGCCGGCGCCGGCGGCCCATGCGGATATCCCGCGCGGTCGCCTGTCGGAAGTTCTGAGCCACCCCGGCCTGCTGCGGCTGGACGTGGGCGTGTTCGTCCTGCACGCGGTGCAGCTCGCCATGTGGGTGGCCGTGCCGGCGCTGCTGGTGGAGGCCGGTGTGGAGCAGGACCGGCACTGGGTGGTGTACCTGCCGGCGGTGCTGGCTTCCTTCGTCGTGATGGGCGCCGTGCTGTTCCCGCTGGAGCGCCGGGGCTACCTGCGCGCGGTCTTCCTGGGCTCGGTGGCCCTGGTCCTGGTGGTGCAGCTGGGGCTGATGGGCGCCGCCTGGCGCCCGAGCCTGCCGCTGCTGGCCGGCCTGCTGTTCCTGTTCTTCTGCGGCTTCAACGTGCTGGAAGCGACGCAGCCGAGCCTCGCGTCCCGGATCGCCCCGCCGCACGCCCGCGGCGCCGCCCTGGGTGTGTACAACACGCTGCAATCGCTGGGACTTTTTGCCGGCGGCGCGGTCGGCGGCTGGCTGGCGAAAAGCGTTGGCTGGCAAGGGCTGTTCGGCGTCGCGGCCGCCATGATGCTGCTGTGGCTGGTCGTTGCCTGGCCCATGCGCGCGCCCGGCGCCCGCCCTTCGGCCGAACAGGTCTTGGCTGACGAGGCCCAGGCGACATAATCGCCCCAACAAGATCAGAGGAACCCGCATGGCATCCGTCAACAAAGTCATCATCGTCGGCAACCTGGGGCGCGACCCCGAGGTGCGGACCTTCCCGAGCGGCGGCCGCGTGGCCAACGTCACGATCGCCACCACCGACCGCTGGAAGGACAAGACCAGCGGCGAGATGAAGGAAGCCACCGAGTGGCACCGCGTGGTGTTCAACGAGCGCCTGGCCGACATCGTCGGCGAATACCTGCGCAAGGGCTCGCAGGTGTACGTCGAGGGCAGCCTGCGCACCCGCAAGTACACCGACAAGGACGGCGCCGAGCGCACCATTACCGAGATCCGCGCCGACACCATGCAGATGCTGGGCCGGCGCGAAGGCATGGGCGGCGGCTCCTCCGACGACGGTGGCTACGACAGTGCGCCCCGCCGCTCGGCCCCGCCGGCGCGCGCTCCGGCGCCCGCCTCGCGACCGGCCGCCTCGAAGCCCGCTTCGGGC
>JAEZEB010000127.1 GCA_023438115.1 Pseudomonadota bacterium | reverse complement strand
CCGCGGCGGCGTTGCGCGCCCTCGGCGCCACCAGCGCCACCCGCACCGCGGGCTCGCGGCGCGTCACCGGGCAGGATCACGCTGGCGCCGTCGCGCAGGCGGTCGGCGCCCTCGGTGATCACGCGTTCGCCGGCCTGCAGGCCCGTCACGATCTGCACGCGCTCGGCGAGCGGCTGGCCGCGCACCACGGGGCGCATCTTCACCGTGCGGTCCTCCTGCAGCACGAAGACGAAATCGCCCTGCCCGCCCTGGCGCACCGCCGTCACCGGCACCACCACCGCGTCCTGGATGGTGCGCACCTGCAGCTGCACGTTGACGAACTGGCTGGGGAAGAGCTGCTGGCGCGCGTTGTTGAAGCGCGCCTTGGCGCGCACCGTGCCGGTCTGCGTGTCGATCTGGTTGTCCAGCGACGCGAAGGTGCCGGTGTCCAACAAGGTCGTGCGGGTGCGGTCGTAGGCCTTCACCTCCATGAAGGCGCCGGCGTTGTGCTGCAGCCAGGACGCATGGTCCTGCGGGATCGCGAATTCCACGTCGATCGGGCTCAGCTTGGTGATCACCACGACGCCGTTGGTGTCGCCGCTGCTCACCTGGTTGCCCACGTCGACGTTGCGCAGGCCCGCGCGTCCGGCGATCGGCGAGACGATGCGGGTGTGCGACAGGTTCAGGCGCGCGGTGCCCTCGGCCGCCTTGGCGGAGACCACCGCGGCCTCGAGCTGGCGGACGGTGGCGCGCTGGGTGTCCACTTCCTGGCGGGCGATGGAGTCCTGCCGCAGCAGGGTCTCGTAGCGGGCCAGCGTCACGCGGGCGGCGGCCAGCTGCGCCTCGTCGCGCATGCGCTGGCCGGTCGCCTGCTGCAGTTCCATCTCGAAGGGACGCGGGTCGATGGTGGCGAGCAGCTGGCCCTTGCGCACGTTCTGGCCCTCGCTGAAGGCCACCTGCGTGAGCACGCCCGAGACCTGCGGCCGCACCCGCACCGTGGCCTGCGGCACGACGGTGCCCAGCGCCTCGAGGTTCACGGGAATGTCGGCGCGCTCCGCGACCGCGAAGCCCACCGTGGTGGCCATCATGCGGCCGCCGGGGCCGCCCGGCCCACCGGGACCGCCGCCACGTCCGGCGGCCCCGATGCCGGCCGTCTGTTCGGGGCGCGTGAGGTCCCAGGCGAGCCAGGCGAGGCCCGCGGCCAGCAGCAGCGCGATGGCCGTCCCCACCAGGGAGGCGCGGCGGCTCAGCTTGCGGCGCGCCGGCGCGGGGGTGGGTGCGGGCGGGGTGGGCTGCTCGAAGTATTCGGGGGGCTCGGCCGGGGACGGCGGCGGTGTGGGCATCGGGATCCTTGTAGTTCTGTCGAGGCAACTTCAGCAGGCGCAGAGAGTGCCAGCGCGCGGCTCATCGGTCCGACAGTGCCCGGCGCGACAGGGTGTAGGCGCTCTTCTGATGTGTTTTCCGGCGCCCAGCGTGCCGCACCGGCGTAAGCCGGTGATGTGCGTATTGTTGCGCTTCTGTGAAGTTGCCCCGGCAGGGGATGCCGGAGGCGGCCCGCGGGCGGCGCTCAGTGGTGGATGACCACCAGCACGCTGCAGTGCGCGTGCTCGATCAGGGCGCCCGAGACCGAGCCGCGCCACCAGCGGGCGGCCCAGCTGTCCAGGTGCTTGTGGCCCACCACGATCAGGTCGGCGCGGATCTTCTTCGCGTACTTGGTGATTTCGTCGACGGCCTCGCCGGTGAGCACCTCGCCGGTGGCGCCGAAGCCCCGCTCGGCCAGCCGGCGCAGGCCGTCGTCGAGGACGCCGCGGTACTTCTTCTTCTCGCGCTCCTCGAGCTCCACGTCGTACACGCCGCCCTCGAGGCCGACGAAGCTCATGGCCGACGGCATCACGGCCACGAGGTGCAGCTCGGACTGGCTCCAGTTCGCCACGCCGCCGCACTCGAGGAGGGCCTTCTGGCCCGCATCCGAGCCGTCGTAGGCCAGCAGGATCTTCTTGTACATGGCAAAGCCCCCAAGACGCGCCGCGGCCCCGTGCCCCGGCTCAGCCGAGTATGGCCCTGCGGGGCACCGCGGGACAACGCATGGCGCTGGGCAATTACCCTAGGAAAACCGTCAGCAGGCGATCAGGGCTGGCAGCACGCCGGGCGCGAAATGCGCGTCGGCCACGTCCGCGAGCCGCTCGAACACGGTCTCCAGCGTGGGCGCCGCTGCCCCGAACAGGGCCTGCAGCACCGCGGGATCCTCGAAGAGGCCGTGCAGGTACACGCCCAGCACCCGCCCGCTCGCATCCTGCCAGCCAAGCCCGCCGGGCAGCGCCACGCGCGCGGCGCCCATGCCCGCATGCTGCACGGTCTGGCCCTGGTGGATCTCGTAGCCGCTCGCGCGCAGCCCGGACAGCGCGTCCCAGGGCGCGGACAACCCGCCGAACACCACGCTGGTGCGCCGCACCGTCTTGGTGGAAGCGAACTGCGTCACGAGGGGCAGCAGGCCGAGGCCGGGCGCATTGCCGGCGATGTCCTGCGGATCGACCAGCGCCTCCCCCAGCACCTGCAGGCCGCCGCAGATCCCGAGCACGCGGCCGCCGGCCTGCGCATGCGTGGCGATCGCGCGGTCCAGGCCGCGGGCGCGCAGCCAGGCGAGATCGGCCACGGTGTTCTTGGACCCGGGAAGGACCACCCAGTCGGCGCCGGCCAGTTCCGCCGGCGTGCGCGCCCAGCGCAGGCGCAGGCCCGGAACGTTCTTCAGCGGCTGGAACTCGTCGAGGTTGCTGATGCGCGGCCAGGCGACCACGGCGACCGTCAGGCGCACTTCGCCCGCGCCGCCGCGCTCGTCGAACAGGCCGTCCTCCTCGGGCAGGCCGTGGTCCCACACCATGGGCAGCGTGGCGACGGTGGGCAAGCCGGTGAGGCCCTCGAGCTGTTGCGGTCCCGGCTCCAGCAGCGCCGCGTCGCCGCGGAAGCGATTGAGCACGAAGCCGTGCAGCAGCGCGCGCTGCTGCGGCGGCACCAGCGCCCAGGTGCCGTACAGGTGGGCGAACGCGCCGCCGCGGTCGATGTCGGCCACCAGCAGGCAGCGCGCCTGCGCATGTTCGGCCACGCGCAGGTTCACGTAGTCGCTGTCGGCGAGGTTGATCTCCGCCGGCGAGCCGGCGCCTTCGATCACCACCACGTCGTTCTCGGCCCGCAAGGCGTCCAGCGCGTCGCGCACCACGGGCCAGGCCAGCGCGCTGCGTTCGCGCCAGGGCGTGGCGGTGAGGCCCGCGTGCACCTGCCCGAGCAGCACGAACTGGCTGTGCGTATCGCCCTCGGGCTTGAGCAGCACCGGGTTCATGCGCACGTCCGGCTCCGCCTTCGCGGCCAGCGCCTGGAAGTACTGCGCGCTGCCGATCTCGCCGGCCACGCCGCCGGGCCCGGTGACGACGCGCGCGTTGTTGCTCATGTTCTGCGCCTTGAAGGGCGCGACGCGCAATCCCATGCGCGCATACCAGCGGCACAGCGCGGTCGCCAGCCAGCTCTTGCCGGCGCCGCTGCTCGTGCCCAGCACCATGACGCAGCGCGCGGTCATGCGGTTTCCTCCACCGGCAATGCCACCCAGCGACCGGCCACGGCATGCACCCGCAGGCGGTGGTCGAACACGGCCTCCAGCGCGCGGTGCGTCGCCGCATCCGCGGTGGGGCCCTGGTGCACGACATGGCCTTCCTTCAGCAGGACGAGTTCGTCCGCCTGCAGCGCCATGCCGATCTCGTGCAGCACGCTCACGGCGGTGCCGCCACGCGCGACGTGGCGGCGCACGGTCGCCAGCCAGTCGGCCTGGTGCGGCGGGTCGAGGTGCGACAGCGGCTCGTCCATCAGCAGCAGCGGCGCGCCCACCGCGAGCGCGCGCGCCAGCAGCACGCGCTGGCGTTCGCCGCCGGACAGGCTGCCCAGCGTGCGACCGCGCCAGGGCCAGCTGCAGGTTTCCTCCATGGCGGCGCGCACGGCCTCCTCGTCCTCGCGCGCCGGGGCGGCGAGCCAGCCCTGGTGCGGCAGGCGTCCCAGCATCACGACGTCGCCGGCCAGCAGGTCGGCCGCGCCGCCCTCGGCCTGGCCCAGCC
>JAEZEB010000093.1 GCA_023438115.1 Pseudomonadota bacterium | reverse complement strand
GCCGCGAGGTGCAGGATATCCAACGGCACCTCGCGGCGCCTTGCCGCTTGGTGTCCGCGTCGACCGCCATGTTAGGGCTCGGCGGCACATGAGGTGGCATCGTCATACTGCCTTCACGATCGAACGGTACCAGGAGGAAGGGCATGCCTCCACGAACTCGGTCCGCACTGACTCCTCGTCGATGTGACGGCCAGACTCACGCAAGGAGTAAAGCTCATTGACGCAGTCCTGCGTACGTCGATTCCAGTGAAGGTCATTCCGCGCCACGGCCAGGACTAGTTCCGGCAAGCCACTCTTTTCGTCCGGAACTGCGAGATCCGCTGCCGCGAGCCGCACCAACTTCTCCTGTTGCCTCGTAATAGGAGTTCCGGGGCGCACTTCTCCCGCACGGAAGCGACGCAGAAGGCGGTATGCGGATCTCAGTTTGTCAGCCACTGGTTCTCCGAGCTCTAACGTAATGTAGACCGCACACCCACCCACGTTATCCCACAGCCGCGGGATAACACCTCGCCTCGCGCAGGCGCAAGTCCTTGTCCCATCTTCATTTTTCCTCCTCGCTGCGGGATATCCGGTGGCATTCTTCGGCCACGTTATCCCGCGGTTCCGACGAGCGGCGACTGTCGGATAACGTCGCCGTGCCGTGTTATTCGTCGCATTCTGGCGGGTAGAGGGCTTAGCGGCAAGACGGATGAGATTTAGCGGAGCGGGCCAACTTTCGGCGCGGCGCGATGTCCAAGGCCGCATGGATCCCGGGTCAAGCCCGGGATGACAAGGTTTCGGTCAGGTCCGGGATGACAAGGTTTCGGCCAGGTCCGGGATGACAAGATTTCGGTCGGGTCCCAGGATGACAAGGCTTCGGGCCAAGCAGCCCACTCCCTCACGCAATGATGTAAGCCCCCGCCCCGACCGACAGCAGCTTCCCATCCGGCGCCCGGAACTCCATCCGCGCATTCGCCACCCTCGATCCCAGCCGCAGCACCTCCGCCTCCAGCTCGAAGTACTCCCCGATCCCGGGCCGCAGGTAGTCGATGCGCAGGTCGATCGTTCCCAGCTTGCCGAATCGCAGCAGGCGCTGCGCCGGCGCTTCGTCCATGTGGCGTGCCCCGATGGCGGCCATGGCGGCCAGGCCACCCATGGCGTCGAGGCCGGCGCTGATCACGCCGCCGTGGATGCGGTTGTGGGCGAAATGGCCCACCAGATCCGGCTTCATGCGGATGCGGCCGGAGACGCCTTCGGGGCGCAGGCGCGTGATCTCCAGGCCCAGCACCTGGTTGAAGGCGATCTTCGTCTCGAAGATCTCGGTGAGGCCGCGGACGAATTCGTCTTCGAAGTCCGCCGGGAGTGCGCTGGCCTGGCGCGTCATAGGCCCAGTTGCCTGGCTGCCAGGTCCTTCATGATCTCCTCCGCTCCGCCGCCGATCATCATCACCTTCACCTCGCGATAGATGCGCTCGCTCTTCGTGCCGCGCATGTAGCCCATGCCGCCCAGGATCTGCACCGCCTGGTCGGCGCAGAACTGCATCGTCTGCGTGCTGTGGTTCTTCAGCATGCACACCTGCGCGATGCAGTCGGCGTCCGATTCCAGCTTGCCTTCGTCCGCCAGGGCCGTCACCGCGTTCAGCCAGGCCTCGGTGGCGTGGATGCGCATCTGCATGTCCACCAGCTTGTGGCGGATCACCTGCTTGTCCGTGAGCGGACCGCCGAAGGCCTGGCGGCCGCGCGCCCATTCCAGTGCTTCGTCGTAACACGCATGGGCGAAGCCCAGCGCCATGGCGGACATGGCCAGGCGCTCGCCGTTGAAGTTGCCCATGATCATGCGGAAACCCGCGCCCTCCTCGCCCACCAGGTGGTTCGCGGGCACGCGCACGCCGTCGAAGTGCAGTTGCGCCGTATCGCTGGCGTGCCAGCCCATCTTGTCCAGGCGCGTGCGCGTGAGGCCCTGTGCGTCCCCGGGCACCACCAGCAGCGAGATGCCGCCCGCGCCCTTCTCCCCGGCGTCGCCGGTGCGCACGGCCACGGTGATCCAGTCGGCGCGCATTCCGGAGGTGATGAAGGTCTTCTCGCCGTCGATGACGTACTGGTCGCCGTCGCGCCGGGCTTTCGTGCGCAGGGCCGCCACGTCCGATCCGCCGCCCGGCTCGGTGATGGCCAGCGCCGCGATCTTCTCGCCGCGCAGCACGGGCGGGATCACCAGCTGCTGGAGCTCGCGCGAGCCGTGCCGCAGGATGGGCGGCAGGCCGATGTTGTGCGAGAACAGCGCGGCCATCACGCCGCCGCTGGCGCCCCAGCGGCTCATCGCCACCGAGAGCGCGTTGCGCACCGCGTACGGCGCGGGCAGGCCGCCCAGTTCCTCCGGATAGCCCAGGCCCAGGATGCCCAGGCCGGCGGCGTCGCGGTGCAGCTCGCGCGGCACCTCGCCGGCCTCTTCCCATCGCGCGACGTGGGGCACCACGCGCTCGTGCATGAAGCGGCGGACGTTCTGCGCCATGAGCGCCAGGTCGAAATCGAGGTCGTTCATGCGGTTTCCAGCGTCACCAGCACCTGCGCGGTGGCCACCTGCTGGCCCGCCTCCACGTGCAGCGTGCGCACCGTGCCGTCGCGCGCGGCGGCGAGGGCGTGTTCGAGTTTCATGGATTCCACCACCACCAGCGTGTCGCCCTTCTTCACCGGCTGGCCCGGCTGCGCATGGACGGCGATCACGCGGCCGTTGAAGGGCACGCGCAGTTCGTTGGCTGCGTTGGCGGCATTGGACGTGGCGGGCGGATCGAAGGAGGCATCGTGCAGGAACAGGTCCACCGCCCCCACCTGCACGTGCCAGTGGCCGCCGCCCAGGTCGGCCACCTGCGCGTGGCCGGCCGAGACGCCTTCGGCCTCGCAGATCGGCACGTCGAACAGCGCCCCGCGATGCGCGATGCGCAGCGGCCGGGTGAAGGGCGAAGGCAGCGCGGGCGCGGCGCCGTTCGGCAGCACGGTGGAGAAGGCGGCCTCGGCGGTGACGCCGAACTCCTCCTGCTCCAATTGGCGGCGGATGGAATCACCATGCTCCGCGAGGAATGGGATGCGCGCGCGACCCGCGACGAACTCGGGATGGCGCAAGCAGCTCGCGAGGAAGCGGCGGTTGGTGGGCAGGCCCAGCACCTGCATGCGGTCGAGCGCGGACGCAAGCTTGGCGATGGCTTCGGCGCGCGTCGGCGCGTGGGCGATCACCTTGCCGAGCATCGAGTCGTAGTACGGCGGAACTTCGAGGCCGGGATGGATCGCGTGGTCGATGCGCAGGCCGCGCACGCGCGCTGTGCCTCCGGTCCCCCCACCCCGGCCCTCCCCCAGGGGCGGAGGGAGGAAATGCAGGATGGTGCCGGAGTGCGGGGTGAAGTGCTCGTCTTCGGCGCACAGGCGCGCTTCGATCGCATGACCGGAGAGGCGCACATCCTCCTGGCGCACCGGCAGGCGCTCGCCGCAGGCCACGCGCAGCTGCCATTCCACCAGGTCGAAGCCCGTCACCATCTCGGTCACCGGGTGTTCCACCTGCAGGCGCGTGTTCATCTCCATCAGGTAGAACGCACCTGCCTCATCCAGCAGGAATTCGACCGTGCCCGCGCCCACGTAGCCGGCGGCGCTGGCCAGGTCCACCGCGCACTGGCCCATGGCCTCGCGCAGCTCCGCGCTGACGGCGGGACTGGGCGTCTCCTCGATGATCTTCTGGTGCCTGCGTTGCACGGAGCAGTCGCGCTCGCCCAGGTGGATGCAGTGGCCGTGCAGGTCCGCGAAGACCTGCACTTCCACGTGCCGCGGCTGCAGCAACGCACGTTCCAGCAACAGCTCGCCGCTGCCGAAGGCGGATTCCGCTTCCGATCGCGCGCTGCGCAGCCCCGAGAGCAGATGCTCTTCCTCCTGCACCAGCCGCATGCCGCGGCCGCCGCCACCCGCGGCGGCCTTCACCATCAGCGGAAAGCCGATGTCGCGCGCGGCAGCGAGCAAGCGCTCCTCGCTCTGGTCCTCGCCGGCGTAGCCGGGCAGGCAGGGGATGTCGCGCGCCTGCGCCAGCTGCTTCACGCGCGACTTGCTGCCCAGCGTGCGGATCGCTTCCGCGGGCGGGCCGATCCACGTGAGGCCGGCGTCTTCCACGGCCTGCGCGAACTCCGCGTTCTCGCTCAGGAAGCCGTAGCCGGGGTGCACCGCGTCCGCGCCTGCCTGCCGGGCGGCGGAGATGATCTTGTCCATGCGCAGGTAGGACTCGCCGGACGCGTTGCCGCCCAGCGGCACGGCGGCGGTGGCCTCGCGCACGTGCAGCGCGCGCGCATCGGCCTGCGAGTACACAGCCACCGTCTCGATGCCGAGGCGGTGCGCGGTGCGCAGGATGCGACGGGCGATTTCGCCGCGGTTGGCGATGAGGAGGCGGCGGATCTTCATCCCTGCGCCGGCGGCCGCTTGGCGATGCCCATCAGCTTGGCCAGGATGCCCATCATCACTTCATCGGCGCCACCGCCGATGGAGGCGAGGCGGCCGTCGCGGTACATGCGCGAGACCTTGTTCTCCCAGGTGAAGCCCATGCCGCCCCAGAACTGCAGGCAGGTGTCGGGCACCTGGCGGTACAGGCGGCCCGCCTTCAGCTTGGCCATGGTGGCCAGCTGCAGCACGTCCTGTCCCTGCACGTAGAGGTCGCAGGCGCGGTAGGTCAGCGCGCGCAGCGCCTCCACCTCGGTCTTCAGCTCCGCCAGCTTGAACTGCACCCATTGCTGGTCGGCCAGCGTGGCGCCGAACAGCTTGCGCTCCTGCGCCCACTCCACCGTCCACCGGATGCAGTTGTCCAGCGCGATGAGGGCGCTGGCCGCGCACCACAGGCGCTCTTCCTGGAACTGCTGCATCTGGTAGATGAAGCCCCGCCCTTCCTCGCCGACGCGATAGCGCTGCGGCACGCGCACCTCGTCGAAGTAGATCAGTCCGGTGTCGCTGGCGTTCATGCCGATCTTGCGGATCTTGCGCGCCACCTCGATGCCGGGGCGCAGCTTGCCGTTCTCGCGCATGGGCACGATCACCAGGCTCTTGTTCTTGTGCACCGGGCCTTCACCGGTGTTCACCAGCATGCACATCCAGTCGGCCTGCAAGCTGTTGGTGATCCACATCTTCTGGCCGCTGATCACGTAGTCGCCACCATCCTTGCGCGCACGGCTCTTCACGGCGGAAACGTCGCTGCCCGCGCCCGGCTCGCTCACGCCGATGCAGCTGACCACGTCGCCCGCGATCGCCGGCGCGAGGAACTCGCGCTTGAGTTCGTCGCTGCCGAAGCGCGCCAGCGCCGGCGTGGCCATGTCGGTCTGCACGCCGATGGCCATGGGCACGCCGCCGCAATCGATCCAGCCCAGCGCCTCGGCCATCGCCATCGAGTACGAGTAGTCGAGGCCCGCGCCGCCGTAGGCCTCCGGCTTGGTCAGCCCCAGCAGGCCCAGCTGCCCCAGGCGCTTGAAGACCTCGTGCGCGGGAAACATCTCCGCCTCTTCCCACTCGTCGACGTGCGGATTGATCTCCTCCTCGATGAAGCGCTTGAGGGTCTTCTGGAGCTCGAGGTGTTCGTGGGTGTAGTGCATGCCGGTCTCCTGTTCCTGTCATCCCGGGCTCGACCCGGGATCCATGGATTGCGGCTCCAGGCCGCAATGACAATGTTGTCTACATACGTGCAACTCCGAACTGCAGAGGCCGCAAGGTCTTCGCTTCCGCTTCCGCGATCGTTTCGAGGCAGAAAGCCAGCACCGCGCGCGTGTCGCGCGGGTCGATCACGCCGTCGTCCAGCAGCAGGCCGGAGGTGTAGAAGGCATCGGCTTGCGACTCGAACACGCTCACGATCTTGTCGTACTGGGCCTGCGCCTGCGCCGGGTCCGGCTTCTGGCCCTTGCGGGCGAGCGCGGCCTCGGTGACGATCTGCATGGTGCGCGCGGCCTGCTCGCCGCCCATCACGGCGGTCTTCGCGCTCGGCCAGCTGAAAAGGAAGCGGGGCGCGTAGCCCCGCCCGCACATGCCGTAGTTGCCCGCGCCGAAGGAGGCGCCGCACTGGATGGTGATCTGCGGCACCGTCGCATTGGTCACCGCCTGGATCATCTTGCTGCCGTGCTTGATCATGCCGCCCTGCTCGCTCTCCTTGCCCACCATGTAGCCGGTGGTGTTCTGCAGGTAGACGATGGGGTGGCCCAGCTGGCACATCCACTGGATGAAGTGCGTGGCCTTGTTGGCGCCGGGCACGTCGATGGGCCCGTTGTTGCTGATGAAGCCGACGGCATGGCCGCCGATGCGGCCCTGCGCGCAAACGGTGGCGGGGCCGTAGAGCGGCTTGAATTCCAGCAGGTCGGCCTCGTCCACCAGGCGCAGCATGACCTCGCGCATGTCGACGGGTTCGCGCAGGTTGGGGGGCATGAGGGTGAGGAGGTCTTCGCGGGCGCCGGGCGGGCCCCCACCCCAGCCCTCCCCCAGAGGGGGAGGGAGTCCTTCTTGCCCCCTCCCCCTCTGCGGGAGGGTTGGGG
>JAEZEB010000031.1 GCA_023438115.1 Pseudomonadota bacterium | reverse complement strand
GGGCAGCAAAGCTGCCCACCCTACGGGGATCTTTCCCGCCGAAGTCGAAGAGATGTTCGCCCTCGGCTGGCAGCGCCTGGTCGAATACCAGGGCAAGTCCTACGCCGACCGCTACGTCCAGCGCCTGCAGTCCGTGCTCGCCGCCGAACGCGAAGCGGACCCGCAAGCCGTGCGCGGCTTCGCCACCACCAAGGAAATGGCGCGCTGGCTCGCGCTGTGGATGGCGTTCGACGACATCGTGCGCGTGGCCGACCTCAAGAGCCGCGCCTCCCGCTGGCAGCGCGTGCGCGGCGAGGTGAAGATCGGCGACGACGACCTGCTGAAGCTCTACGACCACTTCAAGCCCGGCGTGCCCGAGTTCGCCGCGATGCTGCCGCCCACCCTGGCCGACCGCCTGGTCGCCTGGGACCGCAGGCGTGCCGCCGCGGGCAAGCAGCCCTGGGCGCTGCCGCTGAAGATCGGCACGCACAGCGTGTTCGGCATGGTGGCCCTGCGCACGCTCGCCGCCACCCGCCGGCTGCGTCCCTACGGCAGCCGCTTCCAGGTGGAACAGCAGATGATCGACAAGTGGCTGCAGGGCGTGGTGCAAGGCACCCAGCGCGACTGGCAGCTCGGACACGAGATCGCGCTGTGCGGCCGCCTGATCAAGGGCTACGGCTCCACCAACGAACGCGGCAAGGAGAACCTGCTGCACGTGCTGGACCACCTCGCCCACGGCGGCCGCGCGGAAGAAGCCGCGAAAGCGGTGCGCGCCGCGCGCGAAGCCGCGCTGGCGGACGACGCCGGCAAGGCGCTGGATGCGGCTTTGGTGCAACACGGTGCACCGCCGCGACCGGTGAAGGCCGTTCCCATCCGCTGGGTGCGCAAGCCGCGCGGACTCGCGGACGAGAATACCCAGTTCAAGGCCCCCTGATCCCATTCGAACCACAAACCCCATGGAGACTTCGATGAACCAGAAACGCCCGTTCGCTTCCGCCACCCGCCGTGGCGTGCTCGCCGCCGCCCTGGCCGCCTGCGCCCTGCCCGGCGCCGGCTTCGCCCAGGCCGCGTATCCGGCCAAGCCGGTGCGCGTGATCGTGAGCTTCGCCCCGGGCGGCGCCGCCGACACGATCGCGCGTGCCGTGGCCGATCCGCTCGCGCAGGCGCTGGGCCAGCCGGTCATCGTGGAGAACCGCGCGGGCGCCAACGGCAACATCGCCGGCGACTACGTGACCAAGCAGCCGGCCGACGGCTATACGCTGCTCATGAGCTCGGGCGGCACGGTGTCGATCAACCCGCACCTGTACGAGAAGATGCCCTTCGACCCGACGAAGGACCTGGTGCCGGTGGCCGCCGCCGCGCGCGTGCTGGTGTACCTGGAGGTCAACCCCCAGAAGGTGCCGGTGAAGGACGCGAAGGAGTTCATCGACTACCTCAAGGCCAACCCGGGCAAGCTGTCCTACGGCTCGCCGGGCAACGGCAGCTCGCCGCACCTGGCCGCGGAGGCCCTGAAGGCGCAGCTGAACGCCTTCGCCACGCACATCCCCTACCGCGGCGCGGCGCCCGCCATCCAGGACCTGCTGGGCGGCCAGACCGACTTCATGTTCGATCCGGGCGTGGGCCTGCAGCACGTGAAGACCGGCAAGCTGAAGCTGCTGGCCGTGGGCAGCCCGAAGCGCTCGCCGCAATATCCGGACGTGCCGACGCTGGATGAAGTGGGCCTGAAGAACTTCGATGCCGACACCTGGTTCGGCTTCTACGCCCCGAGCGCCACGCCGCCGGCCGTCGTGACGAAACTCAACACCGAGATCAACAAGATCCTGCGCAGCCCGGGCTTCCAGCAGCGCATGGCCGCCATCGGCGCGATCCCCGCGCCCATGAGCGCCGCCGACTTCGGCGCCCGCGCGCAGATCGACAGCGTCCGCTACGGCGCGCTCATTCGCGCCCGCAACATCCGCGGGGATTGATTTGAGCGAACCAGTCCAAGGCCGCACCGTGGTCTACACGGTGCGGGTGGAGTTCGGCGATTGCGACCCCGCGCGCATCGTCTGGTTTCCCAACTTCTTCCGCTGGATCGACGCGGCCTCGCGGCACTTCTTCGTGGAGTGCGGCGTGCCGCCCTGGCACGAGACCGAGAAGTCGCTGGGCGTGATCGGCACGCCGCTGGTGGACACGCACGCGAAGTTCGTGCAGACCGCCAGCTACGGCGACACGCTGCAGATCCACACCAGCATCGCGGAGTGGCGCGGCAAGAGCTTCGTGCAGCGCTACCGCGTGATGCGCGGCGACGACGTGATCATGGAATGCGACGAGGTGCGCATCTTCGCCGGCCGCCGCGAAGGCGACGTGCCGGGCATCCGCGCGCTGCCCATCCCGGAAGAGATCAGGAAGCTCTGTTCCTGAAGGACGTCATCCCCGCTTGCGCGGGGATGGCGGCGCGGCGGCACGCGAAGAACGCACGTCGCACTTGAGCACGTCGCGCATGTAGGCCAGGCTCGCCGTCTTGGCCTTCGTGGTCTCGGCGGCCGTGCAATCGGCCGGCACCCACACGCCCTCGTAGCCACGCAGGAAGGCATCGGCGGCCGTCATCTGCACGCACATGTCCGTGGCCAGTCCGGCCAGGATCAGCTGCTTGGCCCCCATCTCGTTCAGCAGCAGCTCCAGCGCCGAGCAGTAGAAGGCCGAGTGGCGCGGCTTGAGCAGCGTCACGTCGCGCGGGCGCGGCGCCAGCAGGCGGGCGATCTCGCCGCAGGTATCCTCGCGTGCGCAGCACTGCGCCACCAGGCTCTGGAAGTCGGACTGCCACACCCCGTAGTTGTCGTTGGCGTAGACCACCGCCACCTTCTCGCGATCGAGCTGCTCGCGCAGCCGCAGCACGGCCCGCGCCGCAGCCAGCGCGGGCCGCGCAAGCTTCTCCCCGCCGGGAAAGGTCAGCGGATTGATGAAGTCGATCAGGACCAGCACGCGCGGGCTGCGCGGCACCTTGGCGGGCTGCATGGGCGGACGGGGAAACGAAAACGGCGCCCATCGTAGGGCGCCGTCCGGCCGCAGCCTGTAGGAAGAGCGCGCGGCTTACTTCTTCGCGCCCATGCCGAGCAGCGCGGCGCCCTCGGTATAGAGCTTGACCTTCTCGTTCATGAAGGCGTCCATCTCCTCGAGGCCGACGTTCACCAGCTCGAAGCCGCTCTTGGCCGCCAGCTCCTTCATCTCGGGATCGTTGTTCATCGCGCGCCACAGGTCCGACAGGCGCTTGCGCTCCGCCGCGGGCGTGCCCTTGGGTACGCCGATGCCGCGGTAGGCGCCGTCCACCCAGTCGACGCCGAGCTCCTTGAAGGTGGGCACGTCGGGCATCAGCGGATGGCGCTGCTCCATCGCCACCGCGAGCGGCCGCACGCGGCCCTTGTTATTGATGGCGAAGGAGGCATAGGTCATGGCGCCGTCCACCTGGCCGCCCAGCACGTTGGTGGACATGTCGCCCGTGCCCTTGAACGGCACGTAGATGGTCTTCACGCCGAAGGCCTTGTTCATGCGCTCGTGCGCGGCATGGTTGGCGGAGTTGGAACCGGAGCCGCCCAGGCTCAGCTTGCCGGGATCTGCCTTGGCGGCCTTGATGAAGTCCTGGAAGTTCCGGATCGGGCTCTTCTCGGTCACCACCAGGATGTCGGGCGTGTAGTGGAACCAGAAGACCGGCGTGACGTCCTGCGTCTTGTACTGCACCTGGCCCTCGATCGGCTGGAACACGATGTGCGGCAGGTTGACGCCGACCACGTTGGTGCCGTCGGCGGGCAGCTGGTTCATCTGCGTCCACATCAGCGCGCCGCCGGCACCGGCCTTGTACTGGATGATGGTGTCGACGGCGGGGCACTTCTTCTTCAGCACCACCTGCTGGTGGCGCGCCGACAGGTCCGATTCGCCGCCGGGCGGGAAGGCCTGCCAGTACAGGACGTTCTTGTCCGGGCAGGCCTGGGCCAGGGCGGCGGGCGCCAGCAGCGCCAGGGCGAGAGTGGAAAGAATGCGCTTCATCAGCTTGTCTCCTTTTATGGGTGCGTGGACCGCCCACGCTTTCCGGCACGAAATCAGCGGTTCTTCAATCGGTGGCACACCGCGGCGGTGACCTGCGCGGTTGTGGCGCTGCCGCCGAGGTCGCGCGTGTGCAGCGTGGCATCCGCCGTCACTTCCTCGATCGCGCGCATGAGCCGCGCCGCGGCCTCGCGCTCGCCCAGGTGCTCCAGCAGCATCACGCAGCTCCAGAAGGTGCCCACCGGGTTGGCCAGGCCCTGGCCCATGATGTCGAAGGCCGAGCCATGGATCGGCTCGAACATGCTGGGATAGCGGCGCTCCGGGTCGATGTTGCCGGTCGGCGCGATGCCCAGGCTGCCGGCCAGCGCCGCGGCCAGGTCGCTGAGGATGTCGGCGTGCAGGTTGGTCGCCACCAGCGTGTCGAGCGATGTCGGCCGGTTGACCATGCGCGCCGTGCACGCGTCGACGAGCTCCTTGTCCCAGGTGACATCGGGAAACTCGCGGCCCACCTGCAGCGCGATCTCGTCCCACATCACCATCGCGTGGCGCTGCGCGTTGGACTTGGTCACCACCGTCAGCTGCTTGCGCGGGCGCGACTGCGCGAGGCGGAAGGCGAAGCGCATGATGCGCTCCACGCCGGCGCGCGTCATCATGCTCACGTCGGTGGCCACCTCGATGGGATGGCCCTGGTGCGCGCGGCCGCCGACGCCGGCGTACTCGCCCTCGGAGTTCTCGCGCACGATCACCCAGTCGAGGTCGCCGGGCGCGCAGCGCTTCAGCGGCGCATCGATGCCGGGCAGGATGCGCGTGGGCCGCACGTTGGCGTACTGGTCGAAGCCCTGGCAGATCTTCAGCCGCAGGCCCCACAGCGTGACGTG
This sequence comes from Pseudomonadota bacterium, assembly GCA_023438115.1. Classification (GTDB taxonomy): domain Bacteria; phylum Pseudomonadota; class Gammaproteobacteria; order Burkholderiales; family Burkholderiaceae_C; genus Ramlibacter. The sequence goes on along the minus strand of JAEZEB010000031.1, from coordinate 946 downwards.
GTCGGGGATGTGCGGATCGCCCGCGGAGCCGAACAGGATGGCGTCCATCCCGCGCAGCGCCTCCAGGCCGTCGGCGGGCATCATCTCGCCGTGGGCGCGGTACCAGTCGCCGCCCCAGCCGAAGTGGGTGAAGCTGAAGGTGAAATCGGCGCCGCCGGCGGACAGCGCCTGCAGCACCTCCTGCCCGGCCGGGATGACTTCCTTGCCGATGCCGTCGCCCGGGATGCAGGCGATCCTGTAGTTCTTCATGGTGCGTCCTTTCCCCGCCACTCTAGGGCGGTGGCGGGGCAAGGGACGCGCGCCGGCTCAAGGCATTGTTAACCTGGCGCTCAACAATGCCCGGGAGGTCAGATCGCCTTGTTGAGATCGATCTCGATGCCGGCCTGCTTCATCTCGCGCGCCAGCAGCAGGCGCCAGAGGCCGGCGTCGTCCAGCGGATGGCGCGGCACGGCCTCCGGCCCGCTCGCCGGGTCGGACTTGCCGGTGGTGAGGAAGCACAGGCGCTTGCGGCCCACCAGTCCCAGCAGGAAGCCGGTCTGCAGCGGCGAGATCGCGGCCGGGTCGTCGCCCGCGGCCAGCACGATCGCGTACTCGGCGCCGCGCGCGCCTTCCAGCGCCTCGAGCGCGGCGACATCGCCGCCTGCCTTGGCCACCGAATGCAGCGCGGGCGCGAGGCCCAGCTGGCTCGCGAAGTTGGACAGGGCCTGCGCACTCTTGGTGCTGGCGGTGGCGACGACGATGGCGATGGTGCGCTTCTGCGCGGGTGCGTTGGAGGTCATCTTGGCGGCTTGGGGAACGGGAGCCGGCGCCGGTGTGGGGGCCGGAGTCGGTGCGGGCGTGGGTGCCGGAGTAGGCGCAGGCGTGGGCGCCGGCGTCGGTGCGGGCGTTGGCGCCGGAGTGGGGGCCGGCGTCGGCGCAGGCGTGGGTGCCAGGGTGGGTGCCGGGG
>JAEZEB010000024.1 GCA_023438115.1 Pseudomonadota bacterium | reverse complement strand
ATCCCGCCGTGTTCCGATCCGGGTCCGTTTGCCTACCATCCGCCGGCGCAGATCCCGCTGGAAACGTCGGGCGCGCATTCGCCCGCCGCCAACGCCGCGACGCCGCCCAGCGTGCGCCCGGAGTCGGCGAAGATGGCCCCCGCCGGGGGCACGACCGAGCAGTCCAAGAAGCCCTGAGCTTCGCGGCTTGCGAACATCGAGGCCAGCCGCAGGGCTGGCCTTTTCATTTGCGGTAGCCTTGGCCCCATGCCCCGCCCGACCCTGACCGATGCCCGCGCCCCGCTCACCCGCAGCGTCGAGGTGGTCAACGCCCATGGCGAGGTGGAGACGGTGGCCATCCCCGCCGAGCGGGACCTCACGGTCTACGTCGACAAGCGCGAGCTCGTCACGCTGATGACCCTGGGCGCGCATCCCGAGTGGCTCGTGCTCGGCTACCTGCGCAACCAGCGGCTGGTGCAGTCCGCGGAGGCGATCGAATCGGTGACGGTCGACTGGGACGTTGGCGCGGCCGCCGTGAAGACGCGCGACGGCATCGACCGCATCGAGGAGCGTACCGCCAGGCGCGTGGTCACCACCGGCTGCGGGCAGGGCACCGTCTTCGGCGCGCTGATGGACGAGATCGAGAACGTGCAACTGCCGGATGCGCGCATCACGCAGGCGCAGCTCTATGGCCTGGTCAACGCGATCCGCGTCCAGGAGAGCACCTACAAGTCGGCCGGCTCCGTGCACGGCTGCGCGCTGTTCCGCGGCGAGGAGATGCTCCTGTTCGTCGAGGATGTCGGCCGGCACAACGCCATCGACACCATCGCGGGCTGGATGTGGCTGCAGCCGCCAGGGACCTTCGACACGACCGAGGCGCCGCTGGTCTTCTACACCACCGGCCGCCTGACCAGCGAGATGGTGATCAAGTCGGCGCAGATGGGCGTGGCCATCGTGGTGTCGCGCAGCGGCATGACGCAGATGGGCCACGAGATCGCCGACCGCCTGGGCCTGTGCACCGTGGGCCGCGCCACCGGGCGGCACTTCATCTGCTACACGGCGCCGCAGCGACTGCAGCTGCAGCCCGAGCTGGCGGGACCGCGGCTGCGCTCGGCCACCTGACCCGATTCCCCATTCTCCTCATGCCGGCCTCATTCTTCCGCCGCAGGATCCCCCGATGACCTTCGCTCCCGCCTTCTCCCTCGGCTGGCGCACGCTGCGGCGCGACCTGCGCGCCGGCGAGCTGCGGCTGCTGATCGTCGCCGTCACCCTGGCGGTGGCGGCGCTCACCGCCGTGGGCTTCTTCGCCGACCGACTCAAGGGCGGGCTGCAGCGTGACGCGCGCCAGCTCCTGGGCGGCGATGCGGTCGTCGTGAGCGATTCGCCGACGCCGCAGGCCTTCGTCGACCGCGCGCGCGAACTGGGATTGAAGGGCGCCACCACGCTGGACTTCCCGTCCATGGGCCGCGCGCCCGACCCGATGGGTGGCGCCAGCCGCCTCGTGTCGCTCAAGGCGGTGCCCGATGGCTATCCGCTGCGCGGCGGCCTGCAGACCGCGCCTGTGCCCGGCGAGGAAGGCCGGCCCACGCGCGACGTGCCCGCCGCCGGCGAAGCGTGGGTCGACGCGCCGCTGCTGGAGGCGCTGGGACTGAAGATCGGCGATCCTTTGCTGCTGGGCGACGCGCAACTGCGCATCGCGCGCGTGATCACGCTGGAGCCGGACCGCGGCTCGGGCTTCCTGAGCTTCGCGCCGCGCGTGATGATCCACACGGATGCGCTCGAGGCCACGCGCCTGGTGCAACCCGCCAGCCGCATCCGCTACCGCTTCGCCGTCGCGGGCGAGGACAAGGCCGTGGGCCGCTTCGCCGACTGGGCGAAGGCGGAAGCCGAGAAGCCCGAGGTGCGCGGCGTGCGCGTCGAGTCGCTCGAAGGCGGCCGCCCCGAGATGCGCCAGACGCTGGACCGCGCCGAGAAATTCCTGAACCTCGTGGCGCTGCTGGCAGCGCTCCTGAGCGCGGTGGCGGTGGCCCTGGCGGCGCGCGGCTTCGCCAGCCGCCACCTGGACGACTGCGCGATGCTGCGCGTGCTCGGACAGAGCCAGCGCACCATCGCGCTGAGCTATGCCTTCGAGTTCGCCGTGATCGGCGTCGTTGCGAGCGCGATGGGCGTTCTGGCCGGCTTCGCCGTGCACTTCGTCTTCGTGGCCCTCATGGGATCGCTGGTGCAGGCCACGCTGCCGGCGCCGGGCCTGTGGCCCGTGGCCTTCGGCCTGGGCATGGGGCTCACGCTGCTGTTCGCCTTCGGCCTGCCGCCGGTGCTGCAACTGGCGCAGGTGCCGCCGCTGCGCGTGATCCGGCGGGACGTGGGCAACCTCAAGCCCGCGTCATTGCTGGTGCTGGGCATCGGCGTCGCCGGCTTCGCGGCGCTGCTGCTGGCGGCCAGCAGCGACCTCAAGCTCGGGGCCATCGCGGTGGGCGGCTTCGCGGCGGCGGTGCTGGTGTTCGCCGGCCTCAGCTGGCTGGCGGTGAAGCTGCTGCGGCGGATGGTGAACGAGGCCACGGCGCCGCGCTGGCTGGTGCTGGCCACGCGCCAGATCAGCGCCCGGCCGGCCTACGCCGCGGTGCAGACCAGCGCGCTGGCCGTGGGCCTGCTGGCCTTGGTGCTGCTGGTGCTGCTGCGCACCGACCTCATCGCGAGCTGGCGCCAGGCCACGCCGCCTGACGCGCCCAACCGCTTCGTGATCAACGTGATGCCGGACCAGAGCGAGGCCTTCGTGCAGAACCTGCGTTCGGCCGGCGTGCAGCGCATGGACTGGTATCCGATGTTCCGGGGTCGGCTGGTGTCCATCAACGGCCGCGCCGTCTCGCCCGACGACTACACCGAGGACCGCGCGCGGCGGCTGGTGGACCGCGAGTTCAACCTGTCGTTCGCCGCCGAGCGGCCGCCGCACAACGAGGTGGTCGAAGGCCGCTGGACCCCGGAGGAGCAGGGTGCCGTCAGCGTCGAGGAGGGGCTGGCCGAGTCGCTGGGGCTGAAGCTGGGCGACACGCTGCGCTTCGACATCGCCGGCATGCAGAGCGACGCGAAGATCACCTCGCTGCGCAAGGTGGACTGGGGGTCCTTCCGCGCCAACTTCTTCGTGATGTACCCGGTCAGCGAACTGCCCGACGTGCCGGTGACCTACATGGGCGCCTTCCGCGCCCCCGAGCGCCAGGGCTTCGACAACGAGCTGGTGCGCCGCTTCCCCAACGTGACCAACGTGGACATGACGGCCACCATCACGCAGGTGCAGGGCGTGCTGGACAAGGTGATCCGCGCGGTGGAGTTCCTGTTCGGCTTCACGCTCGCCGCGGGCGTGGTGGTGCTGTTTGCCGCCGTCACCGCCACGCGCGAGGAACGCGCGCGCGAGTTCGCGATCATGCGCGCGGTGGGCGCGCGCGGCAGCCTGCTGCGCCAGGTTCAGCGCGCCGAACTGGCCGGCGTCGGCCTGCTCGCGGGCTTCCTGGCGAGCATCGTGGCGACGATCGTCGGCTGGGCGCTGGCGAAGTACGCCTTCGATTTCACGTGGACGGCTTCGCCCGTGGTGCCCGCCTTGGGCGCGGTGGCCGGCGCGGTGCTGGCCCTGGCTGCCGGCTGGTGGGGGCTGCGCGAAGTGCTGAGCCGGCCGGTGGTGGAAACCTTGCGCAAGGCGGCCGAATAGGCCTTGCCCGACAATCGCGGGATGGATGCACAAGAGACGCCCGGCACGATCACGCCCTTCGAGTGGATCGGCGGCGAGGACAAGGTCAAGGCGCTGGTGGAGCGCTTCTACGACCTGATGGAGCTGGAGCCGGGCTACGCCGCGGTGCGCGCCACGCACGGCACGGAGCTGGAGCGGGCGCGCCAGAACCTGTTCTGGTTCCTCTGCGGCTGGCTGGGCGGGCCGCAGCACTATGTCGAGCGCTTCGGCCATCCGCGCCTGCGCATGCGGCACATGCCTTTCCGCATCGGCATCAAGGAACGGGACGAATGGCTGGCATGCATGGACCAGGCCATGGGGGACGTCGGCGTGGACGAGGCGCTGCGTGCGCGCCTGCGCGACTCGTTCTTCCAGACCGCCGACTGGATGCGCAATACGGCGGGCTAGGGCTTCCTCGCCTCGAAGAGGCGCTGCAGCAGGCAGAACGCGAACAGCAGCGCGCCGATGGCGATGCGCGTCCACCAGGAGCTCAGGGTGCCGTCGAACATGATCAGCGTCTGGATGATCCCCAGCAGCAGCACGCCGAACAGCGTGCCGAACACGTAGCCCACGCCGCCGGTCAGCAGCGTGCCGCCGATCACCACGGCGGCGATCGCGTCCAGCTCCAGGCCCACGGCGTGCAGCCCGTAGCCCGAGAGCATGTAGAAGGCGAACACCACGCCGGCCAGCGCGGAGCAGAAGCCGCTGAGCGCGTACACGCCCACGAGCGTGGAGCGCACCGGCAGGCCCATGAGCATCGCCGAGTGTTCGTTGCCGCCGATCGCGTACACGGTGCGGCCGAACTGCGAGAAGTGCGCGAGCCAGATGCCTGCGGCCACGACGACGAGCGCGATCACCGCGCCGATCGACAGCGAGGCGTCGCCGAAGAGCGGGATGCGCACCTGCGAGACCTGGCTGAAGAACTCGTTGGCGATGGGCACCGAGTCGATGCTGATCAGGTAGCACAGGCCGCGCGCGAGGAACATGCCGGCCAGCGTGACGATGAAGGGCTGCAGCCGGAAGCGCTCGATCAGCAGCCCCATGGCGCCGCCGAAGGCCGTGCCCATCGCCAGCACCAGCGGGATCACAACGCCCGCGGACAGCTGGTGGTGTTCGAGCAGCGAGGCGCACACCATCGTGGTCAGCGCGATCACCGCGCCCACCGACAGGTCGATGCCGCCCGAGAGGATGACGAAGGTCATGCCCACCGCGACGATGCAGAGGAACGCGTTGTCGATCAGCAGGTTCAGGAACACCTGGCCGGAGAAGAAGCCGGTGTAGCTCACCGAGCCGAAGGCGGCCAGCGCGGCGAACAGCGACACCGTCACCACCAGCGGCAGGTACTTCGGGTCCAGCCGCGCGGGCGCGCGCACTTCCTGCGGCACGGGCGTGGCGGCCGCGGGCACGTCGATCTCCAGGCGGGCGCTCATCGCACGATGCTCCCGGCCGCGGGCGCGGGACGCCGCACCCATCCGGCCACGGCGGCGCGGAACTCGCCCGACTGCAGCAGCATCACCGCGAACACCACGGCGGCCTTCACGACAAGGTTCACCTCCGGCGGCACGCCCAGCGAGTAGATCGCATAGGTGAGCGACTGGATGATGAGCGCGCCGATCACGCTGCCCGCGAGTGTGAAGCGGCCGCCGGTGAGCGCGGTGCCGCCCAGCGTCACGGCGAGGATGGCGTCCAGCTCCAGCAGCTGGCCGGCGTTGTTGCCGTCGGCGCTCTTGACCGTGGAACTCACGATCAGGCCCGCCGCGCCGGCGCAGGCGCCGCAGAAGGCGTAGACCCAGAACGTGATGCTGCGGGCGGGCAGGCCGGCCAGGCGCGCGGCGGAAGGATTGATGCCCACGGACTGGATGAACAGGCCCAGCGCCGTGCGGCGCGTGAGCAGCACCAATCCGCCGAACACCGCCATCGCGATCCAGAACGCGAAGGGCAAGCCCAGCAGGTAGCCGTTGCCGATGAAGAAATAGGGCGCGTAGTAGATCGTGATGATCTGGCCGTTGGTGACCAGCTGCGCCACGCCGCGCCCGGCCACCATCAGGATGAGCGTGGCGATGATGGGCTGCATGCCGACGACGGACACCAGCAGGCCGTTCCAGGCGCCGCACAGCAGCGCGACGCCTATGGCCGCGGCGATCGCCGCCCACATCGGGAAGCGGCTCACGTGCGTGGCCACGCCGTCCACCACCACCAGCGAGCCGCCGATCATCCATGCCGCGACCGCGGCGGCGATCGCCACCGTCGCGCCCACCGAGATGTCGATGCCGCGCGTGGCGATCACCAGCGTCATGCCCAGCGAGACCAGGATCAGCGGCGCCGCGCCCTTGAGGATGTCGACGAGGCTGCCGTACAGGTGCCCGCCGCGCCACTGCAGCGTGAGGAAGCTGGGGTTGAACGCCGCGTTGACGGCCAGCAGCAGCGCCAGCGTCACCAGCGGCCACAGCAGGCGGTGCTGCCTCCATCCGCTCATGGTTGCTCCGCGATCAGGTGGTACACGTCCTGCTCCTGCGCGCCGCCGGGCAGCTCGCCCACCTTGCGGCGGTCGCGCAGCACGGCGGTGCGGTGCGACACGCGCACGACCTCGTCGATCTCCGAGGAGATGAAGAGCACCGCCATGCCTTCGCGCGCGAGCCGCAGGATCTCGTCCATGATCTCCTGCTTGCCGCCCACGTCGACACCGCGCGTGGGCTCGTCCAGGATCAGCAGGCGCGGTTGCGTGGCGAGCCAGCGGGCGAGCAAGGCCTTCTGCTGGTTGCCGCCGGAGAGCTGCGCGATGGGCGTGTCGATGCTGGCGGCCTTGATGCCCAGCGCGCGCACGAAATTGTCCGCCATCCGCGCCTGTTCCGCCGCCGGCACGTTGTTCCAGACGCCGCGCCGCGCCTGCAGCGCCAGCACGATGTTCTCGCGCACGGACAGGTCGGCCACGATGCCGTCGGTCTTGCGGTCCTCGGGGCACAGCGCCATGCCGAGCGCGACGGCGTCGGCGGGGCAGGTGACACGCGCGTCGCGACCCCGCACACGGCGCTCGCCGCTGTCGGCCGCGTCGAGGCCGAAGGCCAGCCGCGCGAACTCGGTGCGGCCCGAGCCAAGCAGGCCCGCCAGCCCCAGCACCTCGCCGGGGCGCAGCGACAGGTCCGTGGGATGCAGCTGGCCCTTGCGGCCCAGGCCGCGGAACTCGTACTCCGCTTCGCCTTGCGCGGTCTCGGCCGGTGGCGGCGTGGACGCTTGCCGCGCCGCGAGCTCGCGCCCCACCATCGCGGCGACCAGCGACTGCGCCGGCAGGTCCGCGGCGCGCCATTCGCCCACCAGCTCGCCGTTGCGCAGCACCGTGATGCGGTCGGCCAGGGCATACACCTGGTCGAGGAAGTGGGTGACGAACAGGATGGCGATGCCTTCGTCGCGCAGGCGCCGCAGCACGGCGAAGAGGCGCTGCACCTCGTCCTCGTCGAGGCTGGAGGTCGGTTCGTCCAGCACCAGCACGCGCGCGGACACGCCCAGCGCGCGGGCGATCGCCACCATCTGCTGCACGGCGACAGGATAGTCGCCCAGCAGTCGCGTCACGTCGATGGAGAGGTTCAGGCGCGCCAGCAGCTCGCGCGCCTGCCGGTTCATCGCGGCCCAGTCTATGCGGACCCAGCGGCGCGGATAACGGCCGGCGAAGATGTTCTCGGCCACCGTGAGGTTGGGGCAGAGGTTGACCTCCTGGTACACCGTGCTGATGCCCAGGCGCTGCGCATCGAGCGGCGAGCGCGGCGCGATGGCGGCACCATGGAGCGTGACCGTTCCCGCGTCGGCGTCATGCACGCCGGTCAGCACCTTGATCAGCGTCGACTTGCCCGCACCGTTCTGGCCCATGAGGGCATGCACTTCGCCGGGAAAGAGCCGCAGGCCCGCGCCGCGCAGCGCATGCACGCCCGTGAAGGCCTTGTGGATGCCGGAGAGTTCCAGCACGGGAGCGGCCGCCATCACTTGTTCCGGTTGTAGACGTCGATGTACACCGCCGCCAGCAGCACCAGGCCTTTGATCACCTGCTGGTAGTCGATGCCTATGCCCAGGATGGACATGCCGTTGTTCATCACGCCCATGATGAATGCGCCGACCACCGCGCCGGTCACGCGGCCGATGCCGCCGCTGGCCGAGGCGCCGCCGATGAAGCAGGCCGCGATCACGTCCAGCTCGAAGCCGAGGCCGGCCTTGGGCGTGGCGGTGTTCAGGCGCGCGGCGAACACCAGGCCCGCCAGCGCGGCCAGCATACCCATGTTGGCGAAGGCGAGGAAGGTCAGCCGCTCCGTGCGGACGCCCGACAGGCGCGCGGCCTTCTCGTTGCCGCCCAGCGCATAGATGCGCCGGCCGACGATGGTGCGGCGCGTGCCGAAGTCGTAGGCCACGATCAGGACCGCCATGACGATCAGCACGTTGGGCAGGCCTTTGTACGAAGCCAGCATGTAGCTGAACAGGCCGATCGCCGCCACGAACAGTAGCGTCCTCGCGAAGAAGAAGGCGGCGGGTTCCGTCTCCATGCCGTGGCGCAGGCGTTGCGCGCGCCCGCGCAGGTTGGCCGCGCCGAGCGCCGCCGCGGCGGCCAGCCCGAGCGCCAGCGAGGTCACGCGCAGGCCTTCGCCGTCGGCGATCTCCGGCAGGAAGCCGGAGCTGAGGCCCTGGAAGGTGTCGGGGAAGGGCCCGATCGACTGGCCTTGCAGCAGCGCGAGGCACAGGCCCTTGAACACCAGCATGCCGCCCAGCGTGACGATGAACGATGGAATGCGCGGATAGGCGACCAGCCAGCCCTGCGCCGCGCCGATCACGGCGCCCGCGGCCAGGCAGGCGATCGAGGCCGGCAGCCAGTGCCAGCCCATGTTGACCATCAGCACCGCCGCCAGCGCGCCGATGAAGCCGCAGACCGAGCCGACCGACAGGTCGATGTGGCCGGCCACGATCACCAGCAGCATGCCCAGCGCCATGATGACGATGTAGCTGTTCTGCAGGACCAGGTTGGTGAGGTTCAGCGGCTGGAACAGGGTGCCCTCGGTCAGCACCTCGAACAGCACCATGATCGCCACCAGCGACAGCAGCATGCCGTATTCGCGCAGGTGCTGGCGCAGGAAGCCGCGCCAGGGGCCGGACGCGGGCGCCGTGGCCGCGGGGACCTCCGGCTGCAGGGAGCTCGCCACGGGATCAGGCATGGGCCACCTCCTTGCTTGCGCCGTCGGCGACGATCGCGCGCAGGATCGCCTCCTGCGTCGCCTCGCCGCGGGCCAGCCGCGCCACGATGCGGCCTTCATTCATCACGCAGATGCGGTCGCACATGCCGAGCAGCTCCGGCATTTCGGAAGAGATCATCAGGATACCCCGGCCCTGGCTGGCGAGCTCGTCCATCAGGGTGTAAATCTCGTACTTGGCACCCACGTCGATGCCGCGCGTGGGCTCGTCCAGGATCAGCAGCTTCGGCTGCGTGAAGAGGCACTTGGCCAGCACCACTTTCTGCTGGTTGCCGCCCGAGAGGTTCACGCAGGCCTGGTGCACGCCCGAGGAGCGGATGCGCAGGCGCCGGCGGAAATCGCTGGCCACGCGGTGCTCCTCCAGGTCGGAGAGCACGGCGCCGCGCGCCACCGCGCGCAGGTTGGCCAGGGTGGTGTTGAAGCGGATGTCCTCGCCCAGCACCAGGCCCAGGCCCTTGCGGTCCTCGGTGGCATAGGCAATGCCCGCGGCCAGCGCCTGGTCCACGGTGCGGGCCTCGACACGGCGGCCTTCCAGCCACAGCTCGCCGCTTGCATGGCGACCCCAGCTGCGGCCGAACACGCTCATGGCGAACTCGGTGCGGCCGGCGCCCATCAGGCCCGCGATGCCGACGATCTCGCCGCGGCGCACGTCCAGGTCGACGCCCCGGATGAACTCGCGCTCGGGATGCAGCGGGTGGCGCACGCGCCAGTCGCGGACCTCGAAGAGCACCTCGCCGATCTCCGATGTGCGCGGCGGATAGCGGTCCGTCATCTCGCGGCCCACCATCGCGCGGATCACCGCATCCTCGGACAGCGGCGCCTCGCCGCAGTCCAAGGACTGCACCGTCGTGCCGTCGCGCAGCACCGTCACGCGGTCCGCCACCTGGCGCACTTCGCCCAGCTTGTGCGAGATCAGGATGGAGGTGACGCCGTGCGCCTTCAGCTCCAGCAGCAGCTTCAGCAGCGCCTGGCTGTCCGCCTCGTTGAGGCTCGCGGTGGGCTCGTCCAGGATCAGCAGCTGCACGTCCTTGGCGAGTGCCTTGGCGATCTCCACCAGCTGCTGCTTGCCGATGCCCAGTTCGGCCACCGGCGTGGCCGGGGCTTCCTTCAGCCCCACCTTGCGCAGCAGCTCGCGGGTGCGGGCGTGGGCCTCGAACCAGTCGATCACGCCGGCCCGCGCGGTCTCGTGCCCGAGGAACACGTTTTCGGCGATCGAGAGCGTGGGCACCAGCGCGAGCTCCTGGTGGATGATGATGATGCCCGCGGCCTCGCTGTCGGCGATGCCGGAGAAGCGCCGCGCCGCGCCGGCGAAGCGGATCTCCCCCTCGAAGCTGCCGTGCGGGTACACGCCCGACAGCACCTTCATGAGGGTGGACTTGCCGGCGCCGTTCTCGCCCACCACCGCATGGATCTCGCCGGCGCGCACGGAGAGGTCGACGCGGTCCAGCGCGACGACCCCCGGAAAGGTCTTGCGGATACCCCGCATCTCGAGCAGCATCAGCGCAGCTGGCCTTCCTTGTAGTAGCCGCTGTCCACCAGCACCTTCTTCCAGTTGCTGCTGTCCACCGCCACCGGCTTGAGCAGGTGGGAGGGCACCACCTTCACGCCGTTGTCGTAGGTCTTGGTGTCGTTGATGTCCGGCTGCTTGCCCGAGAGCACGGCGTCCACCAGGTTCACCGTCACCTTCGCCAGCTCGCGCGTGTCCTTGAAGACGGTGGAGCTTTGTTCGCCGCGCAGCATCGACTTGATCGACGGGATCTCCGCGTCCTGGCCGCTCACCACGGGGCAGGGCTGCTGCGGGGTGCAGTAGCCCACGCCCTTGAGCGAGGACAGGATGCCGATCGACAGGCCGTCGTAGGGCGACAGCACGGCGTGCACCTTGTCCTTGCCGTAGAAGGCCGACAGCAGGTTGTCCATGCGCGACTGCGCCACGGCGCCGTCCCAGCGCAGCGTGCCCACCTTGTCCATGCCCATCTGGCGGCTGCGCACCACCAGCTTGCCGGAGTCGATGTAGGGCTTGAGCACCGACATCGCGCCGTCGTAGAAGAAGAAGGCGTTGTTGTCGTCGGGCGAGCCGCCGAACAGCTCGATGTTGTACGGTCCCTTGCCCTGCTTGAGCCCCAGCTTGTCGACGATGGAGTTCGCCTGCAGCACGCCCACCTGGAAGTTGTCGAAGGTGGTGTAGTAGTCCACGTGCTTCGAGCCGCGGATCAGCCGGTCGTAGGCCACCACCTTGATGCCCTTGTCGGCGGCCTTCTGCAGCGCGCTGGAGAGCGTGGTGCCGTCGATCGCGGCGATCACCAGGACCTTCACGCCCTTGGTGATCATGTTCTCCACCTGCGCGAGCTGGTTGGGGATGTCGTCCTCGGCGTACTGCAGGTCGGTGCGGTAGCCCTTCTCGCGGAAGTAGCGCACCATGTTCTCGCCGTCGGAGATCCAGCGCGACGACGACTTCGTCGGCATCGCGATGCCTATGGTTCCCTTGTCCTGCGCCGCGGCCGGCAGGCCGAACAGCAGCGCCCCGGCGGCCAGCAGCGTGGCCGCGAATTGCATGCGCCTCATGGTCTTGTCTCCCTGGAGGTTTTCAGTACTTGCGCTTGGGGAATTCGCGGGCGGCCACTTCCATGGGGAAGATGCCTTCCTCGGTGACGATGCGCTTGGGCACGCTCTTGCCGGCCACCACGTCCTTGACGGCCTGCATCAGCTGGGGGCCCAGCAGCGGGCTGCACTCGACGCTCACGTTCAGCTTGCCCTGCATCATGGCCTCGAAGGCGCCCTTCACGGCGTCGATCGAGATGATCACGATGTCCTGGGCCGGCTTCAAGCCCGCTTCCTCGATGGCCTGGATGGCGCCGATCGCCATGTCGTCGTTGTGCGCGTAGAGCACGTTGATCTTGTTGCCGTCGGCCTTGAGGAAGGCCTCCATCACCTGCTTGCCCTTGGCGCGCGTGAAGTCGCCGGTCTGGCTGCGGATGATCCTGAACTTCGGGTCGGCCTTGATGATCTCCTCGAAGCCCTTCTTGCGGTCGATCGCGGGCGCGGAGCCCACGGTGCCCTGCAGCTCGACGATGTTGACCGGACCCTTCTGGTCCTTCATCTTCTCCACCAGCCAGCGGCCGGCCTTGCGGCCTTCCTCGGTGAAGTCCGAGCCCATGAAGCTGACCCACAGCGAGTCGTCCTTCACGTTCACGGCGCGGTCGGTCAGGATCACGGGGATCTTCGCGGCCTTGGCCTCCCGCAGCACGGTCTCGAAGCCCGTCTCCACCACCGGCGAGAAGGCGATCACGTCGACCTTCTGCGCAATGAAGGAGCGGATCGCCTTGATCTGGTTCTCCTGCTTCTGCTGCGCGTCGGCGAACTTCAGGTCGATGCCGTGCTCCTTCGCGGCGGACTTGATCGATTCGGTGTTGGCGGTGCGCCATTCGCTTTCGGCGCCGATCTGCGAGAAGCCCAGGACGATCTTCTTCTGGGCAAAGGCGCGCGGCAGGGCGGCGGCGAGCGCGAAGGCGGTGCCTCCGGCCAGGGCGGTGCGTCGGTCTAGGGTCATCGTTGTCTCCTTGAGGTCATCGTGGAAAAGGGGCGGCCGCGTCATGCGCGCGTGTAGGCGGTCTTCACGGTGGTGTAGAACTCGGCGGCGTAGCGGCCCTGCTCGCGCGGACCGTAGCTGGAACCCTTGCGGCCGCCGAAGGGCACGTGGTAGTCCACGCCCGCCGTCGGCAGGTTCACCATCACCATGCCGGCCTGCACGTGGCGCTTGAAGTGCGTGGCCTTGCGCAGGGACGTGGTGCAGATCCCGGCGCACAGCCCGTAAGGCGTGTCGTTGGCCAGCGCCAGCGCGTGTTCCTCGTCGTCGGCCTTCAACACGGCGGCGATGGGGCCGAAGATCTCCTCGCGCGCGATGCGATGCTGCGGCTCCGCGAGGAAGAGGGCCGGGCTCATGTAGTGACCGGGGCTCGCGCATTCCACCCGTTGACCGCCGACGACGTGCTCGGCGCCTTCCTGGCGGCCGATCTCCAGGTAGGCGAGGTTCTGTTCCAGCTGCGGCCGGCTCGCGACCGGGCCGATGTCGATGCCGCGCGCGAGCGCGGGCCCCACCACCAGCTGCTTCATGCGCGTGCGCAGGCGGCTGAGGAAGGCGTCGTAGGCGCCGCGCTCCACGATGATGCGGCTCGACGCCGTGCAGCGCTGGCCGGTGGAGAAGAAGGCGCCCTGCACGGCGCATTCGACGGCGCGGTCGAGATCCGCGTCGCCCAGCACCACCAGCGGGTTCTTGCCGCCCATCTCCAGCTGCATCTTCGCGCCGCGGGCCACGGCCTGCTGCCGCACCTGCGCGCCCGTGGCCTCCGAGCCGGTGAAGGTGATGGCGTCCACCTGCGCGTGGTCGATCAAGGCCTGTCCCACCTGGCGGCCGCTGCCGTTCAGGAGGTTGAAGGTGCCGGCGGGCAGGCCCGCGCGGCTCAGGATCTCGGCGAGCGCCCAGCCGCAGGCCGGAACCAGTTCGGCGGGCTTGAAGACGACCGCGTTGCCGTACGCGAGCGCCGGCGCGATCTTCCACGCGGGAATGGCGAAGGGGAAATTCCAGGGCGCGATGATCGCCACCACGCCCACGGGTTCGCGCGTGACTTCCACGTCGATGTCCGGACGCACCGAAGCGAGCTTGTCGCCGGTGATGCGCAGCGCCTCGCCGGCGAAGAACTTGAAGATCTGGCCTGCGCGCACCGTCTCCGCCACGGCTTCGGGCAAGGGCTTGCCTTCCTCGCGCGCCAGCAGCGCGCCCAGTTCGTCCCGGCGCGCCAGGATCTCGCTGCCCACGAAGTCGAGCGCGTCGGCGCGGCGCTGCGGCGTGCTGGCCGCCCAGCCCGGCGCGGCGTCGCTGGCGGCCAGGATCGCCTGGTGCGCCTGGCGGGCGTCGGCGCGCGCGTACTCCGCCACCGGGTCGGCGAGGTCCGAAGGGTTCTCGCTCGTTCCCGTGGTGGCGCCGGTTTCCCAGCGCCCGTTGATGTAGTTGCGGAGGATCTCCTGCATCGCCCTGCCCGTTGAAAGTGGAGCGCATGGTAGGAAGGCCGGCTATCCCCCGCCAATAGTTATTCGGCGCTGACCCATACAGGAATTCGCATCCATGGAAACCCGTAGGGGAAGCGCGCAAGCCCTGTGCCGCTGCGGCTTTTCGGGGCATGCGATGTGCAACTCTTCGTTGATTGCGCCGATGCCATATACAGTTTGCAATCGATGCCTTGCCCCGCCTGCCATCGATGATCAACTACAGCCACTGGTTCATCCGCGCGCGCCTGAAGACGCGGCAACTGCTGCTTCTCGTGTCGCTGTCCGAGGAGGGCAACATCCATCGCGCCGCCGAGGTGCTCAGCATGACGCAGCCGG
The DNA here is from genome assembly GCA_023438115.1 of Pseudomonadota bacterium. Taxonomy (GTDB): domain Bacteria; phylum Pseudomonadota; class Gammaproteobacteria; order Burkholderiales; family Burkholderiaceae_C; genus Ramlibacter. Next base: position 16,240 of record JAEZEB010000024.1, on the reverse strand, counting down.
CGGCGTCCAAGCTGCTGAAGGACCTGGAGGATGTGCTCGGCGTGCCGCTGTTCGAGCGCCTGCCGCGCGGGATGCGGCCCACGGTGTACGGCGAGGCGATGATCCGGCACGCGCGCGTCGCGCTGTCCAGCCTCAACCAGGCGCACGACGAGGTGCAGGCGCTCAAGACCGGGCAGTTCGGCCAGGTGAGCGTGGGCGCCATCACCACGCCCGGCATCATGCTGCTGCCGCAGGCGATTTCGCGCGTGAAGCAGACGCATCCCACGCTGCGCATCTCGCTGCTGGTGGAGGGCAGCGACGTGCTGATGGAACGCATGGAGCAGGGCCGCCTCGACCTGCTGGTGGCGCGCATCTTCGCCCAGCACGACAAGACGGCCTTGCGCTTCGAGGCCCTGGCGGAGGAGCCGGTAGTCGCCGTGGTGCGTCCCGGCCATCCGCTCGCCGCGATCCACCAGCCTTCGCTGCGTGACCTGAGCGGCTATGGCTGGATCGTCCCGCCCGAAGGCAGCGTGCTGCGCCATCGCTTCGACCTGATGTTCAGCGAGGCCGGCCTGCGCGCGCCCACCAACCTGATCGAGACGAGTTCGCTGCTGTTCGTCACCAAGATGATCGGCGAGGGCGACCTCGTGGGCCTGCTGGCCGGCGACGTGGGACGCTACTACGAGCGGCACAACGTGGTGAAGGTGTTGCCGGCCGAACTGCCTTGCCGCATGGACGCCTTCGGCCTCATCACCCGCACGGACCGCCCGCTCTCGCCGGCCGCGCACGTGCTGCTGGAGGCGATCAAGGCGGCCTCGGCCGAGCTCTATGGCGTGCAACTGGAGGCCGGCGTCTAGGCATCGGCCGGGCTGCCATGCTCATTCCGGTATCGCAGCGGCCGAAGAACTCATTGGTGCGGGCGCAGCGATCCCTCTAGTCTGCGGGCTTTCCAGGCACAGCCAATGGAGGCAGCAACACGATGACCGGCCGCAAACCCCTGCGCTCGGCCCAGTGGTTCGGGACAGCCGACAAGAACGGCTTCATGTACCGCAGCTGGATGAAGAACCAGGGCATCCCGGACCACGAGTTCCAGGGCAAGCCCATCGTCGGGATCTGCAACACGTGGTCGGAACTGACCCCGTGCAATGCGCATTTCCGCAAGATCGCGGAGCACGTGCGGCGCGGCATCCTCGAGGCCGGCGGCTTTCCCGTGGAGTTCCCGGTGTTCTCCAACGGCGAATCGAACCTGCGGCCCACGGCGATGCTCACGCGCAACCTGGCGTCCATGGATGTGGAGGAGGCGATCCGCGGCAACCCCATCGACGCCGTGGTGCTGCTGGTGGGCTGCGACAAGACCACGCCGGCGCTGATGATGGGCGCGGCCAGCTGCGACCTGCCCACCATCGTCGTGAGTGGCGGTCCGATGCTCAACGGCAAGCTGCAGGGGCGCAACATCGGCTCCGGCACCGCGGTGTGGCAGCTGCACGAATCGCTCAAGGCCGGCGAGATCGACCTGCACCAGTTCCTCGCCGCGGAATCGGGCATGTCGCGGTCCGCCGGCACCTGCAACACGATGGGCACCGCGTCCACGATGGCCTGCATGGCCGAGGCGCTGGGCGCCGCGCTGCCGCACAACGCCGCGATCCCCGCCGTGGACGCGCGCCGCTACGTGCTCGCGCACATGTCCGGCATCCGCATCGTGGAGATGGTGCGCGAGGACCTGCGCCTTTCGAAGGTCCTCACCCGCGCCGCCTTCGAGAACGCGATCCGCGTGAACGCGGCCATCGGCGGGTCCACCAACGCGGTGATCCACCTGAAGGCGATCGCGGGGCGCATCGGCGTGCCGCTCGAACTGGAAGACTGGACGCGCCTGGGCAGCGGCGTGCCCACGCTGGTGGACCTCATGCCTTCGGGACGCTTCCTGATGGAGGAGTTCTATTACGCGGGCGGCTTGCCCGCGGTGCTGCGGCGCCTGGGCGAGAACGGGTTGCTTCCGCATCCGGACGCGCTCACGGTCAACGGCCGCAGCCTCTGGGACAACGTGCGCGAGGCGCCCAATTACGACGAGGAAGTGATCCGCCCGCTGGAGCGGCCGCTGATCGCCGACGGCGGCATCCGCGTGCTGCGCGGCAACCTCGCGCCGCGCGGGGCGGTGCTCAAGCCGTCCGCCGCCTCTCCGCACTTGTTGAAGCACCGCGGCCGCGCCGTGGTGTTCGAGGACTTCGAGGACTACAAGTCGCGCATCGCCGACGAGACGCTCGAGGTCGACGAGAACTCGGTGCTGGTGCTGAAGAACTGCGGGCCGCGCGGCTATCCCGGCATGGCCGAAGTGGGCAACATGGGCCTGCCGCCCAAGCTGCTGCGCCGCGGCGTGAAGGACATGGTGCGCATCAGCGATGCGCGCATGAGCGGCACCGCATATGGCACCGTGGTGCTGCATGTCGCGCCCGAAGCCGCGGCCGGCGGACCGCTGGCGGCCGTGCGCGACGGCGACTGGATCGTGCTGGACTGCGATGCCGGCAAGCTGGAGCTGGAGATCTCCGAGGCCGAGCTGGCCGACCGCTTGTCCACGCCGCGGCCGTCGGCGCCCGGCATGCGCGGCGGCTACCAGCGCCTGTATGTCGAGCACGTGCTGCAGGCCGACGAAGGCTGCGATTTCGATTTCCTCGTCGGCTGCCGCGGCGCCGAGGTGCCGCGCCATTCGCACTGAGCGATCATCCACGAACGATCCAGGGAGCCTGCCATGTCCTCTTCCGCCGTCTACCCCAGCTTGCGCGACCGTTCGGTCCTGATCACCGGAGGCGCCACCGGCATAGGCGCGTGCCTGGTCGAGCGCTTCGTCGCCCAGGGCGCGCGCGTCGCCTTCATCGACGTCGACGTGCGCTCCGGGCTCGCGCTGGCCGAGGGGCTCGCGGGCGCCGCGCACGCGCCGCTGTTCCTGGAGGCGGACCTCACGGACATCGCCGCGCTCGAAGGCGCGGTGGCGCAGGCGCGCGAGCGCATCGGTCCCATCCGCGTGCTGATGAACAACGCGGCCAACGACCGCCGGCACAGCATCGCGGAAACGACGCCCGAGCTGTGGGACGCCAGCATCGCGGTGAACCTGCGGCACCAGTTCTTCGCGGCGCGCGCGGTCAGCGAGGACATGCGCGCGGCCGGCGGCGGCTCCATCGTGAACTTCGGCTCCATCAGCTGGATGCTCAAGCAGGCCAACCTGGCGGTGTACGAGACCTGCAAGGCGGCGGTGCAGGGCCTCACGCGCAGCCTCGCGCGCGAGCTCGGGCCGGCCAACATCCGCGTCAATACGCTGGTCCCCGGCTGGGTGATGACCGACAAGCAGCTGCGCCTGTGGGTGAACGACGCCGCGCGCGCCGACATCGCGCGCGGCCAGTGCATCAACCGTCCGCTGCAGCCGGGGCACATCGCGGCGATGGCGCTGTTCCTCGCGGCCGACGACAGCGCCATGTGCACGGCGCAGGACTTCATCGTGGACGGGGGCTGGGTGTGAGCGCCAGCCTGCTGGTCGACGCGCGGGCCAGCCTGGGCGAAGGCGTGCTGTGGTGCGAGCGCACCGGCTGCCTGTGGTGGACCGACATCCAGGGCAGCACGATCGCGCGCCGGCGGCAGGCCGACGGCGAGGTGCGCATGTGGACCGTGCCCGACCGGGTCGGCAGCTTCGCGCTGTGCGAGCACGGCGAGCAGTTGCTGCTGGGGCTCGCCCAGGGCATTGCATTGTTCGATCCGGCGAGCGGCGAGACCTCGAGCTTCGTTGCGCTGGACGCGCCGCCGGCCCCGGGCCTGCGCATCAACGACGGCCGCTGCGACCGCGAAGGCCGCTTCGTCTTCGGGCTGTTCAATCCGGCGGAAGCGCCGGTGGGCCACTTCTATCGCGTGCAGGCGGACCTGCGCATCGAGCGCCTGCCACTGCCGCCCGCGGGCGTGGCCAACAGCCTCGCCTTCAGCCCGGATGGGCGCACGCTCTATTTCACCGACACGCCTTCGCGCACGATCTTCCGCGTGGACTACGCGGTGGATGGATCGCTGGGCGAGCCCGTGCCTTTCGTGAAGTTGCCGCAGTCGGAAGGCTTTCCCGACGGCTCCGCCGTGGATGCCGCCGGCGGCCTCTGGAACGCCCAGTGGGATGGCGGCTGCGTCGTCCGCTACGACAGGCACGGCAACGAGAGCGCGCGCATCCTGCTGCCCGTCTCGCGCCCGACTTGTCCCGCCTTCGGCGGTCCCGATCTCGAGACGCTGTTCATCACCTCGGCGCGCATCGGCATCCCTGCGGAGGGATTGACGCGGCAGCCGCACGCCGGCGGCGTGTTCGCCGCGCACCCGGGTTGGCGCGGCCTGCCGGAAGCGCGCTTCGTGCTGGGCGCATGAGCGCGCCCTCGGTCACGCGACGGCCCTGGGGCAGGGCGGCCGACGGCCGCGAAGTCGAGGCTTTTACCCTGGACAACGGCCGCGGGCTCGTGCTGACGGCGATCCCCCTGGGTGGCATCGTGACCGGGCTGCGCGTGCCCGACCGGCATGGCAACGGCGCCAACGTGGTGCTGGCCCTGCCGACGCTGGCCGACTACGAGACGCGCAATCCGCACCTGGGCACGATCGTGGGCCGCTATGCGAACCGCATTGCGGGCGGGCGCTTCGCCATCGACGGTACGCAATACCTACTGGACGCGAATGAAGGCGAGCAATCGCTGCATGGCGGGCCCGTGGGTTTCGGCCGCCGCTGGTGGGACATCGAGGCCTTGCCGGTGCAGGACGACGACAGCGTGGCCATCGCGCTCTCCCTGGACAGCGCCGACGGCGACCAGGGTTTCCCCGGCCGCCTGCGGGTGCGCGTGCGCTACACGCTGACGCCGGCGCAGGAATGGCGCGTCGACTACGAGGCCACTTGCGATCGCGATACGGTGGTGAACCTCAGCCACCACGATTACTTCAACCTGGCCGGTGGCGGCAGCATCCTGGACCACTGCCTGCAGATCGCGGCGGACCATTTCTGTCCGGTCGACGGCAGGCTCATCCCCGAAGGCACCGCGCCGGTCGACGGCACGCCCTTCGATCTCCGCACCTCGCGTCGCATCGGCGAGCGCATCCGCGATCTCCATCCGCAGCTGCTCGTGGCGCGCGGCTACGACCACTGCTGGATGCTCGACGCGCCTTCGAAGGACGGACTGCGCCTGGCCGCGCGCCTGCACGATCCGCGCTCCGGCCGCGTGATGGAGGTCCTGACCGACCAGCCCGCGCTGCAGTTCTATTCCGGCAATTTCCTGGACGGCAGCCTGCCCGGCGCGCACGGGCAGTCGTTACGGCAATCAGACGGCCTGTGCCTGGAAACGCAGCATCCGCCGGACGCGCCCAACCGGCCGTGCTTTCCCTCCACGCTGCTGCGTCCGGGCCAGACCTGGCGCAGCACCACCGTGCACCGGTTCGGCATCGCCGCGCCGCATTCTTCCGAGGACTATCCATGAGCACTCCCGTCCCCCGCTACCAGGGCGTCTTTCCCGTGGTGCCCACCACCTTCGACGAGCAGGGTGGCCTGGACCTGGCCAGCCAGATGCGCTGCGTCGACTTCATGATCGACGCGGGCGCGGAAGGCCTGTGCATCCTGGCCAACTTCTCCGAGCAGTTCGGCCTGTCCGACGAGGAGCGCCGCGTGCTGACCGAAGGCATCCTGCGGCACGTGGCCGGCCGCGTGCCGGTGATCGTGACCACCACGCACTTCGGCACGCAGGTGTGCGTGGAGCGTTGCCGCCACGCGCAGCAGGCCGGGGCCGCGATGGTGATGGTGATGCCGCCTTACCACGGCGCCACGCTGCGCGTGCCCGAGGCGCAGGTGTACGAGTTCTTCGCGGCGCTCTCGGGCGCGATCGATATCCCGATCATGATCCAGGACGCGCCGGTGGCCGGCACGCCGATGTCCGCGGCCTTCCTGGCGCGGCTGGCGCGCGAGCTGCCGCGGGTGCGCTACTTCAAGATCGAGACGGCCGGCGCGGCGGCCAAGCTGCGCGAGCTGATCCGCCTGGGCGGCGACGCGATCGAAGGCCCCTGGGACGGCGAGGAAGGCATCACGCTGCTGCCGGACCTGGAAGCGGGCGCGACGGGCGCGATGACGGGCGGCGGCTATCCCGACGGCATCCGGCAGATCCTGGACCCGTGGCGCGCGGGCCGGCACGAGGAAGCCGCCGCCGCCTATGGCCGCTGGCTGCCGCTGATCAACCACGAGAACCGCCAGGGCGGCATCCTCACGGCCAAGGCGCTGATGAAGGCGGGCGGCATCATCGCCTGCGAGGCGCCGCGCCACCCGTTCCCGGCCATGCACCCGGCCACGCGGGACAGCCTGTTGCGCGCAGCCCGCAGGCTGGACCCGCTGGTGTTGCGCTGGGCCCGCTGAGCGGCGCCAAACGGTTCAGCCGACGGCCCGCAATCCGTATGATGGGCCCTCCAAGAACAAGGAGGGTGCCATGGGTGCTGCGGGCTGGATCTCGATCGGCGTGGTCGCCGTGGTGGCGGTGTGGGCCATCGCCGTGTTCAACAGGCTGGTGCAGAAGCGCAACCGCATCGCCAACGCCTTCGGGCAGATCGACGTGCAGCTCAAGCGCCGCTACGACCTGATCCCGAACCTGGTGGAAGTGGCCAAGCGCTACCTGGCCCACGAGGCGTCGACGCTGGAAGCCGTCACCCGCGCGCGCGGCGAGGCCGTCAGCGCCGCCGCCGCGGTGCGCGCCCGTCCGGCCGATGCCGGCGCCGTGAACAGCCTGGCGCTCGCCGAGCAGGCGCTGGGCGGCAGCCTCGGGCGGCTGATGGTGGTGGCCGAGAACTATCCCGAGCTGAAGGCCGATGCCACCATGCATTCGCTGAGCGAGGAACTCACTTCCACCGAGAACCGCGTCGGCTTCGCGCGCCAGGCCTACAACGACGAAGTGCTGGCGTACAACGACGAGGTGGGCCAGTTCCCCGGCCTGCTGGTGGCGCGCGTGTGCGGCTTCTCCGCCGCGGCGATGCTGCAGGCCACGCAGAACGCGCAGGAGCGCGAGGCGCCGCGGCTGGCCTTCTGAGGGGCGGCGCGCGCATGCGCTTCTTCGAGCACCAGGACGCCGCCCGCGGCGAGACGCTGCGCCTGCTGGCGCTGTTCGCGTTGGCGATCGCGGCCACGGTGCTGGGCGTTCACCTGGCGCTGGCCCTCAGCTGGCTGGCGATGAACTGGCTGCTGCCCTTCGACTTCGAATTCCCGCGCCTGTTCTTCACGGTGAACGTGGGCGTGACGCTGCTGCTGATCCTGGGTGGCTGGTGGATAGAGACCACCAACCTGCAGATGGCCGGCGGCCCGGAGCGGCTGGCGCAGCGCCTGGGCGCGCGCGAGGCGCGGCCCGGCACCTCGGTGGCGGAACAGCGCCTGTGCAACATCGTGGACGAGGTCTGCATCGCGGCCCACATGCCTCGCCCGCAGGTGATGGTGCTGCCGCGGCACGAGGCGATCAATGCCTTCGCCACCGGCTGGACCGAGGACGACGCCGTGGTCGCCGTCACGCAGGGCGCGCTGGACCTGCTCACCCGCGACGAGCTGCAGGGCCTGGTGGCCCACGAATGCAGCCACATCCACGAGGGCGACACGCACCTGAACATGCAGCTGGCCGGGATGGTCTTCGGGCTGGAGATGGTGTGGGGCTTCGGCGAAGACGTGCGCGAGCGCGGCGGACCCGCGTACATCGTGGGCACCGTGATCATGGTGATGGGTTCCGCTGGCTGGTTCGCCGGCCGCTGGCTGGCCGCGGCGGTGTCGCGCCAGCGCGAGTTCCTTGCCGACGCGCGGGCCGTGCAGTGGACACGCAGCCGCGACGGCCTGGGCGGCGTGCTGCGCAAGGCGCTCACCCAGCGCAACACGGCGAACATGCGTCCTTCCGATCCGCCCATGCCGCCGGCCGCGCACCACCTCATGCTGCTGGGCCCCTGGACGGAGCAGGGCGGCGCCTTCGATGCGCACCCGCCGCTCGCGCAGCGCATCCGCCGCATCTACGGCCGCCCCATGCAGCCGTTGCCGCTGGACGCGGGCGCGGCCGACGCCGCTACGTCGGCCTGAGCAGCACCACCACCGCGCCGGCGCCACCCTCGTCGCCGCGCGCCTGCACGAAGGCCAGCACCTCGTTCTTCTGCACCAGCCAGCCGTGCACCTTGCCCTTGAGCACGGGCGTCTTGCCGGGCGAGCCCAGGCCCTTGCCGTGCACCACGCGCACGCAGCGCAGGCCTTGCCGCACGGCCTCGCGCAGGAAGGTGGCCAGCGCCTCGCGCGCATCGTCGGTGCGCAGCCCGTGCAGGTCGATCTCGCCCTGGATGCTCCAGTGGCCGCGCCGCAGCTTGCGCGCCACGTCGATGCCGATGCCGGGACGGCGGAAGCTCAGGGCGTCGTCGGTCTCCAGCAGGGTGGAGGCGTCGAATTCGTCGCTGATGGATTCCTGCAGCACGCGCTGGTCGTCCAGCTGGCGCTGCACGGGCAGGGGCGCCGGCGGTTCGGGCGCGTGGTGCACCCGTCCGTGGTGCGGCAGGCGCTGCACCTGGCCGGCGGCGCGCTGGAACAGGTTGCGCTCGGCTTCCGCGCGCTTCTGAGCCTCCGCGCGCCGGGCGGCTTCCTCGCGTTCGATGCGCTCGCGTTCGGCGAGCTGCTTGCGGATGGCCTGCAGGTCGTGCAGCGACTTCGCCTTCAAAGAAGCCCTTTCTCGGCCATCGACAGGGCATTGCCCGGCGCGACGATCACGTGATCCAGCACGCGCACGTCCACCAGCGCCAGGGCGGCCTTGAGCGTCTGCGTCAGCGCCTCGTCGGCCCGCGAGGGCTGCACGGTGCCGCTGGGGTGGTTGTGGGCCAGCACCACCGCCGCGGCGTGGTGGTGCAGGGCCCTCAGGACGACTTCGCGCGGGTACACGCTGGTCTGAGTCAGCGTGCCGCGGAAGAGTTCTTCCATGGCCACCAGGCGGTTCTGCGCGTCCAGGAACAGGGCGGCGAAGACCTCGTGGGGCCGGTGGGCCAGGTGCAGCTGCAGGTAGTTTTTCACGGCATCGGGGGAGCCGAAGGCTTCGCGGGCGCGCAGCTGTTCAGCCACGGCGCGGCGCGCGAGCTCCAGCACCGCGATCAATTGTGACCGCTTGGCGGTGCCGCCGAGGCCGTGGACCGTGCGCAATTCCTCGCCAGAGGCGTTCAGCAGGCCCGCCAGGCCGCGAAAGCGGGCCAGCACGTCGTCCGCCATCTGGAACACCCCGCGCCCGCGCGTGCCGGTGCGCAGCAGCAGGGCGAGCAGCTCGGTGTCGCTGAGGGCCGCGGGTCCCCGGGCCAGCAGCTTTTCGCGCGGACGGGCCTCGGCCGGCAGGTCTTTGAGCGCCATCAGGATGCCTTTCGCCCCGTCTTCCTACAATCGGGGCCATTGAACGGGACTTCCATGGCCACCACCGCCTCCCGGGTGCAACCCGGCTCCTTCCTCACGCTGCACTACCGGCTGGCCGGCCCCGCGGGGGACATCATCAACACCTTCGCGGACAAGCCGGCGACGCTGACCGTGGGCAGCGGCGAACTCTCGCCCGCCGTGGAGCAGCGCCTGCTGGGCCTGGAAGAGGGCGCGCGGGCGCAGTTCGAGATCCCGGCCGGCGAGGCCTTCGGCGAGCGCAACCCGGAGATGGTGCAATGGGTCGCACGCAAGCTTCTCGTCCAGATGGGCGACCCGGATGAGACTTATCACCTGGGAGACGTGGTGAGCTTTCCCACCCCGGACGGCCTGGGCCAGTACGCGGGCGCCGTGCGCGAGCTGGGCGCCGACCGTGATGGCGACGGCCACCCCGACACCGTGCTGTTCGACTTCAACCATCCTCTGGCGGGCCAGCCCGTCACCTTCGAGGTGCAAGTGATCGGGGTGCTTTGATGGGGCCGCAGGAAATCCTCCTGGCCGAGCCGCGCGGCTTTTGCGCCGGCGTGGACCGCGCCATCGACATCGTGGAGCACGCGCTCGCCAAGTTCGGCCGGCCGATCTACGTGCGCCACGAGATCGTGCACAACACCTACGTGGTGAACGACCTCAAGGAAAAGGGCGCGATCTTCATCGAGGACCTGGCCGAGGTGCCGCCGGGCGCCACGCTGGTCTTCTCCGCCCACGGCGTGAGCAAGGCGGTGCAGCGCGAGGCGCAGGAGCGGGGCTTCCATGTCTTCGACGCCACCTGCCCGCTGGTGTCGAAGGTGCACATGGAAGTGGCCAAGCTCTCCCGGGAGGGCTACGAGTTCATCATGATCGGCCACAAGGGCCATCCCGAGGTGGAAGGCACCATGGGGCAGCTGGACGCCGGCATCCACCTGGTGGAAGACGTCGAGGACGTCGCGCGCGTGCAGCCGGCGCAGACCGAACGCCTGGCGGTGGTGACGCAGACCACGCTGTCGGTGGACGACGCCGCCGAGATCATGGCGGCCGTGCGCGAGCGCTTCCCCGCGATCCGCCAGCCGAAGCAGCAGGACATCTGCTACGCCACGCAGAACCGCCAGGACGCGGTGAAGATCATGTCGCGCGACGTCGACGTGGTGATCGTGGTGGGCAGCCCCACCAGTTCCAACAGCAACCGCCTGGCCGAACTGGCGCGCAAGCTGGGCGTGCCCGCCTACATGGTCGACAGCGCCGGGGAACTGCAGGCCGAATGGCTGGAAGGCAAGATGCGCGTGGGCCTGACCGCCGGCGCCTCCGCGCCCGACGTGCTGGTGCAGGCCGTGATGGCGCGCATCAAGTCGCTGGGCGCCGTGACCGTGCGGAAGATGGACGGCATCCAGGAGACGGTGAAGTTCCCCCTGCCCAAGGGGCTGAAGGTCTGAGGCGCTAGAGTGGGGGCCTCCACCCCCCTTGTCCTGCCGGGCCTGACCCGGCATCCATGCGGCCCATGAACCAGCACGCCATCCAGACCGCCGCGGAGCGCTTCCGCACCGCCGGCCACGCCTTCGTCCGCCGCACCCCCTTGTGGAAAGTGCCCGGCGCCGTCTTTGGCCTGGATCTTCCCGAACTCTGGCTCAAGCTGGAGCACCTGCAATCCGGTGGCAGCTTCAAGGCCCGCGGCATGTACAACCGGCTGCTGGCGAATCCGATTCCCGCCGCCGGCGTGATCGTCGCCTCCGGCGGCAACGCCGGCATCGCGACCGCCGCCGCTGCCTCCGCGTTGGGCGTGCCTTGCGAAGTCTTCGTCCCCACCGTCAGCAGCCCCGCCAAGCAGGCGAAGCTGCGCGAACTGGGCGCCACGGTGGTCGTCACCGGCGACGTCTACGCGGAGGCGCTGGAGGCCTGCCTGGCGCGCCAGCAGGAGACCGGCGCGCTGCTTACGCACGCCTACGACCAGCCCGAGGTGGTGGCCGGCGCCGGCACCATGGCGATGGAAATCGAGGAGCAGGGCGGACGCGCACCCGGCAGCGTGCTGGTGAGCGTGGGCGGCGGCGGCCTGATCGCCGGCGTGGCCGCGTGGTTCGGTGACCGCAGCCGCGTGGTGGCGCTGGAGCCGGAGCTCGCGCCCACCCTGTACCGGGCGCGCGAAGCCGGCGAGCCGGTGGACGTCTCCGTCAGCGGCATCGCCGCCGATTCCCTGGGCGCCCGCCGCATCGGCGCGATCGCCTGGGAAGTCACGCAGCGCCACGTGCGCGACGCGCTGCTGCTGCCCGACGACGCCATCCGTGCGGCGCAGCTCGCGCTGTGGAAGGAATGCAAGCTGGCGGTGGAACCGGCCGCCGCGCTGCCGCTGGCGGCGCTGCAGTCGGGCGCCTACCGTCCGCAGGCGGGTGAAGTGCCGGCGCTGGTGATCTGCGGCGCGAACGTGGACCCGGCCACGCTCGCCTGATTCACTCGCAGCTCACCATCCACGGCACGCCATATTTGTCGACCAGCTGCCCGAAGTGGCCGCCCCAGAAGGGCTTGTCGAAGGGCATGTTCACCTGGCCGCCTTCGCCCAGCGCCTCGAACACCTTGCGGGCCCGTTCCACGTCCTGCTTGATGTAGACGGACACGGTGAAGCCCGCGAACTTGCCGCCGCCGCCCATGCCGGGCGGGACGTCGCTGGCCATGATCTGGGCGCCGTCGGCGTCGAGGTTGGCGTGCATGACCTTCTTCTCCCAGCCGGCGGGCACGGGGCCCATGCCGGAATCCGCCGGTGCGTCCTCGTAACGCATCACGGTGGAAAGCTTGCCGCCCAGGCACTGGGCGTAGAAATTGAGCGCTTCCTCGGCGTTGCCGCCGAAGCTGAGATAGCAGTCGAGTTGCATGGGCATGGTGTCCGCCGTGCGGGGCGGATATCGTACGCAGCCCCCGAATAAAATCACGCGATGCTCGACGTCAACCTGTTACGAAAAGACCTGCCCTCCGTGGTGGCCCGCCTCGAGGCGCGCAAGTCGCCCCAGACCTTCCTGGACGTCGAGGCCTTCCAGCGGCTGGAAGCCGAGCGCAAGACCATCCAGACCCGTACCGAGGAACTGCAGGCCAAGCGCAACCAGCTTTCCAAGCAGATCGGGCAGCTCAAGGCCAAGGGTGAATCGGCCGACGCCGTGATGGCGGAAGTGGCGCAGATCAAGACGGACCTGGAGCAGTCCGCCGCGCGGCTGGAGCAGATCCAGCCCGAGATGCAGGCGCTGCTGCTGGCCGTGCCCAACCTGCCGCACGAGAGCGTGCCGCGCGGCAGCGACGAGCACGGCAACGTCGAAGTGCGCAAGTGGGGCACGCCGCGCAGCTTCGACTTTGCGGTGAAGGACCATGTGGACGTCGGCCAGCCGCTGGGCCTGGATTTCGAGACCGGCATCAAGCTCAGTGGCGCGCGCTTCACCGTGATGAAGGCGCAGGTCGCCCGCCTGCACCGCGCGCTCGCGCAGTTCATGCTGGACGTGCAGACGCAGGAGCACGGCTACACCGAGTGCTACACGCCCTACGTCGTCAACGAGGCGACGCTGCGCGGCACCGGCCAGCTGCCCAAGTTCGAGGCCGACCTCTTCGCCGTCAGCAAGGGCGGCCAGGAAGGCTTGGCCTCGGAGGAGCAGCAGGCGCTGTACCTCATCCCCACCAGCGAGGTGACGCTGACCAACTTCGTGCGCGACGAGATCCTCACCGAAGCGCAGCTGCCGCTGAAGCTGACCGCGCACACGCCGTGCTTCCGCTCGGAAGCGGGCAGCGCCGGCCGCGACACCCGCGGCATGATCCGCCAGCACCAGTTCGACAAGGTCGAGATGGTGCAGGTGGTGCATCCCGAGAAGAGCTACGAGGCGCTGGAGGAAATGACCGGCCACGCCGAGGCCATCCTGCGGAAGCTGGGCCTGCCGTACCGCGTGATGCTGCTGTGCTCCGGCGACATGGGTTTCGGCGCCGCCAAGACCTACGACCTGGAAGTCTGGCTGCCGGCGCAGGACACCTACCGCGAGATCAGCTCGGTCTCCAATTGCGAGGCCTTCCAGGCGCGCCGCCTGCAGGCGCGCTTCAAGACGGCCCAGGGCAAGAACGAGCTGGTGCACACCCTCAACGGCTCGGGTTTGGCCGTGGGCCGCACGCTGGTGGCGATCCTGGAGAACTACCAGAACGCGGATGGCAGCGTGACGGTGCCGGAAGCGCTGCGGCCTTACCTCGGCGGCACGGAGCGATTGGCCGCCTGAAATCCGGCTCCGCGATTCGCTACAATAGCGGGCTTCGCACCACGCGAACCGAATTCAGGAGCGGTGGCAGAGTGGTCGAATGCGCCGGACTCGAAATCCGGTATACGGTTTACCGTATCGAGGGTTCGAATCCCTCCTGCTCCGCCACCTTCGAGACCCCGCCCGCAAGGCGGGGTTTTGCTTTTGTGGATCGCTGCGCCTGCAGCAGGCATGCGAGGGCGGCGCCGAATGCGCGGACAAGATCTGCGAGTGCGCGAAGAACGATCTCAGTGGTCCTGATCAGCGCGCCCTCAAGCCGCCGAATGCCCCCGCACCACGTCCTCGCCCGCACGTTCGTCCGGGACCGTGTCCTCGAAGGGCCGGCCGCCGGCTTCCTTCCGGACGATGAACAGCATGGCCTCGCAGGCCATGCAGTGGTAGAGGCGGCGGGAGGAGAACAGGCGCATCCAGCCGCTGCGCCGCACGCGCCGGTAATGCTCGGGACGACAGCCGCAAGCGGTCAATCGCATCACTCTTCCTCCACTCGGACGTGAATTATTTCCCGTTACACGGTGGTACACAAGTGGTGTTCCGACACAGCCAAAAAAAGAGCCCGGCTTTCGCCGGGCTTTCCCACCCAAGGACCCCGCTTGCACCGGGATCCTTCCCCAATCGACTCCTCATTTCCCCTTGGATCGCTGTCCCCCAACGCATCCCGTATTTGTTGCAAGAAGTATCTTGCGTTAGTGAGAAGGTTGCATCTCCGTTCGCGCCGGCGGAAATGCCGCTCGTCCTGCCGGACGGGCCAAACCGTGACTTTGTTGCGCCGGGGACCCCAGCCGCCGGGCACGAAAAAGCCCCGCGAGGCGGGGCTTCGGAGGCCTGAAGCCGGAGAGCGTCAGCCGCGCGGGATCACCGTCAGCCGCTCCTGGGCCTGTTGGCTGCCGCTGGTGGAGGTCACGCGCACCTCGTAGCGGGTGCCCGGCACGGGCAGGCCGCGCGGATTGACCGAGAGGCCGAACTGGCCGTTGCGGTCGGCCTGCACGGTGTGGTCTGCGATGGGCATGGCCACGCCGAACATGCCGGCGGCGCTGGCGATCGAGTCGATCTGCACCCGCACCGTCGCATGCGGCGCCGTGTGGCCCCGCACCAGCAGGTTGCCGTTGGCGTCCACCACCATGTTGTCGCTCAGGCTGGTCACGTCAACGCGCAGCGGCCCGCTGGCCTGCCGCTCTTCCTCGACGTCGAAGCTCCAGGCCTTGCTGGAGCTGTTGCCCGCGCGGTCGCTCACGCGCACCTCGACGCGGTGGCGGCCCGGCTCCAGGTTGTCGCGCCAGGCGATGCGGTCGTCCTCGATGCGCGCCTCGTCGGTGACGTCGCGCCCGTTGATGCGCATGCGCACCGAGCGGGTGTCGATGCCGCTGCCGTCGTCGTCCAGGCGCGCGGTGATGCGGGTGTTGCGCCGGTCGTCGACGCGTTCGCCATTGGAAGGCGTGAGGTCCGTGATCTGCGGCGGCCGCTGGTCGCTGCGGCCCGACGAACCCATCGCCAGCGCCTGGAAGGCGGGCGGGAAGTTGAACTGCCGCGCGGTGCTGCGTTCGCCGTGGGTCAGGCGCGCCGTCATCAGCTGCGTCGGGTCGATGCGGTCGGTGCGCCGCAGCACGTGGGAGCCGGTGTACTTGCCCGGCGATTGCTGGCGCAGCGGGATGACGATGCCGCTGTCGCCCAGGGTCACGCTGCCGCGGCGCGCGTTGGCCGTGCCCTGCACGTGCACCCGCAGCGTGGCGCCCGGCGAGAGGCCGGCATCCGAGTTCAGCTGCATGTTGGTGATGGACGGCCGCGCGGCGCGTTGCTGCGCGATGGCCGGCTCGGCGACGAAGGCGCCGGCGAGCGGACCGAGCAGCATCGCCGCCGCGACCGTGGAACGAAGCCTGTTCTTCATGGCAATACTCCCGTATTCACTGGATGGCACCAACTTAGGCGCCCCAGCTGGACCGGGATGTAGGCTGCGTCCTGCCCGCGGGGTGGGAACGCTGCGGCCGCGAAGGACGGTCTGGCCGCCTGATCAATGTCGCGTGTCGCCGTGCTCGTGATCGGCGCCGCGGTCGGGGTGCATTTCGCTGGGGGCGCCTGCCTGGAAGGCGGTCAGCCGCGTGTCCTCGCCGGCTTCGCCGAAGAATGGATCGGCCGCCTCGCCGCGCGCGACCTGGACGCGGTACCAGACCAGGCCCGCGGACGCCACGACGATCAATGCGACGCCGCCCCAGGCGCGCAGGTACAGGGCCGCGCCCAGGAGGACGGCCGCCACGATGGCGGCGAGGACGAGCAGGCGCTTGGAGCGGGTCATGGTGGCGGCGATCCGGTGCCGCCGATGCTACCGGGTCGCGGACGCCAGCGATACGGGTTCCGGCCGCCAGGGGATGTCCTGCGGGTTGTCGTGCGCGCTCATCGCGTTGACGAGCCGCTGCACGCCGGGCATCTGCCGCACCTGTTCCAGCAGTCCGTCGCGTTCCTTGGTGAGCACGCGGCCGCTCAGGCGCACCACGCCGGCTTCGACGCCGACGTGGATCGCGCGCGGATGGCTCACCAGCTGGCTGACGCGCGCCTGCACGCGGTCGCGCAGCTCGGCGTCGTCGCGCAG
>JAEZEB010000013.1 GCA_023438115.1 Pseudomonadota bacterium | reverse complement strand
GTGCGCGACGAGACCGGCTGGAAGCTCTCCACCACCCGCGCCGCCGCGCACGTGGTGGCGGCGCTGCGCGCCTGCGCGTGGGATGCGCCCAGTGACGCGGTGCTGGATTGGCTGAAGAACATGCCGGCGCTCGGCTCGGGCACCGTGCAGGGGCTGGAGCGGCGCGTGCGCCGCGCGGCGCAGCGTGAATGGCGCACGCTGCACGCGGGCGATTGGGGCGGCTCCGAAGCGCTGGCGGCCGCCGCGGCGCGCGTGAACGCCATGCGCGAAGACATGCAAGCGGCGCGTCCGTTGCTGGAATGGCTGCCCGCGCTGCGTGCGCTCCTGCAGGCTTCGGGCCAGTGGGATTTGCTGCGCAGCGACGCCGCCGGCCTGAAGGCGATCGACGCGCTGCGGCTGGAGGAAAGCGCCGGCGCCGACTGGGCCGGCTGGCCCCATGCGCAGCGCCGCATGCCGCCGCGCGAGTTCCATGCCTGGGTGAACGAGGTGCTGGAAGGCGTGAGCTTCGTGCCGCCACACGCGGGCGACGAGCAGGTGGTGGTGCTGCCCCTGAGCCAGTTGCTGGGCCACCCGTTCGCGGCGCTCGTGCTGCCCGGTTGCGACGAGCGCAGCCTGCCTGCGTCGCCCGAACCCGCGGCTGCCTGGTCGCAGGCGCAGCGCCGCCTGCTGGGCCTGCCGCTGCGCGAAGACCTGGAGGCGGCGCAGCGCGCCGCGTGGCGCCACGCACTGGAGACACCGCGCAGCGACGTGCTCTGGCGCGCGAGCGACGACACGGGCGAGCGCTGCCTCGCCAGTCCGCTGGTGCAGGGCCTGCTGGCCGAAGGCATCGCCGCGCCCGCGGGCGATCCGCGGGCTGTGCGCGCGGAACAGGCGACGCCGGTGGAGCGTCCCGCGGCGCAGGCGCCGCAGCTCGTGCCCACGCGCCTGTCCGCCAGCAGCTACGAGGACCTGCGCCGCTGCCCCTACCGCTTCTTCGCTTCGCGCATGCTGGGCCTGCGCGAGGCCGACGAAGTGGAGGCCGAAGTCGACAAGCGCGATTTCGGCACCTGGCTGCACAACGTGCTGAAGGCCTTCCACGAGCGCATGCGCGACGAGCCGGTGAGCGCAGAGGCGCGCAAGGCGCTGCTCGATGCGATCGCGCGCGAAGGCATCGCGGGCCAGCGCCTGGGCGAGGGCGAGTTCCTGCCGTTCGCGGCCGGATGGCCGGCGCTGCGCGACGGCTACCTGCGCTGGCTCGACAAGCACGAGGCTTCGGGCGCGCGTTTCGAATCCGCGGAAAGCGCGCTGGAGGTGCAGCTCGGTGCGCTGACGCTGGAAGGCCGCATCGACCGCATCGACCGCCTGCCCGGCGGCGCGACGCTGGTGATGGACTACAAGACCGAGGGCGTGCAGGCCACGCGCGACCGGATGAAGACGCCGCTGGAGGACACGCAGCTCGCGTTCTACGCGGCGCTGCTGCCCGGACGCGAGCTGCAGGCCGCCTATCTGAACATCGGCGAGCGGGGCGACGTGACCGAGGTGCCGCACAGGGAGCTCGAGCTGGCGGCCCACCTGCTGCAGGACGGCGTGCAGGCCGAACTGCGTCGCATCGCCGAAGGCGCGCCGCTGCCCGCGCTGGGCGAAGGGCGCGCCTGCGAGTTCTGCGCGGCGCGCGGCCTGTGCCGGAGGGACGCCTGGCGTGAGTGAACGGGAAACGATGGGCACGGAACCGGCCTACGAGCACAACGGGCGCCCGGTGGCGCGCGAGCAGTTCTACGCGATCGCCTGCGATCCGCGCCGCCACGTCGCGGTCGAGGCCTGCGCCGGCGCGGGCAAGACCTGGATGCTGGTCTCGCGCATCCTGCGGGCGCTGCTGGCGGGCGCGCAGCCGCACGAGGTGCTGGCCATCACCTTCACGCGCAAGGCCGCGGGCGAGATGCGCCAGCGCCTGCACGACTGGCTGGCGCAGTGGAGCGGCGCATCCGACGAGGCGCTGGCGCGCGAACTCGCCGCGCGCGGCCTGCCGCAGGCCGACGCCGCCACGCGCGAAGCGCTGCGCGGGCTGCACGCGCACCTGCTGGCCGTGGGCCGGCCGGTGCAGATCCGCACCTTCCACAGCTGGTTCGCGGCGCTGCTGCGCGGCGCGCCGGTGGCCGTGCTGCAGTCGCTGGGCCTGCCCACGCGCTTCGAGCTGCTGGAGGACGACAAGGAAGCGGTGGCGCGCGTGTGGCGCCGCTTCCATGCGGCGGTGGAACGCGACGCGGAGGCGCGCGCCAATTACGAAGCCTCGGTGGCCGCCTTCGGCCGCTTCAACACGCTCAAGGCGCTGGACGCGGCGCTGGCCAAGCGCGTCGAGTTCGCCATGGCCGATGCGCACGGCATCGTCGACGATTCGGTGCGGCCCTTCGGCGAGATGTTCCCCGAGTTCGCGGGCGCGGAATCCTTGGAGGAGCTGCTGCGCGCGCCTGCCGTGCGCGAGCCGCTGGTGGAAGCGGCCCGCACGCTGGGCCGCGCGTCGGCGCCCACGTTCTCCGCCAAGGGCGCGGAGCTGGAGATGGCGCTCACCGAAGGCCGCCTGCAGGGCGTGTTCGATGCGCTGCTCACGAAGAGCCAGGAGATCCGCAAGTTCAGCGAGAAGCTGGCCGGCCTGGAAACCGTGCGCGCGGCACAGGCGCTGGCGCAGCGCCTGTGCGAGGCGCGGGCCCAGCACGAAGCCTGGCTGCACCATGGCCGCATGGCGCGGCTCGCACGCCTGCTGCTGCAGGCCTACGCGCAGCTGAAGCGCGAGCACGGCTGGGTCGACATGAACGACGTCGAGCGCACGGCGCACGTGCTGCTGTCCGACCCGGTGCTGGCGGGCTGGGTGCAGGAGCGCCTGGACCAGCAGGTGCGCCATCTGCTGATCGACGAGTTCCAGGACACCAACGCGCTGCAGTGGCAGGCGCTGCATGCCTGGCTCTCCAGCTATGCCGGCGCCGGCGGCGACGGGCCGCGCGTGTTCATCGTGGGCGACCCCAAGCAGAGCATCTACCGCTTCCGCCGCGCCGAGCCGCAGGTCTTCACCGCGGCGCAGGAGTTCATCGCCCGCGAGCTGCAGGGCGACCGCCTCGCGTGCGACCACACGCACCGCAACGCGCCGCGGGTGCTGGAGGCGGTCAACACGGTGATGCTGGCGGCGCAGCAGGAACAGCTGTACGCCGGCTTCCGCGCGCACACGACGCAGTCGTCCGAGGCCGGCGCCGTGCTCGCGCTGCCGCCCGTTCCGCGGCCGGAGGAGCAGGCCACGCAGGAGGAGGCGCCCGCCTGGCGCGACAGCCTCACGGTGCCGCGGGAGCTGCCCGAGGAGCGGCTGGTGACGCTGGAGTGCCGGCAGGCCGCCGCCTTCGTCGCCGAGCGCCTGCGTGCCGGCTTGCGTCCCGGCGAGGTGATGGTGCTCGCGCGCCGCCGCGAGCGCCTGGCCGTCATGGAGGACGAGCTGCGCGCGCTGCACATCCCCGCGCAGCAGCCGGAGAAGACCGACCTGTGCGAGGCGCCCGAGGTGCAGGACCTCGCCGCGCTGCTGGACGTGCTGGTGTCGCCGGGCCACGACCTCTCGCTCGCGCGCGCGCTGAAGTCGCCTTTGTTCGGGTGTGACGACGAGGCCCTCGTCGCCATCGCCATGCGCACGCGCGCCGCCGACGGCCCACCGCGCGCCTGGTTCGAGCTGCTGCAGCAGGATGAAAGCCTGCCGCAACCTTTGCCCGACATCGCCGTGACGCTGCGCCGCTGGCAGCGCTGGGTGCAGACGCTGCCGCCGCACGACGCGCTGCAGGCGATCTACGACGATGGCGACGTGCTCGCGCGCTTCGCGCGCTCGGCGCCCGCGCCGCTGCGCGCCGCCGTGCTGGCCAACCTGCAGGCGCTGCTGGGCACCGCGCTGCAGGTCGGCGGCGGCCGCTACCTGACGCCGTATGCCTTCGTCCGTGCGCTCAAGGCCGGTGGCTTGCGGGGTCCCGCCGTCGCGGCGGATGACGTCGTGCGCCTTCTCACCGTGCACGGCGCCAAGGGCCTCGAGGCGCCGCTGGTGCTGCTGCTGGACACCGACAACGCGCCCGCGCGGCCCGAGACCATGGGCGCCTTGTGCGAGTGGCCGGGCGAGGCGCCGGCGCCGTGGCGCTTCGCCTTCCTCGCCAGCGAGACGCGCCCGCCCGCCTGCAGCGCCGAGGCCCTGGCGGTGGAGCAGGCGGCCCGCGCGCGCGAGGAGCTCAACGCGCTCTACGTGGCGATGACGCGCGCCGGACGCGAGCTGGTGATCTCCTCCGTCGCGCCGTCGTCCACGCCGGCCGCGCCGACGTGGTGGCAGCGCCTGTTGCCTTGCGCCATGCTGCTGCCCGCGCCCGATCCGGCGCATGCACTGGACCCGACGCGTGATGAAGGTTTCCACCTGCCCGTCGTGCCCGGCGCCCCGCAGCCGGCGACCATCGAATGGCTGCGGCCCGCCGCGCCCGAGGGCAGCGCGCAATCGCGCCTGGGCGAAGCCATGCACCGCCTGCTGGAGACCTGGCGGCCCCGGGGCGACTGGGCGCCGGCGCAGCTGCGCGAGGTGCAGAGAAATTTCGGGCTCGACGCCGCGACCGCGCAGCAGGCTGCGGCGATGGCGCGGCGCATCGTGCACGGCGAAGGTTCCTGGTCCTGGGACGCTTCGCAGGTGGACTGGCAGGGCAACGAGGTGGAACTGCACTTCGGGGGCGAGCTCCTGCGGCTGGACCGCCTCGTGCGCCGCCGCGACACGGGCGAATGGTGGGTCCTCGACTTCAAGTCGGCGGCGCGGCCGGAGCGCCAGCCGGAACTGCTGCAGCAGATGCAGCGTTACCGGGAGGCCGTTGCGGCCGCCAACGGCGGGGCCAGGGTGCGCACGGCCTTCCTGACGGCGCAGGGCACGATGGTGGTGCTGCCGTGACGCGGCCGGCACGCGAACTGTGGACGCTGGGCAAGTACCTGGCGTTCGCGTCGTCGGCCCTGACGGTGCTGCTGACGATCGTGCTCACCGCCGTGATCGAGCAGACCGCGACGAAGAACGTCGCCGCCGACATCGGCACGAACCTTGCCGAACTGGCGGGCCAGACGGCCTTGCGCATGGACCGGGCCCTGCACGAACGCCGTCGCGAGATCCGCCTGATGGCGGCGCGCGTGGACCGGCGCCGGGACTGGGACGAGGTGCGCGCGGAACTGGATGTGGCCAAGGACACCTACCGCTTCTACGGCTGGCTGGGCGCCACCGACGCGGACGGCGTGGTGCGGGCCGCCAGCGGGGGCGTGCTCGAGGGCGCGGACATGTCGCAGCAGCCCTGGTGGCGCAACGCGCATGCGGGAGTGAACCTGGGCGACGTGCATGAAACGACGTTGCCCGGCCAGGCCTTGCGCAGCCCGGAAGAGGGAGTGCCGCGCTTCTTCGACATCGCCTTCCCGCTGCAGGATGGCGGCGTGCTGGGCGCCCACATCTCCTGGGCCTGGGGCAGCGAAACCCGCAGCGCCATCTTCGGCCAGCGGGAGCGCACCGGCATCGAACCCCTGATCGTGTCCGCCGACGGCCTGGTGCTCCTGGGGCCGGCCCACCTGGAGGGCACCCGTCTCGCGCTCGCCAGCCTGGAGCGCGCCGCTGCGGGCGAGCAGGGGTACTCCGTGGAGACCTGGCCCGATGGCGAGACCTACCTGGTGGGCCATGCGGCGTCGCAGGGCTTCCTCTCCTCGCCCAGCACCGGCTGGCGCGTGCTGGTGCGGCAGGACGAACACCTGGCCTATGCGCCGCTGCGCGCCATCCAGACGCACTTGCTGGCATGGGGCACGACGCTGGCCCTGCTGTTCTCGCTGGTGGGCTGGGTGGCCGCGAGGGCGATCACGCGTCCGCTGCTGGAGCTGGCGGGCGCCGCGCGCCGCCTGGAACAGGGCGAAGCGGTGGCGGTCCAGCCTTCGCGCGCCTTCCGCGAGGTGGAGGTGCTGGGCTCCGCGCTCAACTCGATGCTGGCCGCGGTGCGGGAGAAATCCGGGGAGCTGCGCCAGCTGAACGCGGAGCTCGAACGGCGCGTGGAGCAGCGCACGGCCGAACTGCGCGAGGCCTTCGAGCGCGTGCGGAGCAACGAGCAGCGGATCCAGACCATCATCGAAGGCGCGCAGGATCCCTTCATCGGCATGGACCTGCAGGGGCGCATCACCGACTGGAGTTCGCAGGCCGAAGTGCTGTTCGGGTGGGCGCGCGAGGAGGTCCTCGGCCGCTCCGCGGCCGAACTGCTGCTGCCATCCCGCTACGCGGGCAGCCTCGAGCTCGCGCTGGCCGAGTTCGCGCGCACCGGCAGCTCGCCCCTGCTGAACCGCCCGATCGAGCGCACGCTGGTGGACCGCCAGGGCCGCGAGCTGTCGGTGGAACTGCGGGTCGGGCTGGTGTCCACCGGGCGGGAACGCTTCTTCACCGCCTTCTTGCACGACATCTCGCAACGCCGGGAAGTGGCGCGCATGAAGGACGAATTCATCTCCACCGTCTCGCACGAGCTGCGCACGCCGCTGACCGCCATCTACGGCTCGCTGAACCTCCTGGCCTCCGGCGCGGCGGGCGAGTTGCCGCAGGAGGCGAGGCAGCTGCTGGCGATCTCGCAGGAGAGCACCGAGCGGCTGATCCGCTTGATCAACGACCTGCTGGACCTGGAGAAGATCTCCTCGGGCAAGATCGAGTACCGCATCCAGGCGCAGCCGCTGGCGCCTCTCGTCGAGCAGGCCGCGCGCGACTTGCACGGCATCGCGGAGAGCCTGCGCGTGCGGATCGTGCAGGACCTGCGCGCGAATCCCATTGTCGCCGTGGACGCCGACCGCATCGTGCAGGTGTGCGTGAACCTGCTGTCCAACGCCGCCAAGTTCTCGCCGCCGGACGCGGAGGTGCACGTGACGCTGGACGTGGTGGACGGGCGCGCGCGCATCGGCGTGGTGGACCATGGACCGGGCGTGCCGCCGGAATTCGGCGAGCGCGTCTTCGAACGCTTCGCGCAGGCGGACTCCTCGCACCGCCGCGCCAAGGGCGGGACGGGTCTCGGCCTGGCGATCTGCCACAGCGTCGTGGAGGCGCACGGCGGACGGCTGGGCTTCACCAGCGAGCCCAACGTGCGCACGGAGTTCTTCGTGGAGCTGCCGCTGCCCGCGGCGGATCAGAACGAGGTGCGGTAGTACACCATCGGCCGCCCGTCCTTGCGCTTGAAGGAGATGCGCGCGCCGCTCTGGAGCTGGAAGCCCAGCAGGCCGCGGTCCAGGCCGAAGCGGAACTTGGCCGGCGCGATCTTCATCTCCACGCGCGCGCCGTACAGGGGCTGCTCGCGCATCTGGATCAGCGAGTAGGCGTCGTCGGGTCCGGTCATGCGGCGCCACGCGGTGATGTCGATGCGGCTCTGGTTCTGGAAGCGGTGGCTGAAGCGCAGGCCCAGGTCGACACCGCCGCGCGCGGAGGCCAGTCCGAGGCCGGGGGTGGCCTGTGCGTCCGGGGAGCTCACGCCCAGCACGGGACCGAAGCCGGTGCGGCGCGCGTTCTCCGGGACGAAGGCGAGGTCGACGCGCGGCGACTGGAAGCCGGTGTCATGACCGTCGAAGCGCGGCAGCTCGCTGGTTTCCACCTGCAATCGCAACGCCTGCTGCCCGGGCCGCGCTTCGGCCACGACGACCTCCGCGAACGGCGGATCGGCGTCCTGGGCCCAGCTTGCATGGCAGGCGAGGGCGGCCAGTGCGGCGGCGCAGGGGCGCAGCGCCTTGTTGTTCCAGTGACTTGCGGCTTCAGTGCCGTTGTTCGCGACCTTCTCCACGGCTCACCTCCCAGTGATGGGCGCCAGTCTGGCGCGGCCGTTCGGGAAAGTTTGTGGGATGCCTCGGGCGGAACGTGTCAGGCGCGCGCCGCGCGCGTGTAAGAAACGCGCCCGCGGCGGCAGGCGGTGGCGGCGGACAGGATGGACGGGAAGGCGAAGGCTTGACGCGGCGGCGGCTGGGTCATTCGCCCATGTGGTGCCACTTGTTTTCGGGCAGCGCGCGCAGCACGTCGTGGATCTGCTGCAGCACGCCCTGGGCGGCCGCCCACTCGATGTGCTCGCGCAGGCAGGCGCGCTTCTGCAGCGAGGGCGTGCGGGTCCAGGTCTCGCGGGTGGCGGGCACGGGCGGCAGGTGCGGCGGCTTGTTCGGCAGCAGCGCGTGGATGCGGACCCACACGGTGGGCAAGGGGCAGACGCGGTTGTTGCGGCGCACTTCCACCAGCACGTCGTCGAGCGTGACGATGGCGGGCGCCTCGCCGCCCGCGGGCTGCGGCGCGAGCGCGGTGGGTTGCGTCTTCTCGAAGCCGCGTTCCTGCTGGCCGGCAATGGCCTGGAACATGGCCCACGACGTGTCGCTGTCCCTTTCCACGACTTCGAGCGCGCGCTCGTCGTCGGGCATGCCCGCGCGGATGCCGGGTGGCTTGCTCACGTTGGTCCCTCTCTCCTTGTTCCGCAAATGTAAATGGATGTCAGCAATGCGGAGCGCGAACTAATGCACGGTCGCGGCTGGGTCGTCGTGGAGGACCGCGGGCCGTCAGGCCAGCTGAAAATCGCGGTGTCCAGCTTGCCAAAGAAAGATCGTTGTCCTAGACTTGCTCAAGCAAGAAAGGAGGCGCCCATGGCGATCGCCAAACCCGTTCCGGCCGCGGCTCCCGGAGCCGTCCTCACCAAGGCCACCCTGCGCGCCGGCGCGCTGCTGGGGCTGAACAACGCCGCGGTGGCGCGTGTGGTGGGCCTGAGCGAATCGCAGGTGTCCCGCATGGCCAAGGGCGAGCGCGCCCTGGAGATCGGCACCAAGCCCGCAGAACTGGCCGCGCTGCTCGTTCGCCTGTACCGATCCCTCGATGCGCTGGTGGGCAACAGCGAGCCGCACCGGCTGCGCTGGATGGCCAGCTTCAACCGCGCGTTCAACCAGTCCCCGAAGGAAGCGATCCAGCGCGTGGACGGCCTGGTGCGCGTGGTGAATTACCTCGACGGCGCGCGCGCAGTGGTCTGATGGCCTGGCAGCAGGCATGGCTGCAGGCCGTCGCGCCGGCGCGGCGCGAACTCTGGCGCGGCGTGGAGGCGCAGCACCGCGTCGCCACGATGCGCCTCGTGGACGACCTCGACGAGCAGCTCCTGCTTGAGCAATTGCTCGAAGACAGCAAGCCCGTGCTGCCCGAGGAAGCCGCGGGCTGCCATTACCTGGTTTTCACGCCCTTCCGCTACGCCGCGCCCTGGCCCTCGCGTTTTCGCCGTGCCGATGAACCGGGTGCGTGGTACGGCGCGGACGAGCCTGCGACGGTCGCGGCGGAAATCGCGTACTGGCGCTGGCGCTTCTTCATGGATTCCGACGGCCTGCTGGAAGCGGGCCAGCTCGTGACCGAGCACACCTTCTTCCAGGCGAGCTTCGCGGGATCGGAACTGGATCTCACGCGGCCACCGTGGGTGTCGGAGCGCGATGAGTGGCGTGATCCGGACGACTATTCGCACTGCCAGTCACTGGCCGCAGAAGTGCGCGGGCTCGAACCGCCGGTGCAGGCGATCCGCTACGAATCGGCGCGGCGCGAAGGCGGGATGTGCGAAGTGGTCTTCGCGCCGGCGAGCTTGTCGCTGCGCAAGCCGCACCTGCAGCAGACCTGGACCTGCAAGACGACGCGATCGCTGGTGCTCGTGTCGCATGACGACGAGAGTTACCAGTTCGCGATGGGATGAGAAGAGGGAAGTTGACGAGCCTTACCCCCTTCGGGCAAACCCTTGTTCTCTCTGAAGAAACTGGGCTTCGGTGCCTCTTGGTAACACACCTTGGTGACACACCCGGGGACGTGAACTGTAGCACCGGGTGGCGACGAAACCGCCTTCCGGAAGGGGGGTAAACGAATGTTCTAGCAATGCGATCAGATCGCAACACGGCCCATTCTGAAGCTGCCTCGAAGCCTCGAAAAACCATTCTGGAAGAGAGGTGCGCCGTTACAGTTGAGGTCAACCGAAAAGCGACACGACTGAATGGCTGCCGACCTGATCCAAATTGAGAACCGCCTTTGGGCGGCTGCTGACCAACTCTGGGCCAACACGGGCCTGAAGCCCTCCGAGTTCTCCAACCCGGTTCTGGGCTTGATCTTTCTCCGGTACGCCGAGAAGCGGTTCCACGAGGTGCAGGACCGGCTTGTCTCTGAGGGTGCATCTGCTGATGACCTAGAGAAGATTGACTTCCAATCGGAGGGCGCGATCTACCTTCCGAAGACCGCCCGGTTCTCTTACCTGCTACACCTGCCGGAGGACCAAGACCTCGGCAAGGCTGTCAATCAAGCGATGGCCGCGGTGGAACTGGAGAACGAGGAACTCAAAGGGGTTCTACCTCGCAGCTACGGCAAGCTGCAGAACGAAGTTCTGGTGGAACTGCTCCGCCTGCTAAATGGCCTGGGTGAGATCGAAGGGGACGCCTTCGGGAAAATCTACGAGTACTTCCTGGGCAAGTTCGCCTTGGCTGAGGGGCAGAAGGGCGGCGTCTTCTACACGCCCACCAGCATCGTCAAGCTGATCGTCGAGATCATCGAGCCATACCACGGCAAGATTTACGACCCCGCTTGTGGCTCGGGCGGCATGTTCGTTCAGAGCGCCGCCTTTGTTGAGCGTCACAAGAAGAGGGCGCTGGAGGAACTGACCGTTTTCGGCGTGGAGAAGGCTAACGACACGGTCAAGTTGGCGAAGATGAACCTTGCTGTTCATGGACTCTCGGGAGATGTTCGAGAGGCCAACAGCTACTACGACGACCCGCACAAGTCCGTCGACAAGTTCGATTTCGTGATGGCGAATCCGCCGTTCAACGTTTCGAGCGTCGACAAGGAGCGGTTGAAGGACGATCCCAGGTTCTGCTTCGGGATCCCGACGACGGACAACGCCAACTACCTGTGGATCCAGCACTTCTACTCCGCGCTGAACGCCTCGGGTCGAGCAGGGTTCGTCATGGCGAACTCGGCGGGCGATGCACGAGGCACGGAACTTGAGATCCGCAAGAAGCTGATTCAGAGCGGCGCCGTTGATGTGATCGTCTCGGTTGGCCCCAACTTCTTCTACACGGTCACCCTGCCTTGCACCTTGTGGTTCTTCGATAAGGCGAAGGCCAAGGGTGATCGTAAGAGCCAGGTGCTTTTTGTTGATGCGCGGGGCTTCTATCGACAGGTGAGTCGGGCAATCCGCGATTTCCTTCCTGAGCAGATCGAGTTTCTGGCCAACATCGTGCGGCTCTGGCGCGGGGAGGCCGTGGAAACTGAGGCGGGCAGTCAGGGAATCCTGGAGCAGCAGTTTCCAGACAGGAGCTATCGAGATATCGCAGGTGTGTGCAAGACGGCCACCCTTGAGGAAATTGAGGCGCAGGGTTGGAGCCTCAATCCGGGTCGCTATGTCGGAGTTGGGAGCCGTGCAGTAGAGGACATCGACTTTATTGAGCGACTCGAATCGCTCAGCGAGGAGTTCGAGTTTCTCAATGGCGAAGCAACAATTTTGGAGCAGACCATCTCCGAAAAGGTGCTGGAGGTACTAAGTGCTGGAAGGTAAACGCGAGTGGTCAAAAAAGACGCTTCGCTCCGTCGTCGCTACCTACATTGGTGGAGGCTGGGGGGCCGAGTGCCAAACTGAGGATTGTCCAGCGCCAGCAGCAGTGATCCGCGGCACGGACATACCAGGGGCGCTGCTAGGCAACACTCGGGAGATTCCGCGACGCTTCCACAAGAATTCCAACCTTAAGTCTCGGACGCTACAACCGGGTGACATCATCTTCGAGGTGTCTGGTGGAAGCCGGGATCAGCCTGTTGGCCGTGCCCTTTACTGCTCCCATCGCTTGCTCGCTTCGATTGGCGACAAGGTTATCCCCGCGAGCTTCTGCAAACGCATCGTTCCTGATTCGGCCTGGATTGACGGAAGATTCCTCTACTACTTCTTGAAGTCGCTGTATGAAGACCGGCGCATCGCGCAATGGCAAGTTCAGTCAACGGGAATCAGCAATTTCCAATTCGAGGCGTTCTTAGATGAATGTGAAATCAACCTGCCGCCGATTGGAACCCAGCGCCGCATAGCCTCCTTCCTGTCCGCCTATGACGACCTGATCGAGAACAACACGCGGCGGATCGCCATTCTTGAAGAGAAGGCCCGCAGTATCTACGAGGAGTGGTTTGTCCGCTTCCGCTTTCCCGGGTATGAGCAGGCGAGGATGGTCAAGTCGGAACTTGGGATGATCCCGGAGGGATGGACTGTTGAGGCGGTTTATGACATCGCCGAAGTGACCTATGGCTTTCCCTTTAAATCGAATCTGTTCCGCGGAATTGGTGATGGTCGTCGTGGCGTGATTCGAATCCGCGACATAAAAGGAAACTGCCCGTCTGCCACAACTGAGGAGAAAGCTGATGCCAAGTATCTGGTGTCTTGCGGAGATATCTTGGTCGGAATGGATGGCCAGTTTCACATGGGAAAGTGGGCAGGTCCGCAGGCTTGGCTAAACCAGCGAGTCTTGCGCCTTCGTCCCATCGCGAACATCTCTCGGAATTTCCTCTTCTTAGCGGTGCGCGATCCAATTCAGATCCTTGAAAAAACCATCGTCGGGACCACGGTTGCCCACTTGAGCGCGGCAGATATGAAGGCTATGCGCTTGGTCGTGCCCGCTACCGAATTGATGAAGAAGGCCATGGCGCTTCTCGATCCCATGTTCGACCTCGAGCTGAGCCTTCATCGCGCAAGTGCCAACCTCCGTACCACCCGAGACTTCCTGCTCCCCAGGTTGATCTCCGGAGAACTTGACGTTTCCACCCTGCCCGAGCCTGAGGAGGCTATCGCCGCATGAAGATCGCTCCCACTGCTAAGGACGTGACAGCCGGGTATGGCGAACTTGCGCTAGTCGAGTTGCCAGCCATCGATTGCTTCGCATCTTTGGGATGGGAGACGGTAAACCTTTACGACGAATCATTCGGGGCGTATGGGACCGAGCGCCGGAAGTCCGCCGCTGAAGTGATTCTGGTTTCGCGACTACGCAAGGCGCTCCGGAAGTTGAATCCGGGTCATCCGGAATCTGCTTACGAACAAGCCATAGAGAAGCTCACGGAAGACCGCTCCAAACAGATCCCCGTCAACGCGAATCAGACCTTCTACAAGCTGTTGCGCCACCGTGTGAAGGTGGAGGTGCCCGACGATGACGATGACGGCAATCCGCAGACGGTCGAGTTGACGGTTGTCGATTGGGGCAATCCGGAGAACAACGACTTTCTTCTCACCCAACAGATGTGGGTTTCGGGCGAGATGTACAAGCGGCGGTGCGACTTGATCGGCTTCGTCAATGGCATCCCCCTAGTGTTCATCGAATTGAAGGCCCCCAATGTCCCGCTGAAGTCGGCCTATGACGACAACCTGAAGGACTACAAGGGGCAGAGCATTCCGCAGCTTTTCCACCCCAACGCCTTCATTCTTCTGTCCAACGGCTCACAGACCCGGGTGGGTACGTTGACCAGCCCTTGGGAGCACTTCTTCGAGTGGCGGCGGATCGACGACGAGACGGAGCCAGGATCGACTTCTCTGGAGACGGCCATTCGGGGTCTCTGCGACAAGCGGCGGCTACTGGATTTCATCGAGAACTTCACGGTGTTCCAAACGGTGCGAGGCGGTGTCATCAAGATCATCGCCAAGAACCATCAGTACCTGGGCGTCAACAAGGCCATCGACCAGATGGTCAGCCTGCGTTCATCCGGCGATGCAGAAGCGGCGAAGAAGCTGGGGGTGTTCTGGCACACCCAGGGCAGCGGCAAGAGCCTGTCCATGGTGTTCTTCACTCAGAAGGTGCTTCGCAAGCTCCCAGGCAAGTGGACCTTCGTGATGGTCACCGACCGTGCAGAACTGGACGACCAAATCTACAAGACCTTCACGACGACGGGCGCGATCACGGGCGCGGAGGTACAGGCCACGAGCGCGGAGAACCTCAAGCAGTTGCTTCGTGAGGACCATCGATACGTCTTCAGTCTGATCCAGAAGTTCCGGACCGAGAAGGGCGAGCCTTACCCGAAGGTCTCTGATCGCGACGACATCATCGTCATCACCGACGAAGCCCACCGCAGCCAGTACGACGTGTTCGCCTTGAACATGCGCAACGGTCTGCCCAATGCGGCTTTCCTGGGATTTACGGGGACACCACTGATTGCCGGCGAGGAGGAGCGCACTAGGGAGGTGTTTGGCGACTACGTCTCGGTTTACGACTTCGCCCGCTCAATCGAGGACGGGGCGACGGTTCCGCTGTACTACGAGAACCGCACGCCTGAACTCCAGATTATCAACGAGAACCTGAATCAGGACATCGAGCGCCTTCTGGAGGCCGCCGAACTCGACGAGGAGCAAGAGAAAAAGCTGGAGCGGGAGTTCGCTCGCGAGTACCACCTGATCACCCGCGACGAGCGCCTGGACACCATTGCGTCTGATCTGGTGACGCACTTCCTCGGAAGGGGCTATCGGGGCAAGGCCATGATGGTTTGCATCGACAAGGCGACAGCGGTTCGCATGTACGACAAGGTGCAGGCCCGGTGGAAGGAGAACTTGGCGGAACTTCAGGCGCAACTGAAGAAGGCTACGGGCGAGGCGAGGGAGACGCTGGAAGACAAGATCATCCTGATGAAGACCACCGACATGGCCGTGGTGGTGTCTCAGTCGCAGAACGAGGTGGAGGATCTGAAGGCCAAGGGCCTTGACATCATCCCTCACCGCCAGCGGATGGTGACCGAGGATCTCGACGAGAAGTTCAAGGATCCCGACAGTCCCCTTCGGTTGGTGTTCGTCTGCGCCATGTGGATCACGGGGTTTGATGTGCCGACCTGCTCGACTCTGTACCTGGACAAGCCGATGCGGAACCACACGCTCATGCAGACCATCGCTCGGGCAAACCGTGTGGCACCCGGGAAGACCGCTGGTCTCATAGTCGATTACGTCGGCATCTTCCGCAATCTCCAGGACGCGCTTCGCATCTACGCCAAGCCCAAGCAACCAGGACAGATGCCGATCAACAACAAGGCAGTGTTGGTGGCGCAGTTGGAAGTCCTGCTGAAGCATGCGGAGGGTTTCTGTAGTCCGCTCGGAATTGACTTGGATAGCATCGTGAGAACCCCTCCAGGGAAGCGATTGGCGGCTCTCCAGGCGACAATGGACAAGATCCTGGAGGCAGGAGAAGAGAAGACCAAGGAGTACCTGCTGCTTGCCGGTCGGGTTGCGCGAACCTTCAAAGCCATCCTCCCTGACCAGCGAGCAAACGCTTACGCGCCAACGTCCGTGCTGGTGGCGTATCTCGGGGGCATGATCAAGGCGCTGAGAAACCCGCCGGACATCTCAGGGGTGATGAATGACCTGGACGCACTCCTTGACGACTCGATTGCCACTGAGGGGTACCGGATCGGGGCACGACCTGAGGCAGAACCCCTGATCGACCTTTCTCAGATCGACTTCGCTGCTCTCCAGAAGAAGTTCGAGGAAGGCAAGAAGGCCACCGAGGCCGAGAAGCTGAAGGGTCAGATCGAGAAGAAGCTAGAGAAGATGGTCCTGGAGAACAAGGGCCGGATCGACTTCCTGGAGAAGTTCCAGAAGATGATCGAAGCCTACAACTCCTCCAGCCACAACCTCGAAACGTTCTTCAAGGAGCTGCTGGCTTTCGCCCAGAACCTCACGCAGGAGGAGCAACGAGCGCACCGCGAGAACCTCACCGAGGAGGAGTTGGCGATCTTCGACCTCCTGACGCAGCCTGATCCTGTCCTTACCGACAAAGAGAAGGATGAGGTAAAGAAGGTCGCCAAGGAGCTACTGACGAAGCTGAAGGCCGAGAAGCTGGTGCTCGATTGGAAGCTCAAGACGATGACCAAGGCGGACGTGGAGCGGACCATCCGGGATCACCTCCGAAAGCTGCCCGCCGCGTACACGCCGATCATCATCCAGGACAAGCGAGCCAAGACCTACGCTCACATCTACGAAAGCTACTTCGGGGGAAGCCAGAGCGTGTACCAGGGGGCAGCTTCTGGGATGAACTGATGAGGGATGTCTACGGCCCAGAACATCTACAGATCACCAAAAAGACGATCTGTGAGGCTGTGTTTGGTGTCGGGGATGCACTCAGGTAAGCCCCGGTCAGCCCCTCTTGCGAAGAGCCGACCGGGATCGAGCGGTTTGCCGCTATCCGAATCTCACATAAAGAACCATACAGTTATTGGTTAATCATGTGAGTTTCAGCGCACTGGCCATCGTCTAAGGCTTTTCCGAAGAAGTCGTCGTACACCACACGACGAAAGCTGTGACCCGCCTTCGTCCAAGTCAAGCTGTCGTCTGCCGCCATACGCGCAGCCTCTGTCCAGGTACTGGAGGGCACCTGGGGAGCCACCTGAGCCTTCACTGACCGGGATGAAATCTCCCGCACGTCGGAGGGCAGGGCGTCTAGGTGTTCGACGATGGCGGCTGCCAACTTCCTCATTTCACTGGGGACCGTCATGACCTCCCGGACGCCCTTCAGCGAGGCTTGGTCGCCCACTTGTCCGAGCCAGGTAGAACCACGGAACAGGCGGTGCAGAAGAAGCGCATCGTCGTACCCCGCCACCAGGAATACTCTCCTCGACTTGGTCCGTGTAGCTGAGCGAATCGAGGTGCGCCCCACCGCTTGATACACGGTGTGGATCCGATATGCCTGTTGGACTTGGTCCTTGGTCAGTCCGGTCCGTGACTGCACCCATTCCTGTTCCTGCGGATTGGGATTGGTCACAGCAAGGGCAGCGATGTGGTCAGCACCCATGAAGTTGTTCAGCCCGTGACTGGCCACGGGGATAGGAACAGCGGCGGAAGGGAGCAACGCTCCACCCGGACCGTAGCCGGATCCATTGTTGGTCTGAAGCAGGAACCGAGACCCCCTGAAGAACTCGACGGCCGTTCGGACGAGCGAGTCCAGGACGCGATTCCCTGGCGAGCGTTCCCCGGGCCTCCCCGTGTGCCTGTTGGCGAACAAGTTGTGCTTGCTCGCACGATCCTCCGGGTGAAGTAGATGGCCAATGGAGATCGTCGGCCCTTGTTCGGTATGTACATTCCGGAGTCTTCCGGCGGTGAACCACGGGTGAGGCAGGAACCGGACGCCAAAGGACCGAGTCCACAGGTGATACAGCACCGTGTGCTCGAAGAGGGCTGACAAGACGATTGCTTCACGGAACTGGCCGAAGTACTCGGGTGTCACGTAGCAGGCGACAAGGAGGGTCTGGCAGCGGGTCTGGGTAGCCGTCTGTTCGGCCGCCTCCCTGCCAACGACCGACGCCGGTCTCCGCGACTTGGGCGTCACGACGAGTTCGCACCGAATCGCATGGTTGCTGACTGATTGGGCGAGTTGGCTCTGACCGAGGTGCTTCTGTCCGCACTGCTCGAGTCGCCCGGATGCAATCTCCTCGACCAGACCTCTTCGACCTTCAACAGGCGAAACAAGGTAGTGGTCATCGGGGTCGACGCGGAACATCTCGTGGAAGTAGGCCAGTCCCTCTTCGGGGCGAGGTCCGAGGTGATATTCGATGAATGTCACCGGAGCGAATGCCTCATCCAGGATCAGGCTCCATCTAGGACGGTCGACGATGTTGGGCAGAACTCCGAGGAACGTCTTAGTGGTCAGGAAGACCACACGTCCAACACCAGCCGGGCGTTCGTTGATCACTTGCAACGCCTCACTCAATGCCGAGAAGCATTCCTCGAAGGTGGCTTCAGAGTGAATCAGATGGACGTTGCGGATAGAACCTTGTCCGCGCAGGGCTGATCGCAGTTGTTCTTCGGTCTGGTTCAGAAGCCTGATCGTCGGCGCTACGTAGATAAAGTCCTGGGTACCGGCTTCGCGCCTGGTCATGTACTCGACCGCAGCCATAGTCTTCCCGGACCCTACTGACGCAGACACCGCAAACAGCGCCTTCATGGATCAAGCCTCCCCAGACTGCTGCAGCGAAGGCCAAAGCATGTCTCGGTGCTGCCGCAGGATGATCGCCAGAGCCTGACTGTTGGTCAGCTTGCGGCCTTCCTGGCGTTCGAACTGGCGCTGGCATTGCTTCAGGTGGTCGAACAGGTGAACGGGGATCGTGACGGTGCGAATGACACCGAGCAGGTTGCTCATGGGATTTCCTTCTTCAGTCGTAGAAAAGCCCCCGTGGGAGACCCAGCGGAGGCATTCAGGAGCGGGAGAGTGCCCGGTCGGGATCCCCCATGACTGTGTGGAAATCGAAGGGCGACCCCGTCAGGCGCCGTTCATCTGCAGTCTCCCCAGGAGATTCCTGACCGAGGACGGGTGCCAGCGTCCCCCTCTTGGGGTGCGGATTTCGCTTTCGTTCAAGCTCGCCGCCAGGGCAGCCAGGGTAGTCACCCCTTGGCGCTGGAGCGACTCCACGACCGGGCGCAGTTCCTCGGCGTTCGCGTCCGCCACCTCCTTGATCCGCTGAACGCTCGCGGCATTCCCCCTCTGAGCCCGCCGGAGCGCGGCGGCTCCATTGGGATTCCCCAGGCGCTGCCCCCTTGCCTTGGCCGCCTGGAGTGCCTCCTTGGTCCTTGTGGAGATCGCCTGACGCTCTTGCTGTGCGACCAACGCCATTACCCCCACCGTCAGGTCGTTTGCATCTGGCATGTCGGCTGCGACGAACCGGACCCCGCTGTCCCGGAGGGTCAGGAGGAAGGCAGCGTTCCTCGATAGGCGATCCAGCTTTGCTATCACCAGGACTGCGCCGGTCAGCTTCGCGTGTCGAAGTGCCTTGGCCAGCTCGGGACGCTCGTTATTCTTGCCGCTCTCGATCTCCGTAAAGCGTTCGATCACCCGGCCTTTTACCTGCTTGGCATACGCCTGGATAGCGGCCCACTGTGCGTCTAGACCCAATCCCCGTTGCCCCTGCCTGGCAGTGGAAACCCTCTGGTAAGCGACCATCTTCATGTCGTGCATTATGGCGTAACGTTCGTTAGGCCATTTTGTAAGAGAGATGTTCAAGACCGAGAAGAACTTCCAAGACGCACTGACCCGCCTGAATGCCCTCAACAACGAGTGGTACTGCTGGAATCCCGCAAGGGCACGGAAGGACCATGTGGATGCCTTCGGGGTCACGATCAAGGACGGCGAGACGTACTACAAGATGGAGCTGGGCGCCTCTGTCACGAGCCACGAGAAGCTGTCACGCAGGTCCATGGAGACCTTCCTCCACCTTGTTTTTACTGGGAGTCCGGTGATTCAGAAGCTGGCTGAGAAACGATTACAGGCTAGGAGCGATGGTCTGAGAGGGGCCATTCAGTCTCTTGAACCGTCACCCGAGGCGTAGCCATACGGGTGCGGCGATCAACGACCGAAGTGTCCGACGGCGTTAAGCGCCGCGACGCGAGCGATAGGTGACAGGGGTACCGGGGGAAGAACCCGGACTGTTGAGGCGGGGTTGGGCCTCCTATGTGCGGCAGGATTCTTCAGACCTAAGCCGCCCGCCGAGCTGCGAGTCACTCGCCGGCAAGGGCCGCTATCGTCTCCTGCGGGCTTCTGCCATGAATGGACACAAGCATTCCCGTTCCATCAGACCAAAAGATTCCTACGCGGTGTCCGAGTTGCTGCACGCGTGCATTTGACTGAGGGATAGGCAACTCGGCGTTTGATCTTCCCTCCGCGAATGAGAAGAGTAGTTCCGCGTTGTCGGCCTTACAAAAGGTCACGGCGGTCAATGCTGCTGTTTGGCTTAGCTGGACAGTGATGTCCGGCCCTAGCAACAAGCCGTCCTCACGTGGCGACTTCCGAATACGGTCCCCTAGAGATGCCATTTCTCGGGCATCCACGAAGTACATGTACCTTTCGCGGGCGGCGAGGTCTTCTTCGTAAGGCTCTCGATCGGAGGGCCAACCGAGCCAGCGCCCGATCCCCCGGAGGAGCCACAACGCCTTGACTCTCGGTGGGACCCGAGGCGCTCCTGGGGACCAAGTGGATGAAGATGCAGTGAGGCGCTCAAGAAAGCTGACTGATGACCGCTGAAGGCAAGTGGCGATAAGCCATCCATGATCTGCTCCGGTCCACGAAAGGTGAGGCTCAATCTGACCCTTCCATTGCGCCTTCAGCCAGCTGGCTCGAGCGGGATTGTCTTGCGCCGTTCCCTTTGCCTCCACCAAGACCATTTCGCCTGACCTGAATACCAGAAAGTCCGGGCCTTGCTCCATTGGGCCGAAGGCGTCCTCCCAGTGGCCGAACCAAGGATAGCCAAGTGCCTGCGCCTCAATCAGGCTAAAAGCAGCTCCGATCACCCCTTTGATTCCCGTTCCGACAAAGTCCTTCGCAAGCTGCAGATCGGAGTGCAGAGAAAGGGACGTGGGACTATGTACTCCGCGCTCGAGATAACTAAGAGCCGCACAAGCGGAGAACACAGCAGACCGTACGCCCCGCCATCCAGGCGGATGACCTCTTACAGCTGTCCGAGCCACGGCATACAGGAACTTCGCGGGGTTTGCGCCTAATGTGGGTGATGCCCCCCAACCGCTGTTCTTCTTCCACTTGTTCCCGACACGCTGGTACTCCCGATATCTCTTTAGACCGATGCTCCCTCCTACCCACATGGCCATGCTCCTCCGTGGGGGGGAAGTATCTCAGGTGTAAAGTCGTCGGCGGCAAACCGTCGTTCTAGTCGGTGGCTTCTGAGTGTCGCGGCGTTTGGGCCGTTATTCGGCGCGGTCGCAAGTACTCAAGCCGCAGCACTGAATCTTTTCTCGCCGTATATCGAACCAGGCCAGTAGACCCTCTGCAACCTAAGTGACCCAAACGAGAGCGTCTCCACCGCAGCCCTCAGATCCTCGTCGGAAATGTGCGTGTAGGCTTTCTCGGCTGCCGAGAGTCCGGTCTCATGGCCGATGATCCGACCGATGGTCTCGCGGTCCACCTTTGCTGAATGCAGCGCCGTTCGGACCGTGTGCCGCAGCTCATGGAACACAGGTGCTTTCGGGTTCGAGGTAGCTTGCTTGTGAAACGCATTTACCCAGTCCGAGAAGTACCCGCCCGGTTTGCCCTTGCGGAGCTTCATGACCGGCCAAAGGGAAACAGCATTCGCATCCCGCATGGCTTTGACGTACTCCTGGAATCCCAGGCGGACAAGCTCGCTATGAACTGGCACGCGCCGAATTCCAGCTGCGGTCTTTACAGTGGCTCCCTCGGCCTCTTCGCTGATGCGCAGGAAGGTGCCGGCCTGGACGCTCTCCACGTCCTCGACACGGAGTTGACAAAGCTCCCCTACACGGGCACCCGTGAACAGGCCGATCAGCGGGATCCAGTAAGCTGCGTCGGCTCCGTTCCTGAAGCTCGGTTTGGGTAGCTCGTAGCGGGTGAACAGCGGAAGCGAGAAGAACGCCTCCAGCTCCTTGTCGGTCCACGGCTTGCGCGGCTTCTCTGTCCGGTGCTCGATGTCGATGCCTTCCCAGGGCTGGCGGGAGATCAACTCCAAGTCCCGGTAGGCATAGACGAGAAGCGACTTGACCCACGTGAGCCGGTCGTGAGCGGTTTTCGAACTGGTCCCGAGCGTCTGCAGCCAGGACCGGAAATCGTCACCTTGAGCGCGTGTGATGGCCTGAACCGGGGGATTGCCGGTCCGCTCCTCGAACAGCGCCAGGGCGCGTTCGCAAGCCCGAATGGAATCGTCGGACCGCTTCTTGACGCCCTTCCAGCGGTCGAACACATCCCGCAGCCGCATGGGCTTCTCTGCCTTCTCAGGGCGGGCCGGTTCGGGCGTGTCGATGACCTCGCCCAGGCTTCGCAGATGGGCGGCCCGCCATGCCCGCCGGTAGGTCTTGAGGCACTCGCGGAGGGCAACCAGGGCACCCGGGGTATTGATGTCGAAGGTGATCCCCAGCTTGCGAGCCTCTGCCTGGGCGAGGGGGAGGACTGCAGCCACCCTCTGGCTGGCGAACTGGAGCGCCGATTGTTCATCCATTGCGGCGTTCACCCCCTTCAGCTCAGCGGCCAGACCTTGAGGGAGGCCCTCTAGCGGATCAAGCTCCTCATTGGCCCATGCTGGTGTCGCCATAGGCGCGTTCTCGGGAATACGCAAGGCGACGGTAGCCGGGCGGACGGCCCTGAGGGCGAGCACGAAGGCCCGGGCGGCTGCTGGATTAGTCCGGAGCGACTCATCGCCCGCCAGCACGGCAGCGTAAACGCGTTGCGCTAGCACCTGCGCCAGCTCCGGGGTGATCTGTTCCACCCGCTGGGGGTTCAACTCCTTGCGCTGTTCATCGAACCGCACGGCCCATTGCGCCCAAAGCTGGGCCGCCTTCTCGTTGGCCTCACGCAAATCCGAGGTCTCAAGCGACACACGGCACGCCCACTGGGTGGGGTAGAGGGATACGAGGTCGGAGGGAACCTTGATGCGCAGTTGCCAGCGCAGCGATCCGGGCCTGCGATAGACGCCCGTCATCGGTTTCGGCATGGTCGCTTTCGTCTTCATGGTTGAAGGGAAAGGTGACACACCATGGGTACACACTCGAGGCAGCAGAACCCCTTGCCAGCGCGTAAGTGCGCGTCAGCATTGGGTTTTCGAAGAGGGAGGTGACGAGCCTTACCCCCGGCACTGGCTCCACAGTTAGGGCTGCTTGGTTCCCCACCTGACCCGGTTGGCCGCTTCACCATGCGGGGAGGCCCGTCACCGCGTATTGTAGGCGAGGTCGCAAGGCCGAGCTCGGTCGGGGTCACCTTAGAATCGGCCGGATGTCCTATCTCGTGCTCGCGCGCAAGTACCGGCCCCGCACCTTCGGCCAGATGGTGGGGCAGGAGCACGTCGTGCAGGCACTGTCCAACGCGCTGGAGCAGCAGCGGCTGCACCACGCCTACCTTTTCACGGGCACGCGCGGCGTGGGCAAGACCACCGTGTCGCGCATCCTGGCCAAGTCGCTCAACTGCCAGGGCGAGGACGGGCAGGGCGGCATCACCTCCACGCCCTGCGGCAAGTGCCAGGCCTGCACCGACATCGACAGCGGCCGCTTCGTGGACTACACCGAACTGGACGCCGCCTCCAACCGCGGCGTCGACGAGGTGCAGTCGCTGCTGGAGCAGGCGGTCTACAAGCCGGTGCAGGGGCGCTTCAAGGTCTTCATGATCGACGAGGTGCACATGCTCACCGGGCACGCGTTCAACGCGATGCTCAAGACGCTGGAAGAGCCGCCCGAGTACCTCAAGTTCGTGCTGGCCACCACCGATCCGCAGAAGGTGCCGGTGACGGTGCTCTCGCGCTGCCTGCAGTTCAACCTGCGGCCCATGGCGCCCGAGACGGTGCAGGAGCACCTGGTGCGCGTGCTGCAGGAAGAAGGCGTGGCCGCCGACGCGCAGGCCCTGCGCCTGCTGTCGCGGGCCGCGCGCGGTTCGATGCGCGATGCGCTGTCGCTCACGGACCAGGCCATCGCCTTCGGCGGCGGCACGCTGCAGGAAGCCAACGTGCGGCAGATGCTGGGCAGCGTCGACCGCAGCCACGTCTTCCGCCTGATCGAGGCCCTGGCCGCCGGCGACGGCAAGGCGGTGGTGGAGACCTCCGAGGCGCTGCGCGTGCACGGCCTGTCGGCCGGCGCGGCGCTCGAGGAGATGAGCATGGTGCTGCAGCGCATGGCGGTGCTGCAGGCCGTTCCGGATGCGGCGGACACCGGCGACGAAGAAGGCGCGACCATCGCGCGCCTCGCGCAGGCGATGCCGGCCGACGAGACGCAGCTGCTTTACAGCATCTGCCTGCATGGACGGGCGGAGCTCGGGCTGGCGCCGGACGAATACGCGGCGCTCACGATGGTGCTGCTGCGGCTGCTGGCGTTCAAGCCTTCGGCTGAAAAAAAAACTCTGAGTGAGCCGGTGGCGGGGGCTGGGGTCGCTGCGCGAGCCCAGCCTGCTGCCGTGGCGGCGGGGGGCGGCGGGGTTCCTGC
The DNA here is from genome assembly GCA_023438115.1 of Pseudomonadota bacterium. GTDB lineage: Bacteria > Pseudomonadota > Gammaproteobacteria > Burkholderiales > Burkholderiaceae_C > Ramlibacter. The sequence continues at coordinate 10,947 of JAEZEB010000013.1, read as the reverse complement.
GTCACCCCGCCCTACGCAAAGTCCGGCGCCTGAGGACGACCGTAGGTCGGCGGTGAGCGCGCAGCCGAACCCCGACGTTCCACCTCCCGCACCGAGCACCCAACCGAAACCCACCGCTCCCCCCGGCCACGTCCTCCCCGTCGTCGAACCGCGCCAAGCCCCGCCGCGCGCCGCGCCTTCCCGCACCGGCGGCGACGTGATGGGCGTGCCCGTACGCGTGCAGCCCGAAACGCGCGAGGCGCCCAGTGCCGTTCCCACCGTCGTGCCCACGCCCGAGGGCGACTTCTGGCAGTCGGTGGTGAAGGACCTCGTGGAGCGCGAGGCGATCACGGCGCTGGTGCGCGAGCTCGCGCTGCAGGCGCAGCTGGTGGCGCAGGATGAAGGCCACTGGATGCTGCGCGTCGAGCGCGAGTCGCTCAACCAGCCCGCCAGCCGCGAGCGCCTGCGCGCCGCCCTGCAGGCGGCCGGTCACGCCGTCGACATTTCGGTCGAAGTGGGCCCCATCACCGACAGCCCGGCGCGGCGCAATGCGCAGGCGGCGGCGGCGCGCCAGCAAGCCGCCGAACAGATCATCCTCAACGATCCGTTCGTGCAGCAGATGCAGCGCGAGTTTGGGGCGAAAATCGTCCCCGGCAGCATCAAACCGATCGCAAAACACTAGGAAGCACCATGTTCAACAAGGGACAGCTGGCCGGCCTCATGAAGCAGGCCCAGGCGATGCAGGACAACCTGAAGAAGGCGCAGGAGGAACTGGCCACCATCGAGGTGAGCGGCGAGTCCGGCGCCGGCCTCGTGAAGGTGGTCATGACCTGCAAGCACGACGTCAAGCGCGTCACCATCGACCCCAGCCTGCTGGGCGACGACAAGGACATGCTCGAAGACCTCGTGGCCGCCGCCTTCAATGCCGCCGTGCGCAAGGCCGAGGAGACCACCCAGGAGAAGATGGGCAAGCTCACCGCCGGCCTGCCGCCCGGCATGAAGCTGCCGTTCTGAGCCGAGGCCCATTGGCGGAACCTTCCCTCCAGGCACTGGTGGAGGCGCTGCGGCGCCTCCCCGGGGTGGGCGCCAAGTCCGCCTCGCGCATGGCCTTCCACCTGCTCCAGCACGACCGCGAGGGCGCACGCGTCATCGCGCGCGCGCTCGAGCAGGCGGCCACCAGCGTGCGCCACTGCAGCGAATGCCACACCTTCACCGAGGACGAGGTGTGCGCCACCTGCCGCAGCCCGCAGCGCGACCGCAGCAAGCTGTGCGTGGTGGAGACGCCGGCCGACCAGGCGGCGCTGGAGCGTACGCAGGCCTTCAACGGCCTGTACTTCGTGCTGATGGGAAAGCTGAGCCCGCTGGACGGCATCGGCCCCAAGGACATCGGCCTGGCGAAGCTGTTCGACCGGGCCACCAACGGCGAGGTGCAGGAGGTGATCCTCGCCACCAACTTCACCGCGGAAGGAGAGGCCACGGCGCACGTGATCGCCGAGGCCCTCAAGCAGCGGGGACTGAAAGTCACGCGGCTGGCACGGGGGGTGCCCGCCGGCAGTGAACTCGAATACGTGGACCTGGGGACCATCGCGCACGCGCTGGTGGACAGGAGGACAAGATAACCATGACAACGACGATCTACCTGCGCTTCACCGCGGCCTACTGGTGCGTGCTGGCCGCCGTGCTGCTGCCGCTGGCGTGCTCCTATCTCGCCAAGTACCGCGGCTTCGGCAAGCCGCGCCGCGAGGGCGGCTTCGACAACAACGAGCCGCGTGCCTGGCTGGCCGCGCAGGAGGGCTTCGCGGCCCGCGCCAACGCGGCGCAGGCCAACAGCTTCGAGGCGCTGCCCTTCTTCATCGGCGCCGTGATCATCGCCCACCAGCTCGGCGCGCCACAGACGCGCATCGACATCCTGGCGGTGCTGTTCGTCACGCTGCGCGTCATCTACATCGCGATGTATGTCGCGGGCCTGGGCAGCGTGCGCTCGGTGATCTGGGCGCTGGCATTCCTCGCCAACCTCGCGATCTTCCTGAGCGCCTGGCGTTAAGCATTCCGGTTACGTGGAAACCCGCACGGGATCGTCCCGATGCGGCGGCGCAACACCGCATCTAACCTGCCGCCATTCCAGAAGAATGCGACAGAGAGGATTGCGATGCGAAGCAGATTCCTGAACCGGCGGCAGTTCACGGCGCTGGCCGCCGCGGCGGTGGCCGCACCTTCGCTGTACGCGCAGGGCAAGCCGGAGAAGAGCAAGGTCGCCATCGCCGTGGGCGGCAAGGCGGGCTTCTACTACCTGCCGCTCACGATCGCGGAGCAACTGGGCTACTTCAAGGCCGAAGGCCTGGACGTGGAGATCTCCGATTTCGCCGGCGGCTCGCGCGCATTGCAGGCGGTGGTGGGTGGCTCGGCCGACGTGGTGAGCGGCGCCTACGAACACACCATCAACCTGCAAAGCAAGAACCAGATGTTCCAGGCGTTCGTGCTGCAGGGCCGCGCGCCGCAGATCGCGCTGGGCGTGTCGACGAAGACGATGCCGGCCTATCGCTCGGTCGCGGATCTGAAGGGCCGCAAGATCGGCGTCACGGCGCCGGGCTCCTCCACGAACATGATGGCCAACCTGGTGCTCTCGCGCGCCGGCCTGAAGGCCAGCGACGTCAGCTACATCGGCGTGGGCACGTCAGCCGGCGCCCTGGTGGCGCTGCGCTCCGGGCAGATCGATGCGATGAGCAACATCGATCCGGTGATGACCATGCTGGAGCAGAAGGGCGACGTGAAGATCATCAGCGACACGCGCACGCTCAAGGGCACGCAGGAGGTCTTCGGCGGCCCCATGCCCGCGGGCTGCCTCTATGCGCCGCTGGAGTTCGTGCAGAAGAACGCCAACACCTGCCAGGCGCTGGCCAACGCGATGGTGCACGCGCTCAAGTGGCTGCAGACCGCAGGCCCCAGCGACATCATCAAGACCGTGCCGGAGAACTACCTGCTCGGCGACCGCGCGCTGTACCTCGCGTCCTTCAACAAGATCCGCGAGGCGATCGCCATCGACGGCCTGTTGCCGGACGAGGGTGCGAAGACCGCGCTGAAGGCCATTGCCAGCTTCGATCCCGGCGTGAAGGAAGGCCGCATCGACCTGGCCAAGACCTACACCAACGACTTCGCGCGCCGCGCGAAGGAGAAGTTCAAGGCGTGAGCGCGGCGGCCCCCCACGCGCTCGAGCTGAACGACATCACGGTCACCTTCCGCTCCCGCGAGGAGCGGGAGCAGCGCTACACCGCCGTCGCCGGCACGACCCTGAAGGTGGCGGCCGGCGAGTTCGTCTCGGTGGTGGGCCCGACGGGATGCGGCAAGTCGACGCTGCTGAACGTCGGCGCGGGACTGCTGCCCGCTTCTTCCGGCGAAGTGCGCGTCTTCGGCGAGCCGCTCGCGGGCATCAACCGCCGCGCCGGCTACATGTTCCAGTCCGACGCGCTGATGCCCTGGCGCAGCGCCATCGCCAACGTGATGGTGGGACTGCAGTACCGCGGGCTGCCCGACGCCGAGGCGCGCGCGCAGGCGCAGGCCTGGCTCGATCGCGTGGGCCTGGCCGGCTTCGAGGACCGCTATCCGCACCAGCTCTCCGGCGGCATGCGCAAGCGCACGGCCCTCGCGCAGACGCTGGCGCTGGACCCCGACATCATCCTCATGGACGAACCCTTCAGCGCCCTGGACATCCAGACGCGGCAGCTGATGGAGAACGAAGTCCTGGAGCTGTGGGCCGCGAAGAAGAAGGCGGTGCTGTTCATCACGCACGACCTCGACGAGGCCATCGCCATGAGCGATCGCGTGGTCGTGCTCTCCGCGGGCCCCGCCACGCATCCGATCGGCGAGTTCGCGGTGGACCTGCCGCGTCCGCGCGACGTGGCGGAGGTGCGCGGCGACCCGCGCTTCGTGGAACTGCATGGCCGCATCTGGGCCGTGCTGCGCGAGGAGGTGCTCAAGGGCTACGCGCAGCAGCTGAAAAGGGCCGCATGAGCCTGGGCGCGAACGAGAGAAGCCTGCGCGCCTGGCAGATCGGCCTGCTGCTGGCGGTGCTGCTCGCGTGGCACCTGATGTCGCGCAACGAGCAGTGGGCCTTCTTCCTCGGCGAGCCGGTGAAGGTGGCGGGCCGCGTGTGGTCCTGGTTCCTGCCCGTGGCGCTGCCGCCCAACCCGCTGTTCCCCGAAGGCCTGCCGGGGCGCGCGGACATCTACATCCACCTGGGCGTGACGCTGCTGGAGACCTTGCTGGCCTTCGGCATAGGCACCGTCATGGGCCTCGTCGTGGGCCTGTGGCTGGCGCTTGCGCCCACGGCCAGCGCGATCCTCGATCCCTACATCAAGGCGATGAACTCCATGCCGCGGGTGATCCTGGCGCCGATCTTCGCGCTGTGGTTCGGCCTGGGCATCTGGAGCAAGGTGGCGCTGGCGGTGACGCTGGTGTTCTTCATCGTCTTCTTCAACGTCTACCAGGGCGTGCGCGAGGTCAGCCCGGTGGTGCTGGCCAACGCGCGCATGCTGGGCGCCAGCCGCAAGCAACTGCTGCGCACGGTGTACCTGCCCAGCGCCACGAGCTGGGTGTTCTCCAGCCTCCACACGTCGGTGGGCCTCGCCTTCGTCGGGGCGGTCGTCGGCGAATACCTGGGCTCGGCGCGCGGCGTCGGCTACCTGATCCTGCAGGCCGAGGGCACCTTCGACGTCAACACGGTGTTCGCCGGCATCGTGGTGCTCACGGCCTTCGCCCTGGCGCTCGATGGCATCGTGGGGCGCATCGAGCGGCGGCTGATGAAGTGGCAGCCGCGGCAGGGGGAGACGGAGAAGCTGTAGCCACCCTCCTTGTCATCCCGGCCGCGAGCCGGGATCCACGACGGTGTCGGATCACGCGCCGTCGTGGATTGCGGGGTCGAGCCCGCAATGACAAGGTGGGTCAGGCGCGCCGGCGGTTGTCCGGATACCGGTCGCGCGCGTTCGCCACGCCGTCGCCGTCGCGATCGCGGTCCCTGCGGTTGCGGATGCCGTCGCGGTCCAGGTCGCCGTTGGGCCCGTTGCGTGCCACGCCGCGCGGCAGGTTGGGGTTGTTCGGATGCGAGTCGCGCGCGTTGGCGATACCGTCGCCGTCACGGTCCCGGTCGCTGCGATCGGCGATGCCGTCGCGGTCCATGTCGTGCCCGCGCACCCACTTCGTCGGGTTCCAGACGTTGGGGTTGGGATCGCTGCGGTTGGCGAAGCCGTCCCCGTCGCGGTCGTTGTCGTAACGGTTCTGGATGCCGTCGCGGTCCAGGTCCTGCGTGGGGCCGGTCTGCGCCTGGGCCAGGCCGCCGGCGGCCAGCAGCGCCGAGGCCAGGAGGGCGCTGGTGAGGGTCTTCTTGTTCATGGATGCACTCCTTCGGATGGGATGAACCCGTAGCTGGGGGCAGGGTCCGGGCGGCTCCATGGCCGCCGTGCTGTCAAGCAGGTCGGACCCGTCCTAGGTCACATGCTAGCCACGCCGCCGGTCGTTGGGGAAGCGGTCGCGGTTGTTGCGGATGCCGTCGCCGTCGCGATCGCGGTCGCGGCGGTTGGCCACGCCGTCGCGGTCGAGGTCCGCGTTGGGGCTGTAGCGGTTGCGGTTGTTGTCGTAGCGGTTCGGGATGCCGTCACCGTCACGGTCGCCGTACGGACCCCGGCGCTCCCAGTTGTTGCCCACGAGGATCCATTCGCCGTTGCCGCGCTGCACCCAGCGCGGCTCGCGGTACTGGTAGCCGGAGCGGTCACGCAGCCACGCGCCCTGCAGCCACACGTAGCGGTTGCCTCGCCATTCCCAGTGGCCCGGCGCCCACACCCAGCCCGCACGCGGCGCCGGCACGGCCTCGTAGCGGGGCGCCGGCGGGGCGACGGTGACGACGGCGCTGTACTGCGCCTGCGCCGCGGTGCCCAGGCCGAGAAGGCCGGCGGCGAACACGGCGGCGAGGAGGGGTTTGTTCTTCATGACAGTGCTCCTGGAGTTCGATGGGAGTCACTGTTGCGGCCGGGATGGGCTGCGCGCATCGGCAGCCGCCGGCTTCACCCGTCGGAGCCGTCCTGCTTCCGGACACGGTGGTTACATCGCGACGCACCGCCTTCACGGTGCGCGCGCGGCGCCGGCTCAGCGGCGCTTCTTCTTCTGGACCGGGGACTTGCGGCTGGCCGCGCGCACCGGCGACTTGCCCTTGGCCGTGGCGCGCACGCTGCGCGCCGGCAGGTGCAGCACGATGCGCTGCCCCGCCTTGAAGCGGGCGGAGGTGCCCACGTCGTTCCAGTCCGCCACCTGGGAGGCGCTCAGGCGGTAGCGGCGCGCGATGGTGGAGACCGTGTCGCGCTTGCCCGCGCGGATGACCTTGCGGTAGGTGCGGACCTCGGGCGCCAGGCTCAGCTGGCCGTTCTCGGCGAGGTGGCTGGCGACGTCGGGCGACTCGCTGCGGCGCGGCACGATCAGCACCGAGCCGGACTTGATCAGCATCCGCGGCGGGATGCTGTTGATCGTGCGCAGCTCGTCTTCCTCCATGCCCACCCGCCGCGCGGCTTCGGACACGGACATCGTGCGCGGCGCGCTCCAGGCCGTCCAGCTGGCGTACTTGCCCTCGCTGTAGTCGTCGAAGTTGCGCTTGAAGACGGTGGCGTTGTCCCAGGGCAGCAGGATCTGCGGCGTGCCCGCGGCCAGGATCACCGGCCGGTTCAGCTGCGGGTTGAGCGCGCGGAAGTCCTCCAGCGGCACGTCGGCCAGGCGCGCGGCCAGTTCGACGTCCATGTCGCGCGTGATGGCGACGGACTGGAAGTAAGGGTGGTTCTCGATCAGCGGCAGCTCGGCGCGGAACTGCTCCGGGTTCAGCACGATGTTCTTGACCGCCTGCAGCTTCGGCACGTAGTTGCGCGTCTCGGCGGGCATGCGCAGGTCGTCGTAGCCCGCGTCGCGGCCGGCGCGCTTGTTGCGCGCGATGGCGCGGCTCACGTTGCCTTCGCCCCAGTTGTAGGCGGCCAGGGCCAGGTGCCAGTCGCCGAACATGCCGTGCAGCTTCTGCAGGTAGTCGAGCGCGGCGCGCGTGGAGGCCAGCACCGAGCGGCGGTCGTCGCGGAAGAAATTCTGCTTGAGGTCGAAGTACTGGCCGGTGGCCGGCATGAATTGCCACATGCCGGCGGCGCGCGCGCTGGACACGGCCTGCGGGTTGAACGCGCTCTCGATGAAGGGCAGCAGCGCCAGCTCGGTGGGCATGTTGCGCCGCTCCAGTTCCTCGACGATGTGGAACAGGTACTTGCGCGAGCGGTCCGTCATGCGCTCCATGTAGTCGGGCCGCGATGCATACCACTGCTCGTGGCGGCGCACCAGGTCGTTGTCGAGCTCCGGCATCTTGAAGCCGGCGCGGATGCGGTGCCACAGATCCGGCGGCGGCTCGAGGGCCGCAACGGTGCGGGAGGTGAGCTCGGACGGCTCGATGGCGCTGAGCGGCCCGGCGGGGATCACGGCGGGCAGGGGCGCCTGCGCTTCCTTCGCGGTGTCGACCGGCGCCTGGGTTCCCTGGGGTCCCATGGTGGTGGCGCATCCCGCGAGGAACACGGAGGCCACCAGGGCGAGCAGCTTGTACTTCTTCATCTGAACTCGTTCTTCCATTGGCGCAGGGCCGCGAATACCGCGACGGGGTCTGCCGGATCCGCACCGTCGTGCCGGTGCGCGGCCTGCGCCACCTCGCTCTCGCGGGTGCGCAGGAAAGGATTCACCTGCTTCTCCAGCGCTAGGGAGGAGGGCAGGGTGGGCTCGCCGTGCGAGCGCTTCTGCTCGCATTGTTGCCGGTAATGGATCAGCTGGGCGTTGCCCGGTTCCACCGCCGTGGCAAATTTCAGGTTTGAGAGGGTGTATTCGTGCGTGCAGCACACGCGGGTGGCCGCGGGCAGGGCCGCGAGCTTGGCCAGCGAGTCGAACATCTGCGCCGGCGTGCCCTCGAAGAGGCGCCCGCAGCCGCCGGAGAACAGCGTGTCGCCGCAGAACAGCAGCGGCGCGCCCTGCCAGTCGGCGCAGTAGTAGGCGATGTGGCCCGCCGTGTGGCCGGGGACGTCGAGCACGTCGAAGGCCAGGCCCAGCGCCTCGATGCGGTCGCCTTCGGACAGCGGCGTGAACGGCTGCGGGATCGCCTCGCGCGCCGGGCCCCAGACGCGCGCGCCCGTCGCCTCGCGCAAGGCGTCCACGCCGCCCGTGTGATCGCCGTGGTGATGGGTGACTAGAATCGCCTCCAGCCGCAGCCTGTGGGCAGCGAGGAACGCCTGCACCGGCGCGGCGTCGCCGGGGTCGACGACCAGCGCCCGCTGTCCGTCGTGCAGCAGCCACAGGTAGTTGTCCTGGAAGGCGGGCAGCGGGATCAATTTCATGAGCGAGCGGATTATAGGAATGCAGCAGTGGTTCGAGACCCCGCCCGGCCGGTATCTGCTCGCCTGGGAACGGGCCGAGTTCGACCGCGCGGTGGGCGACATCTTCGGCTACCACGCGCTGCAGCTCGGTCTGCCGGAGCTCGATACCCTGCAGGCCAACCGCATGCCGCACAAGTGGCTGGCGCTCGGCGAGGCCGAGGCGCTGGCCGGCCCCGTGCAGCCCGACCTGGTCACCGATTTCAGCGCGCTCCCGTTCGAGGAGAACAGCCTGGACCTGGTGGTGCTGCCGCACTCGCTGGAGCTGAACGTCGATCCGCACGCGACGCTGCGCGAGGTCGAGCGCGTGCTGGTGCCCGAGGGCAAGGTGGTGATCTGCTGCCTCAATCCGGCCAGCCTCTGGGGCCTGCGCCAGCGCCGCTCGCACGTCTACCGGCGCCTCGGTTTCGGCGAGCTCTACCTGCCGGATGCCGGCGACTTCATCGGCTACTGGCGGCTGCGCGACTGGCTGCGGCTCCTGAGCTTCGAGGTGGAGGCGAGCAGCTTCGGCTGCTGGCGCCCCGCCTTCCGCAGCGAGAAGTGGCTGGAACGCTTCGCCTGGATGGACGCCCTGGGCAAGCGCTCCTGGCCGATCTTCGGCGCCGTCTATTTCATCGTCGCCGTCAAGCGCGTGCGCGGCGCCAAGTTGATCGGGCCGGCCTGGAAGAAGGCCAGGCGCGTCGCCCGCGCACCCGTGCCCATCGCCAATCGCAGCCAGCAGAAGAAGGCGCGCGAACTCACTCCCGTTGAATGAACCAAGTCGAGATCTACACGGACGGGGCCTGCAAGGGCAATCCCGGTCCGGGCGGCTGGGGCGTGCTCCTGCGCTCCGGCGACACCGTCAAGGAACTGCACGGCGGCGAGCCGAGCACCACCAACAACCGCATGGAACTGATGGCGGTGATCCGCGCGCTGGAGGCCCTCAGGAGGCCGTGCGCCGTCACCCTGTACCTGGACAGCCAGTACGTCCTGAAGGGCATCACCGAGTGGCTGCCGGGCTGGAAGGCCAAGGGCTGGAAGACCGCCAGCAAGCAGCCGGTGAAGAACGTGGAACTGTGGCAGCGGCTCGACGATCTGCTGCAGAAGGGCGGGCACGTGGTGGACTGGCGCTGGGTGCGCGGCCACACGGGCGACGCCGGCAACGAGCGGGCGGACGCGCTGGCCAATCTCGGTTGTGAAAGCGCATCGCGCCGGTAGGAACCTTCGGTTGAGCGAAATGTAAAGCGCCGGTAAAAGGGCGCGCTCGCCCGGATTTCGCGCCGCGCGAGTGGCGCCGGGGTCTAGGCCGCGCCCGGCACCTGCTGTTACATTGCGTCGTTTACCTTGCCATATGCGCGCAACGACGCGCGCTCCGCACCGATCAGCATTTCCATGGCATCGAAGTCCATCTACAGCGCGGTCGCCGTCGTCGGCATCGCGGCCGCCTCCGCTGCCGCCTGGTGGTACCAGCAGCAGCCCGAAGCTCCCCGCGAAGTCCAGTCCTCGGGCCCAGGCGCGGCCCAGGCGGCCCCCGCCGGCCCGTCCCGCGCACCCGCCGTCGAGATCGCCCGCGTGGAGACGCTGCGCATCAGCGACGACGCCCAGGCGGTCGGCAGCCTGCGTTCGCGCCAGAGCGTGATTCTCCGCCCGGAGGTGTCCGGCCGCGTGACCCAGATCAACTTCCGTGACGCAGACCGCGTGCGGCGCGGCCAGCTGCTGGTGCAGCTGGACGACCAGCTGCCCATGGCGCAGGTGAAGCAGGCCGAGGCCGAGGTCTCCATCGCCCGCGCCAACCACAAGCGCAACCAGGAGCTGGTGGAGGAGAAGTTCATCGCCCAGCGCGCGGTGGACGAGAGCGCCGCCAACCTGCAGGTGGCCGAGGCCAAGCTGGCGCTGGCCCGCGCCACGCTGGCGCGCCTGAAGATCGTGGCGCCCTTCGACGGCATCGCCGGCATCCGCAGCATCAACGTCGGCGACTACCTCAAGGACGGCGCCGACATCGTGAACATCGAGGACCTCGACGCGCTGTACGTCGACTTCCGCCTGCCCGAGCGCTACCAGACCAAGGTGCGCCCCGGCCAGACCGCGCTGGTGGAGGTGGATGCGCTGCCCGGCCGCCGCTATTCCGCCGTGATCCACGCGATCGACCCGCTGGTGGACGCCAACGGCCGCTCCATCGCCCTGCGCGGCTGCATCGACAACCGCCACCTGCAGCTGCGCCCGGGCATGTTCGCCCGCGTCACCTCGGTGTTCGGCGTGCGTGAGGACGCGCGCGTGATCCCCGAGGAGGCGATCGTGCCGCAGGGCGGCAAGCAGTTCGTCTACCGCCTCGTGGACGGCCCCGACCAGGACACCCGCATCGCCCAGCGCGTCGAGGTGTCCGTGGGCGCGCGCGTCCCGGGCAAGGTGGAGATCACGCAGGGCCTGAATCCGGGCGATGTCGTGGTCACCGCCGGCCAGCAGCGCATCCAGGGCGACAACGCGCCGGTGCGCGTGGTCGACCTGCGCGGCGGCAACGGCACGCCGGCCGCGGTGAGCGGCGCCGGGCCCGCGGGCGGTCCCGGGG
>JAEZEB010000371.1 GCA_023438115.1 Pseudomonadota bacterium | reverse complement strand
GACGACGACATCCCCTTCTGAGAAGAGGCACGTCCGGCGCACGCGCCGGGCGAGGCATGCTCAACCTGATCCGGCTCACGATCCGCCGCGCGAGGGAGGAACGCCTCGCGCAGGCCGCGGGCAGCCTGACTTTCACCACGGTGCTGTCGGCGGTCCCGCTGCTGGCGGTGAGCTTCGCGCTGTTCCTGCGCTTCCCGCTCTTCCGGGGGCTGGGCGACACCATCCGCGAGCACCTCATGAAGGGGCTGCTGCCGGCCGACATCTCGCGCACGGTGCTCAAGCACCTGGGGCAGTTCACCCTCAACACCGGCGGGCTCACGCTGGTGGGTTTCCTGTTCGTGCTGGTCACGGCGCTCGCGATGCTGCTGAACGTCGAGAACGTCCTCAACCGGATCTGGCAAGTGCGCAAGAACCGGCCCGCGCTGCGCCGGCTCGCCCTGTACGCGCTGATGCTGGTGGCCGGGCCGGCGCTGCTCGGCGCGAGCCTGTGGGCGACCTCGTACCTGCAGGCGGCCTCGGGCAACCTGCTGCGCACCGTGCCGGTTTCGGCCAGCATCGTGCTGAACCTCGGGCCGATCGCGCTGGGCACCGCCGGTTTCGCGGGCCTGTTCTACCTGGTGCCCAACGCGAAGGTGCGCGGGCGCGACGCCATCGCCGGCGGGCTGCTGGCGGCCATCGCCTTCGAGCTGGGCAAGCGCGGCTTCGCGCTCTACCTGATCAACGTGCCCACCTATCGCACGGTGTACGGCGCCTTCGCCCCGGTGCTGCTGTTCCTGATGTGGGTGTACTTCTCGTGGCTGGTGACGCTGGGCGCCGCGCTGGTCGCGGCCAACCTGCCGCGGGCCGGCAAGGCCGGCGCGGGCCGCCGGCTCTCCCGGGCCTGAAGCCATGCCCCGCTACGTGGCCTTCCTGCGCGGCGTGAGCCCGATGAACGCGAAGATGCCGCAGCTGAAGCAGGCCTTCGAGGCCGCGGGCTTCACCAACGTGAAGACGGTGCTGGCGAGCGGCAACGTGGTGTTCGATGCGCGCAGCGCGTCGGTCGAGGCGTTGCAGCGCAAGGCGGAAAAGGCGATGGACGCCGCGCTTCCGCAGGGCTTCCTCACCATCGTGCGGCCGGTCGCCGGGCTGGAGGAACTGCTGGCGGCCGATCCCTTCGCGCGGGTGAAGCTGCCCGCGGGCGCCAAGCGCGTCGTCACCTTCCTGCGCAGCGATCCGCCCCACGTGCAGCTGCCCGCCGAGGTGCAGGGCGCGCGCATCCTGGGCGTCCGAGGCCGCGAGGTGCTGACGGCCTACGTGCCCGAGGCGGGCAATCCCGTGTTCATGCGCCTGATCGAGAAGACCTTCGGCAAGGAAGTGACCACGCGCACCTGGGAAACCGTGCGCAAGTGCGCCGTGGCCTGAAGGGCCCGGCCCGTTACCTTTTGTCGAACTCCCGCGCCGAAATAGCGGCGATGCTCGCGGCCTTGCACCAGGAGACCCGATGAAGAAGACCCTGCGTTTCTCCACCGTCATCCAGGCGCCGCCCGAGCGCGTGTGGCAGCGGATGCTGGCGCCCGACAGCTACCGCGAATGGACCGCCGCCTTCATGGAAGGGTCCCGGTACGAAGGCAGTTGGGAGCCCGGCCAGCGCATCCGCTTCGTCGGGCCGGGCGTCGGCGGCATGGTCGCCGAGATCGCGGAGAACCGGCGCGGCGAGTTCGTTTCCATCCGCCACCTCGGCGAGCTCCGCGCGGACGGCAGCGAGGACCTCGACAGCCCCGCCGTGAAGGCCTGGGCGCCCGCCTACGAGAACTACCGCTTCGTCGCGCAGCCCGGCGGTGCCACCGAAGTGCAGGTGGAGATGGACTCGCTGGACTCGTACGAGGCCTTCATGAACGAGGCCTGGCCCAAGGCCCTGGCGCTGCTGAAGGCACTGTGCGAGCGCGAAGCGGCCTGAAGCTCAGGCGGGCTGCAACACCGCGGCCGTCGCGGCGGCGATGATGCCGCCGCCCAGGCAGACTTCACCGTCGTACAGCACCGCGGACTGCCCGGGGGTGACGGCCCATTGCGGCTCCTGCGGGAAGCGCAGGGTGAAGCCGCCTTCCGCCGCGTCGAGGACGCAAGGCGCATCGGCCTGGCGGTAGCGCGTTTTGGCCGCGTAGTTGCCCGGCGCCGGCGGTTCGCCGGCGATCCAGCTCACGTCGTCCGCCTGCAGCGCCGACGACAGCAGCCAGGGATGGTCGTGTCCCTGCACCACCCACAGCGTGTTCTTCGCCACGTCCTTGCGGGCGACGAACCACGGCGCGTGCTCGCCGCCGCCGCGCTGCGCGCCCTTGTCCTTCACGCCGCCTATGCCCAGGCCCTGGCGCTGGCCCAGCGTGTAGAACGACAGGCCCTGGTGGCGGCCGATCACGCGGCCCGTGGGGTCCTTGATCGGGCCCGGCTCCTTGCTGATGTAGCGGTTGAGGAATTCGCGGAAGGGCCGCTCGCCGATGAAGCAGATGCCGGTGGAATCCTTCTTCTTCGCGTTGGGCAGGCCGATCTCCTCGGCCACGCGCCGCACCTCGGTCTTGCGCAGCTCGCCCACGGGGAACAGCGACTTCGACAGCTGCGCCTGGGTGAGCCGGTGCAGGAAATAGCTCTGGTCCTTGGTGTCGTCCAGGCCCTTGAGCAGCTCGAAGCGGCCCGCGCGTTCGCGCACGCGCGCGTAGTGGCCGGTGGCGATCTTCTCCGCGCCCAGGCGCAGGGCGTGGTCGAGGAAGGCCTTGAACTTGATCTCCGCGTTGCACAGCACGTCCGGGTTGGGCGTGCGGCCGGCCTGGTACTCGCGCAGGAACTCGGCGAAGACGCGGTCCTTGTATTCGGCGGCGAAGTTGACGTGCTCGATCTCGATGCCGATCACGTCGGCGACGGCGGCGGCGTCGACGAAGTCCTCGTTGGAGGAGCAGTACTCGCCGTCGTCGTCGTCTTCCCAGTTCTTCATGAAGATGCCGCCGACCTCGTGGCCCTGCTGCTTGAGCAGGTACGCGCTGACCGCGGAGTCCACGCCCCCGCTCAGACCGACCACGACGCGCGGCTTGCGAACCATGGCGCGATTATCCCAGCCCGGCCTTTGTCCCCGTGCGCGAGGGGAAAGCGGGAAGCTACCGGCCTTCGCCGTCGCCGCTGCCCGTGTGCTCGCGCACGCCGGGGCCGCGGATCTCGGGGTCGCAGTAGATCGCGTCCAGGGGATAGCGCACGCCCGCGAGATAGTCTTCCATGCTGCGCAGGACCAGCGGGCTGCGGTGCTGCGGCACGGTGGCGCGCAGCTCCTCCGGCGTCATCCACAGCGTGCGCAGGATGCCCTGGTCCAGCGCGCGGCCGGGCACGTGCTCGCCCAGTTCGCCGGTGAAGGCGAAGCGCAGGTAGGTGATGTCCTCGCCGGTGGTGGAGCGCTGGAAGCGCGAGATGTACACGCCCAGCAGGTGCGTGGGGCGGAAGAGCCAGGCGGTCTCCTCCAGCGCCTCACGCGCGCAGCCCTCCGCGGGCGTCTCCCCGGGCTCGAGGTGGCCAGCCGGGTTGTTGATGCGGATGCCCTCGGAAGTTTCTTCCTCGATCATGAGGAAGCGGCCGTCCCGCTCGATCACGGCGGCCACGGTGACGCTCGGTCGCCAGCGCTTGTCCATGGCGCATTATCCGGAAGTTCAGCAGAATCCGGAGCTTGCCCTTCACCAAGCCGCCATGGACGCCATCGCCGAGAGCCTGCTGAGGGCCGTGGTCGTCCCCTTGTGGATCGCCCGCCGGCCTGGCCGACTGGTGGTGCCACCGGCGCACGGCCATCGCGCAGACCAGCGGCCTGCGCGAAAACCTCTTCCACTGGCTGCTGCTGGCGCAGGCAGGGGTCGCGCTGGTGGCCGCCGCCTTGCTGGAAATCACGGCGGGCGTCGTGTTGCTGGCGCTCGCCGCCTTCCTCGCGCACGAGGCCACGACCTATGTGGAGCTGCGCTACACGGTGCCCCGGCGCGAAGTGCGGCCCGGCGAGCAGATGGTGCACAGCTTCATGGAAATCCTGCCCCTGGTGCTCGTGATCCTGCTGGCCGTGATCGCCTGGCCCCAGGTGCACGCGCTGTTCGGCCCGGGCGAGGCGGACCTCGGCTTCCGCTTCAAGGCGCAGCCCTGGCCTGCGGCCTGGCTGCTCGGGGCGGCAGCGGCCGTCCTGGTCTTCAACCTGCTGCCGATGGCGGAGGAAACGCTGCGCTGCCTGCGGGCGCTCAGGACTCGTACTCCGGCGCCCCCTGCACCCAGATGAAGGACTGCAGGTCGATCAGGTCGCGGGCGCGGAAGCCCGGCTTGCGTTCGAGATCTCGGCGCACGACGGCCGCGAACGTCAGCAGGTCCTGGTAGACCGACCACGCGGGCGTGGGCCGATAGTCCAGTGCATAGCCGTACAGGTGCGCCGCCTTGCGCATCGCGCGCGGCTTGAACAGCATGTGCCGGTCGGGCCGCGCGATGAAACCGAAGACCGTGGCCACCGGCCAGGTGAGCACGCGGCTCTTGCGCTGCGGCAGGTCCGACAGGGCCTCGATCCAGTCGTTGAAGCGGCGCTGCGGCGAGCCGTGGCCGTAGAGGAAAGCATACAGCTCGGTCGCGAACAGCCGCGCGCCGGCCGGCGTCTTCACCGCGTCGCGCAGCGCCATGCGCTCGAAGGAGAACAGCAGGTTGGAACGCGCCTCGATGCGCACGGCGGCGTCGCACACCGCGCGGAACTCGCCGCGCGCGAGCAGCTTGCGGAAGGTGGCGGGCGCGAGTTCCGCGTCCCACTCGAGGTGCGCGCGCTCCTTCGCGGCGCGCTCGGCGACCAGGTAGGTCTCGTCCTCGAAGCCCTCGGGATAGAACAGTTCGAACTTGCGGCGGCACAGCGATGCGCCGAGGTAGATCACGTTGGACGCACCCGCGCCGGAGAGGGAGTTGGGGAGGGAAGCTGCACGTGCCATGCGATCAGTGTTCGTGAGCCATCAAGCTCAGCCACGTCGGACTGCGCCTCGCCGCCCTGTAGGACCCAGCCTTCGCGGGACGGACGCGAACTGGGCCGTGCCGCGGCGCTGCATCGCCCGGGAGTTATGGAAATGCATCGCCGATCGAGGGAGAGCTCAACAGCCTTTCATGTAAGCTCCGGTTCAGACAAGCGAAGCAACAAGCCAAGTCGCGAACGAGGAGAAAAATTCATGCAATCCGCTGCTCCTGCCGCCGTCCCGGCAGGTGAACCGGGCGCTGCCGTGCCGCCGGCCGCCGCGCCCCTGCTGATCGGTGTCCCGAAGGAGACGGCCGCCGGCGAGAAGCGCGTCGCGACGGTGCCCGACGTCGTCGCGCGGCTCGTGAAGCTCGGCTTCGCCGTCGCCGTGGAAAGCGGCGCCGGCGACCCGTCCAATTTCGCCGACGATACCTATCGCGCCGCCGGCGCCGAGGTCGTTCCGGATGCGGCGCAGCTCTGGTCGCGCGCCGACATCGTGTTCAAGGTGCGCCCGCCGACGCCGCAGGAAGTGCAGATGCTGCGCCCGGGCGCGACGCTCATCGGCTTCGTCTGGCCGGCGCAGAACCCCGAGCTGATGCAGCAGCTGGCCGCCCGCGGTGCGACCGTGCTGGCCATCGACTCGCTGCCGCGCCAGCTCTCGCGCGCGCAGAAGATGGACGCGCTGACGTCCATGGCGGGCATCAGCGGCTACCGCGCCGTGATCGAGGCCGCCAATGCATTCGGCCGCTTCTTCAACGGCCAGGTCACCGCCGCCGGGAAGATCCCGCCGGCGCGGGTCTTCATCGCCGGCGCCGGCGTCGCCGGCCTGGCGGCGATCGGCACCGCGGCCAACCTGGGTGCGATCGTGCGCGCCAACGACACGCGCGCCGAGGTTGCCGACCAGGTGGTGTCGCTGGGCGGCGAGTTCGTCAAGGTCGACTACGAGGAAGAGGGCTCGGGCGGCGGCGGCTACGCCAAGGTGATGAGCGAAGGCTTCCAGCAGGCGCAGCGCGAGATGTATGCGCGCGAGGCCAAGGACGCCGACATCATCATCACGACCGCCCTGATCCCCGGCAAGCCGGCGCCGAAGCTGATCACGGCGGAGATGGTGCGCAGCATGAAGCCGGGCAGCGTGATCGTCGACATGGCCGCCGAGCAGGGTGGCAACTGCGAGCTGACCGAACCCGGGCAGGCCGTGGTGAAGCACGGCGTGACCATCGTCGGCTACACGGACCTGGCCAGCCGCCTGGCCAAGCAGTCGTCGACGCTCTATTCGACCAACCTGCTGCGCCTGGCCGAGGAGCTGTGCAAGGGCAAGGACGGCCGGATCGACGTCAACATGGACGACGACGCCATCCGCGGCCTGACGGTGATCAAGGAAGGCAACATCACCTGGCCGCCGCCACCGCCGAAGATCCCGGCGGCGGCCGCCAAGCCCAAGGCAGCCGCGGCGCCCGTGGCCGCGCCCAAGGGTCATGGCCATGGTGCGGGTGAACCGATGTCGGCGAAGTCGCTGGCCATCGTGTTCGCCATCGGCGCGCTGCTGTTCCTGCTGGTGGGCCTGTATGCCCCGGCCAGCTTCCTGTCGCACTTCGTGGTCTTCGTGCTGGCCTGCTTCGTGGGCTACATGGTGATCTGGAACGTGACGCCCTCGCTGCACACGCCGCTCATGAGCGTGACCAACGCCATCTCCTCGATCATCGCCATCGGCGCGCTGATCCAGGTGGCGCCGCCGCTTACCGACGGCGCGGCCGACCGGCCCAACCTGCTGATCCTGGGCCTGGCCGTGCTGGCGCTGGCGCTGACGGCGATCAACATGTTCGGCGGCTTCGCGGTCACGCGGCGCATGCTGGCCATGTTCCGCAAGTGAGGAGGGACAGGACATGAACGCCAACCTCTCCACCGTCTCCTACATCGCCGCCACCATCCTCTTCATCCTGAGCCTGGGCGGCCTCGCAAACCCGGAGACCGCCCGCCGCGGCAACCTGTTCGGCATCATCGGCATGACGCTGGCCGTGCTGGCCACGGTCTTCGGGCCGCGCGTCACGCCGGCCGGCTATCCCTGGATCGTCGGGGCGCTGGTCGTCGGCGGCGCCGTCGGCCTGTTCGCCGCCAGGAAGGTGCAGATGACGCAGATGCCGGAGCTGGTCGCGCTGATGCACAGCCTGGTCGGCCTCGCGGCCTGCCTGGTGGGCTTCGCCAGCTACGTCGACACGTCCACGGTGTTTCCCACGCCCGCCGAGAAGACCATCCACGAGATGGAGATCTACATCGGCATCCTGATCGGCGCGGTGACCTTCTCGGGCTCGATCGTCGCCTTCGGCAAGCTGTCCGGCAAGATCGGCGGCAAGCCGCTGCTGCTGCCGGCGCGCCACTGGATCAACCTGCTCGGCTTGCTCGTGGTGATCTGGTTCGGCCGCGAGTTCCTGCGCGCCGAAAGCATCGAGGCCGGCATGCTGCCGCTGCTGGTGATGACCGTGATCGCGCTGCTGTTCGGCATCCACATGGTGATGGCCATCGGCGGCGCCGACATGCCGGTGGTCGTGTCCATGCTCAACAGCTATTCCGGCTGGGCCGCCGCGGCCACCGGCTTCATGCTGAGCAACGACCTGCTGATCGTGGTGGGCGCCCTGGTCGGCTCCTCCGGTGCGATCCTCTCGTACATCATGTGCCGCGCCATGAACCGCAACTTCCTCAGCGTGATCGCCGGGGGCTTCGGCACGGGCGGCGGCGCGCCGACGGCCCCGGGCGGCGCGGCCCAGCCCGAGGGCGAGGTGTCCCCGGTCGGCGCGGCCGAGACCGCCGAGATGCTGCGCGACGCGAAGAACGTGATCATCGTCCCCGGCTACGGCATGGCGGTGGCCCAGGCGCAGCACACGGTCTTCGAGATCACGAAGCTGCTGCGCGAGAAGGGCGTGAACGTCCGCTTCGGCATCCACCCGGTGGCGGGGCGCATGCCGGGCCACATGAACGTGCTGCTGGCCGAAGCCAAGGTACCCTACGACATCGTGCTGGAAATGGACGAGATCAACGAGGACTTTCCGGAGACGGATGTCGCCATGGTCATCGGCGCCAACGACATCGTGAACCCGGCCGCGCAGGACGATCCCGCCAGTCCCATCGCCGGCATGCCGGTGCTGGAGGTGTGGAAGGCCCGCACTTCCATCGTGATGAAGCGCAGCATGGCGTCCGGCTACGCCGGCGTGGACAATCCGCTGTTCTACAGGGACAACAACCGCATGCTGTTCGGCGACGCCAAGAAGATGCTGGATGAAGTCCTGGCCGCACTGAAGACCTGAGGAGACGAGAAGCATGGACAACCGACCCTGGCTGGGGGCCTATCCGCAAGGCGTGCCCGCCGACATCGACGCGACGCAATACGCCTCGCTGGTGCAGCTGATGGAAGAGAGCTTCCAGAAGTACGCCGCGCGGCCGGCCTACAGCTTCATGGGCAAGGAAGTGAGCTACGGCGAGACCGACTCGCTCAGCCGCGCCTTCGCCGCCTACCTGCAGGGCCTCGGCCTGGTCAAGGGCGACCGCGTGGCGATCATGATGCCCAACGTGCCGCAGTACCCGGTGGCGGTGGCCGCCATCCTGCGCGCGGGCTTCGTGGTGGTGAACGTCAACCCGCTGTACACGCCGCGCGAGCTGGAGCACCAGCTCAAGGACTCCGGCTCCAGGGCGATCGTCATCATCGAGAACTTCGCCAACACGCTGCAGCAGTGCATCAAGGCGACGCCGGTGCAGCACGTCGTGCTGGCCACCATGGGCGACATGCTCGGCGGCCTGAAGGGCGCGCTGGTCAACTACGTGGTGCGCAAGGTCAAGAAGATGGTGCCGGCGTACGAGCTGCCCGGCGCCGTGCGCTTCAAGGACGCCATCGCCCGCGGCCAGAGCGGCACGCTGCGCAAGCCGGAAATCAAGCCCGAGGACGTGGCCGTGCTGCAGTACACCGGCGGCACCACCGGCGTGTCCAAGGGCGCGGTGCTGCTGCACAGGAACGTGATCGCCAACGTGCTGCAGTCCGAGGCCTGGAACCAGCCCGTCATGGGCAAGGTGCCCGCCAGCGAGCAGCCCACGGCGATCTGCGCGCTGCCGCTGTACCACATCTTCGCGTTCACGGTCGGCATGATGCTGTCCATGCGCACGGGCGGGAAGCTGATCCTGATCCCCAATCCGCGCGACCTGCCGGCGGTGCTCAAGGAACTGTCCAAGCACAAGTTCCACAGCTTCCCGGCGGTGAACACCCTCTTCAACGGCCTGGCCAACCACCCCGACTTCGGCAAGGTCGACTGGAGCAACCTCAAGGTCTCCGTGGGGGGCGGCATGGCGGTGCAGGGTGCCGTGGCCGACCTCTGGCTGGAGAAGACCGGCTGCCCGATCTGCGAGGGCTACGGCCTGTCCGAGACCTCGCCGTCGGCGAGCTGCAACCCCGTGACGAGCACGCAGTTCACCGGCACCATCGGCGTGCCGCTGCCGTCCACGTACATGAAGTGCGTGGACGACAACGGCATCGAGGTGCCCGTGGGCCAGCCCGGCGAGATCGCCATCAAGGGCCCGCAGGTGATGGCCGGCTACTGGCAGCGTCCCGACGAGTCGGCCAAGGTCATGACGGCCGACGGCTACTTCAAGAGCGGCGACATCGGCACGATGGACGAGCAGGGCTTCTTCAAGATCGTCGACCGCAAGAAGGACATGGTGCTGGTGTCCGGCTTCAACGTCTATCCCAACGAGGTGGAGGACGTGGTGGCCAAGCTCGACGGCGTGCTGGAGTGCGCAGTGGTCGGCGTGCCCGACGAGAAGACCGGCGAGGCGGTGAAGCTGGTGATCGTGAAGAAGGATCCCTCGCTCACCGAGGAGAAGGTCAAGGAATACTGCCGGGCCAACCTCACCGGCTACAAGCAGCCGCGCGTGATCGAGTTCCGCACCGACCTCCCCAAGACCCCCGTGGGCAAGATCCTGCGGCGGGAGCTGCGGGACAGGAAGTAGGGCTGCCCCGGAGGAGAATCCTCCCATGCGCACCGCCATCGTCTCCGCCATGCACCAGGAGCTGGCCGCCGTGCTGCAGCTCCTGCCGGACGAGCAGAAACAGCCGGCGGGCGGCCGGGACTACTGGGTCGGCCACCTGCACGGGCAGGAGGTCGTGGCGGTGCTCTCGCGCATCGGCAAGGTTGCGGCGGCCACCACGGCCACCGCCCTCATCGAGCGCTTCGAGGTGGACCGCGTCGTCTTCACTGGCGTGGCGGGCGGGCTGGCGCGCGGCGTGTCGCGCGGCGACGTGGTGGTGGCCGAGAGCTTCCTGCAGCACGACCTGGACGCCTCGCCGATCTTTCCGCGCTACGAGGTGCCGCTCTACGCCACCAGCCGCTTCGCCACCGATGCGGCGCTGACGGGGCAGCTGGAGGCGGCCGTGCGCACCGCGCTGCACGGCACGCGCCTGCACCGCGGGCTGGTGGTCAGCGGCGACCGCTTCGTCTCCAGTGCCGCGGAAAGCCAGGCGCTGCAGGCGGCGCTGCCCGATGCACTGGCGGTGGAGATGGAGGGCGCGGCCTTCGCGCAGGTGTGCCACGACTACGGCGTGCCCTTCGCCGCGGTGCGCACGGTGTCCGACCGCGCGGACGACGAGGCGCACGGCGACTTCCTCAGCTTCATCGACGAGGTGGCGAGCCGCCATTCGGCGGCGATCGTCGAGGCCTTCCTGCGCGCCTGATTCAGCGCAGCCAGCCGCGCTTGCGGAAGTACCACATCGGCCCGAGCGCCGACAGCACCATCAGCCCGAGCGCGAAGGGATAGCCGCCTTCCCAGTTCACCTCCGGCATGAAGCGGAAGTTCATGCCGTAGATGCTGGCGATCAGCGTCGGCGGCAGCAGCGCGACGCTGGCCACCGAGAAGATCTTGATGATCTTGTTCTGGTTGATGTTGATGAAGCCGACGATGGCGTCCATCAGGAAGTTGATCTTGTCGAACAGGAAGGCCGTGTGGCTGTCCAGCGACTCGATGTCGCGCAGGATCTGCCGCGCCTCGTCGAACTGTTCGGCGTTGAGCATGCGGCTGCGCATCAGGAAGCTCACGGCGCGGCGCGTGTCCATCATGTTGCGGCGGATGCGGCCGTTCAGGTCTTCCTGGCGCGCGATGGCTTCCAGCGCCTCGCCGGCCAGCGTGTCGGTCACCTCGCCGGAGAGCACCTGGCGGCTGACCTTCTCGAGCTCGTCGTAGATACCTTCGAGCGTGTCGGCGGAATATTCGGCGTCGCCGTCGTACAGGCTCAGCAGGACTTCCTTGGCGTCCTCGATCAGGCCGGGCGCGCGGCGGGCGCGCAGCCGCAGCAGGCGGAACACCGGCACGTCCTCGTCGTGGATGGAGAACAGCACGCCGTGGCTCCGCGCCGAGGTGTTCACCAGGTTCAGCACGAAGGCCACGCGCACGGTGCGCGGCTCGTCATCCCCCGCGATCAGGAAGTCGCTGCGGATGTGGAGGTCCCCGTTGTCCTCCTCGTAGAAGCGCGCGGACTCCTCGATGTCCTCGTCCATCGCATCCTCGGGGATGGACAGGCCGTAGTACTGCTTGACCCAGCGCTTCTCCTCCAGCGTGGGGGACTCGAGGTCGACCCAGATCGGCTGGAAGCGGGAGAGCTCCTCCAGCGACTCGATCTCCTCCTGGAAGAGACGGCCGTTGGCGAGCGTGAAGATGTTGAGCATGTTGCCCGGACTCCAGGTTCTTCGGATGCAGGGGGGTGGGGAGCGGCGTCCGAAAAATTGGAATCTGACCCCAATTGATCGGATCGCTACCGACTAGGGTAGGGTTCCAAGGAGCAACCTCCAGGCGAAAGATGGGCGCGATTATGCCGCGCCGATGCCGAAGAACGCGAGCAACTCGGCCTTGCGTGCGTAGGCGTCGTGCTCTCCGAGCGACACCAGCGCCTGCACGAACGCGGGTTCGAACAGCAGGTAGCTCGCGAGGCCGCCGGCGCCGTCGCGCAGCGCGCCCAGGCCGCCGAGCGCGTGGCGCACGCTGGCGGGCAGCAGGCGCAGGTGTTCGCGCGCCAGGGCGTCGAGCGATTCGGAGGGCTGGATCGCCAGCACGTCGACGGCGCGGTAGGGCAGCAGGGCCTCTTCCACTTCGCGCGGCAGGCTTTGCAGGGTGCGCGCGAGGCGCTGGGCCTGTTCGACGTCGGCCTGCAGCGTGTCGTGGAAGACGCTGGCCATCGCATGGCCCGCAATGCCGGCCATGCCGGGTTCGGCCGCGTGGCCGCCGCCGTCCGCGCGTTCGGTCTGGCCGACGCCGATCACCAGCACCTTGCGCGCGCCCAGGTGGATGGCCGGTGCGAGCGGCGAGACCTGGCGCATGGAACCGTCGCCGAAATATTCGCGCCGCCCGTCCACCCACAGCGGCGTGGCCGGGAAGAGGAAGGGCAGGGCGCTGGACGCCATCAGGTGCTCGATGGTGAGCGGCTGGAAGGACGCGCGCCGCCCCGGCCGGCTCCAGCCTGCCCGGACGTCGTCGCGCGCGGTGTGGCAGAAGGTCCAGTGCACGCCGGTGGTGTAGCTGGAAGCGGTGACGGCGACGGCCTCGATCGCGCCGGCGGCGAGCGCCTCCTCGATGCCCACCAGCGAGACGCGGCGGTGCAGCGTGTCCACCAGCGGCATGGTGTCCAGGATCGCGCCGCGGTCGCGGGCATGGCCCCAAAGCTTCACGGCGGCCAGCAGGCGGCTGAAGCGCACCCACAGGGGCGCCTCCAGCCGGTAGACGCCGTCGCAGTGCAGCGCCCCCCAGAACTGGCGCAGCTCGTCGAAGGCGGCCAGCCCGCGCACGGCGCTGCCGGCCAGGTAGGCGGCATTGAGCGCCCCGGCGGACGTGCCGACCAGCACCTGGAACGGAAAGGCACCGCCGGAGAACTGCGGCTGCAGCCGCAGCAAGGCGGCCAGGCCGCCCAGCACACCCACCTGGTAGGCGGTGCGGGCGCCGCCGCCCATGAGCACGAGGCCGTGCAGCGGCCGCTGCGTCGCGGCCGGCGCATCGTGGAAGGCGGGGGTCATGGAAGCCGGTACTGCTGGGTCAGGAAGGATAAATCCTACACGGCTGGGCCAGAACGTCCGACACCACGGTTCAGGAGGTCCCCCTACATTGACTCACAGCCCCGGACTCCGGTCCGGCCGTATCCGCACGAGGAGCCGACATGATCCAGCTAGCGACCGACCCGAACGCCAGCCGCAACGCCTGGCGTGCCGCCGCGGCGGAAGCCCGGGACAAGAACCCGGCGACGCGCCGGCCTCCCAGCCATGCCTGGCCGTTCATCAGCCGGCACACCGAGCGTGCGGCCGGCACGCAGGATCGTCAACGCACCCCCAACCGCGACAACGGCAGTTGAGCCGCCCGCACGGAGACCGCCATGTACAAGGAACCCAAGTCCTCCAACCGCTACAACGACACGCCGCGCGACAAGCCGCACGCCGATCGCGTGGAGCATGCCAATCTCGAGCGGCCGGGTGCGCAGGCGCATCCGAAGGCCGGCGGCTGGAACCGCCTCGACGCCGCCGCTCTCTGGCGCGTTCGTTGATTCTCCCGAGCTGATATCGCGAAGGGCGGCCCATGTGGCCGCCTTTCGTCCTTGCAACGGCCCTGCGGGGCCGTTCTGCATTGGGGTTTGCGCATTGCGATCCGCGCTGGCGCAAGCGTGCAAGCGGTGATTGATTTCCTCTCGAATTCGCGCCTCGGCCTTGAGGGAAATCAATGGACTTTTTGTGGGGTGGGGGGCATAGTGGTCCGCATCGGCAGAGAGAAACCCAGTTCCTTCCCGCGCCGAAATGGCGCCACTTCAACCCAGTGCAACAGGAGGCTCCATGAACCTGACGATCAGCGGTCACCACCTCGAAGTCACCCCCGCCCTCAGAACGTACGTGACCACCAAGCTCGATCGGATCACCCGCCACTTTGACCAGGTCGTGGACATCAAGGTATTGCTCACCGTCGAGAAGCAGAAGGAGAAGCAGCGAAGGCAGAGAGCCGAATGCAAGATCCACGTGAAGGGCAACGACATGTTCGCCGAGAGCGCCCATCACGATCTCTACGCGGCGCTGGATGAACTGGTCGACAAGCTCGATCGCCAGGTCGGCCGCCACAAGACCCGCATGCAGGACCACCACTGCGACGCACCCAAGCGCGTCATGTGACCCCGCCACCGAGGCCCCGCAAGGGGCCTCGTGCGTTCCGGGCCCGCGGGCGGCGTTTTGGTGCACTGCACCGTGACGCGTGCATAATCCGCCCAGCATCATGAACCGCCTCGCGTCCATCCTGCCGCCCGCCCAGGTCCTGGTCGGTGTCGATGCCACCAGCAAGAAGCGGGCTTTCGAGGAAGCCGGGCTGCTGTTCGAGAACCTGCACGGCCTGTCGCGTGCACTGATCACGGACAGCCTGTTCGCGCGCGAGCGCCTCGGATCCACCGGCCTGGGGCACGGCGTCGCGATCCCGCATGGGCGCATCAAGGGCC
Source organism: Pseudomonadota bacterium (assembly GCA_023438115.1). Taxonomy (GTDB): domain Bacteria; phylum Pseudomonadota; class Gammaproteobacteria; order Burkholderiales; family Burkholderiaceae_C; genus Ramlibacter. The sequence goes on along the minus strand of JAEZEB010000371.1, from coordinate 29,053 downwards.
TGAAGGCCCCCATGGCGGCGCTGTTCCAGCTCGCCAACCCGATCGGCTTCGATTCGCCCGACGAACAGCCGGTCAACCTGTTGATCTTCCTGCTCGTGCCCGAAGCGGCGACCCAGAAGCACCTGGAGATCCTGTCGGAGATCGCCGAGCTCCTGAGCGACGCCCCGCTGCGCGAGAAGATGAAATCCAGCACCGATGCGGCGGCCCTGCACCATCTGATCGCCAGCTGGCAGTCGGCCCAGCCGCAATAGCCCAGGGAACCCCCCGCGCTTGAAACCCACCGTCGTCAGCGCCGACGTCCTGTTCGAGGACCACCGGGCCCAGCTGAAGTGGGAATGGGTGGCCGGGCTCGGGGCTTCGGAGCGGCGCTTCGACGAGGTGGCCGTGCGTGCCGCGCGGTCGGGCGCGGACCTCGTCGGCTACCTGAACTACATCCACCCGTACCGCGTCCAGATCCTGGGCGAGCGGGAGATCGCCTACCTGACCAACGCCACGGCCGACGATTGCGCCCGGCGCATCGCGCGCATCGTGACGCTGGAGCCGCCGGTGCTGGTGCTCACCGACGGCCAGGCGGCGCCCGACGCGCTGCTGTCGATGTGCGAGCGCGCGCAGATCCCGATGTTCGCGACGCCCGATCCCTCGGCCTTCGTGATCGACGTGCTGCGGGCCTACCTGTCCAAGCATTTCGCCGAGCGCACCTCGATGCACGGCGTGTTCATGGACATCCTGGGCCTGGGCGTGCTGATCACCGGCGAGTCGGGCCTCGGCAAGAGCGAGCTGGGCCTGGAGCTGATCACCCGCGGCAACGGCCTGGTGGCCGACGACGCCGTGGACCTGTACCGCGTCAACCAGACGACCATCGAGGGCCGCTGCCCCGAGCTGCTGCAGAACCTGCTGGAGGTGCGCGGCATCGGCCTGCTGGACATCCGCGCCATCTTCGGCGAGACGGCGGTGCGGCGGAAGATGCGGCTGCGCCTGATCGTGCACCTGGTGCGGCGCGAGACCATGGAGCGCGAGTACGAGCGCCTGCCCTACGAGCCGCTCACGCAGGACGTGCTGGGCGTGCCGGTGCGCAAGGCCGTGATCCCGGTGGTCGCCGGCCGCAACATGGCCGTGCTGGTGGAAGCCGCCGTGCGCAACACCATCCTGCAGCTGAGGGGCGTGGACACGTACCAGGAGTTCGTGGAGCGGCATCGCCGCGCCATGGAGAAAGGCGGCTAGCGCCGCCTGGCCTCACTTCACCTTGTTCGGGCAGTCCGGCTTGGTGCAGTGCGCGTACAGGCTCAGCGCGTGGTCGGCGATCTCGAAGCCCTTGGCCTGCGCCACCACGTGCTGGCGCTTCTCGATCTCCGGATCGTAGAACTCCTCGACGCGGCCGCAGTCCAGGCACACCAGGTGGTCGTGGTGGGTGCCTTCGTTCAGCTCGTAGACGGCCTTGCCGCTCTCGAAATGGCTGCGCGAAAGGATGCCCGCCTGCTCGAACTGCGTGAGCACGCGGTACACGGTGGCCAGGCCGATGTCCGAGCGCTCTTCGAGCAGGACGCGGAACACGTCTTCGGCCGTCATGTGGCGCTGCGCGCCGCGCTGGAAGACCTCCAGGATCTTCAAGCGCGGCAGCGTGGCCTTGAGGCCCGTGCTCTTGAGTTCTTCGATGTTGGACATGGTGCTGCCGCTACAATGCCCCGATCATATCGGACCCCCCTCCATGCCTGCCATGCCCCTGCGCCAGTCGCGCCTTGTCCTGGCTGCCGCCGCGGCCCTCGTCCTCCTGGCGGGCTGCGGTACCGTCGATGGCGCCAGCCGCCGGATCGCCGATGCGATCACCCCCTACAAGATCGAGATCGTCCAGGGCAACTTCGTCTCGCGCGAGCAGGTGGAGGCGCTCCAGAAGGGCATGGCGCCGGAGCAGGTGCGACAGATCCTGGGCACGCCGCTGGTCACCAGCCTCTTCCACGGCGAGCGCTGGGACTACGTCTTCACCCTCAAGCGCGAAGGCGTCCCGCCCCAGCAGCGCCGGTTGACCGTCTTCTTCGAGAACGGCACCATGGCCCGCGTCGAGGGCGACGAGATGCCCAGCGAATCCGAGTTCGTCGCCACGCTGGACAAGCGCAACAAGCCCGGCAAGCCCCCCCGGCTGGAGGCGACCGAGGAGGAGCTGCGCCGCTTCAGCGCCGCGCGCAAGCCCGCGCCCGTCCAGCCGGAGCCGCCCGCGCCCGAAGGCCCGGTGAACTACCCCCCGCTCGAATCTTCCCGCTGAGGCGCGCATGACCCGGGGTACCCTGAAGAACATCGCCGTCGCCGGCGCCGTGCAGCCGCCGCCGAGCGGCAGCACCCAGCACCACGTGGCCGTGGCCGGCGCGTCCGGCCGCATGGGCCACATGCTGATCGAGGCCATCCGCGCCGCCGACGATTGCCTGCTGGCCGGCGCGCTGGACATGCCGTCCAGCCCCTCCATCGGCAACGATGCCGCGGCCTTCCTGGGCCACGCGAGCGGCGTTCCGATCACGGCCGACCTCGGCGCCGGTCTGGAGCACGCCCAGGTGCTGATCGACTTCACGCGGCCGGAAGGCACGCTGGCCCACCTGAAGGCCTGCCGCGAGCGCGGCGTGAAGATGGTCATCGGCACCACGGGCTTCAGCGAGGCGCAGAAGGCGCAGATCGCCGACGCCGCGCGCGACGTCGCCATCGTCATGGCGCCCAACATGAGCGTGGGCGTGAACGTCACGCTCAAGCTGCTGGAGATGGCGGCCAGGGCGCTGAACACCGGCTACGACATCGAGGTCATCGAGGCGCACCACCGCCACAAGGTGGACGCGCCTTCGGGCACGGCGCTCAAGATGGGCGAGGTGCTCGCCCAGGCGCTGGGCCGCGACCTGAAGGACTGCGCCGTCTACGAGCGCTATGGCCACACCGGCGAGCGCGACCCCTCCACCATCGGCTTCTCCACCATCCGCGGCGGCGACATCGTGGGCGACCACACCGTGCTGTTCGCCGGCACGGGCGAGCGCATCGAGATCACCCACAAGTCGGCGAGCCGCGCCACCTACGCGCAGGGCAGCCTGCGCGCGGTGCGCTTCCTGGCCGGCCAGGACAAGGGGCTGTTCGACATGTTCGACGTCCTGGGGCTCCGGTGAGCGCCGCACGGCCGCCCGAAGGCGCTCGCCCCCTCCGCTTGCGGAGGGGGGAGGCGCAGGCCGCGCAGCGGGCAAGCCTGGGGGAGGTTCTCGCTTGAGCCTCTTGGACCTTTTCCGCCAGGGCGACGCGCTCACCCAGGTGGTGGCGGTCCTGCTGCTCGCCATGTCGGTCTCCAGCTGGGTCGTGATCCTCTGGAAAGCCTGGATGCTGCGGCGCGCCCGCCGCGACGTCTCCCGCAGCACGGCGGCCTTCTGGCAGTCGCCCTCGGTGGCGGAGGCGCGCCAGCGCGTCGCCGCCTTCGACCGCGAGGCGCTGGTGCTGCCGCTGATCGCCGCCACCGAGCAGCAGGCGGCCGGTTCGCTGGCCGCCGCGGGCGACAAGGCGCAGCAGCTCACGCGCCTGCTGCGCGACGCCCTGCACGGCGTGCTGGACAAGCTGCAGTTCGGCCAGGTGCTGCTGGCCACCGTGGGGTCCACGGCGCCCTTCGTGGGGCTGCTGGGCACGGTCTGGGGCATCTACCACGCGCTCACCGGCATCGCGAATGCCGGCCAGATCACCATCGACAAGGTGTCCGGGCCCGTGGGCGAGGCGCTGATCATGACCGCCGCCGGCCTGGCCGTCGCCATCCCCGCGGTGCTGGGCTACAACGTCTTCGGCCGCGTGATCCACCGCATCGAGGCCGACCTCGAAGGCTTCGCGCGCGACCTGCGCGAGCTGCTCACCCACGGCGCAGCTCCCGCTCCCGCCCCCCTCGCCGCCTGACCATGGCGTTCGGCCGGCTCGAGCGCACGGAGGGCGACCCGCCGATCAGCGACATCAACGTCACGCCGCTGGTGGACGTGATGCTGGTGCTGGTGGTGATCTTCATCGTCACCGCGCCCCTGCTGGCCAGCGCGATCCGCCTCGACCTGCCCCGGGCCGAGGGCACCCAGGCCGCGGACGCCCAGCGCTTCCTCACGGTGGTGCTCGACCGCGACGGCCGGGTTTTCCTCGACGACAAGCCGGTGGACGTTCCGGTCCTCGCCGAGCGCCTGGCGGCAGCCGCGAAACAGAATCCCGACACCGAGATCCAGCTGCGCGCCGACACCACCGTGGCCTACGGGCGCGTGGTGGAGGTCATGGGCGTGGCGCACAAGGCGGGGCTGACCCGCATCGCCTTCGTCGCGGAACCGCCGAAGTAGCCCGCTGGCGGCCGCTGCCCGGGCCAATCCCTACAATCCCGCATCATGGAAGAAAAGTACAACCACCTGGCCGTGGAAAAGGCGGCGCAGGCCGAGTGGACGGCGCGGGACGCCTACCGGGTGGCCGAGCAGGCCGGCAAGAAGAAGTTCTACGCCTGCTCCATGCTGCCCTATCCCTCGGGCAAGCTCCACATGGGGCACGTGCGCAACTACACGATCAACGACATGTTGACGCGGTACCTGCGCATGAGCGGCTACAACGTCCTCATGCCCATGGGCTGGGACGCCTTCGGCCTGCCGGCGGAGAACGCGGCGCTGAAGAACGGCGTGCCGCCGGCGAAGTGGACGTACGAGAACATCGCCTACATGAAGGGCCAGATGCAGGCCATGGGCCTGGCCATCGACTGGTCGCGCGAGGTCGCTACCTGCGACCCCAGCTACTACAAGGGGAACCAGTGGCTGTTCCTGAAGATGCTGGAGAAGGGCATCGCCTACCGCAAGACCCAGGTCGTCAACTGGGACCCGGTGGACCAGACGGTGCTGGCCAACGAGCAGGTGATCGACGGCAAGGGCTGGCGCACCGGCGCGGTGGTGGAAAAGCGCGAGATCCCGGGCTACTACCTGAAGATCACCGACTACGCCGAGGAACTGCTGCAGCACGTGCAGGAGAAGCTGCCGGGCTGGCCGGAACGCGTGAAGCTGATGCAGGAGAACTGGATCGGCAAGAGCGAGGGCGTGCGCTTCGCGTTCACGCACGACATCCGCGGCGACGACGGCGCGCCGATCGGCGACGGCCGCATGTACGTGTTCACCACCCGCGCGGACACCATCATGGGGGTGACTTTCTGCGCGGTGGCGCCGGAGCACCCCTTGGCCACGCAGGCTGCGAAGACCAATCCGAAGCTCGCGCAGTTCATCGAGGACTGCAAGAAGGGCGGTACCACCGAGGCCGAACTCGCGCTGCGCGACAAGGAAGGCATGCCCACGGGCCTGAAGGTCACGCACCCGATCACCAACGAACCGGTGGACGTGTGGGTGGGCAACTACGTGCTCATGGGCTACGGCGACGGCGCCGTGATGGGCGTGCCCGGCCACGACGAGCGCGACTTCGCGTTCGCGCTCAAGTACGGCATCCCCATCGTGCAGGTGGTGCACGTCGACGGCCAGACCTACGACTACAAGAACTGGCAGGACTGGTACGCCGACAAGGAAAACGGCGTCACCATCAACTCCGACATCTTCAGCGGCTTCGGCTACCGCGAGGCGGTGAACGCGGTGGCGCACCACCTGGAGCAGAAGGGCCTGGGCGAGAAGAAGACCACCTGGCGCCTGCGCGACTGGGGAATCAGCCGCCAGCGCTACTGGGGCACGCCCATCCCCATCATCCACTGCGACGTGCACGGCGCGGTGCCGGTGCCCGAGAAGGACCTGCCGGTCGTCCTGCCGCAGGACTGCGTGCCCGACGGCACCGGCAACCCGCTGAACAAGCGCGAGGACTTCCTCGCCTGCAAGTGCCCCGTGTGCGGCAAGGACGCGCGGCGCGAGACCGACACGATGGACACCTTCGTGGACTCGTCCTGGTACTTCATGCGCTACTGCGACCCGAAGAACGACCAGGCCATGGTGGGCGAGGGCACGCAGTACTGGATGCCGATGGACCAGTACATCGGCGGCATCGAGCACGCCATCCTGCACCTGCTGTACGCGCGCTTCTGGACCAAGGTGATGCGCGACCTGGGGCTGGTGAAGATCGACGAGCCGTTCACGAAGCTGCTGACGCAGGGCATGGTGCTCAACGAGGCCTTCTCGCGCACCACCACCGGCAAGCAGTACTTCTGGGCGCACGACCTGGACATCGTGCGCGACGAGCACAACAAGGTCGTCTCCGCCACCGCGAAGGCCGATGGCCAGCCGGTGCACTACGAGGGCTGGACGACCATGTCCAAGTCCAAGAACAACGGCGTCGACCCGCAGGACCTGATCGAGAAGTACGGCGCCGACACGGCCCGCCTGTACACGATGTTCACCTCGCCGCCCGAGGCCACGCTGGAGTGGAACGACGCGGCGCTGGAAGGCAGCTACCGCTTCCTGCGCCGGGTGTGGAACTTCGGCCTGAAGCTGGGCGCGGGCAGCGACGCGAAGGCGGCGGAGTACGGCAAGGCCGCCCAGGCGCTGCGGCGCGAGATCCACACCGTGCTGCGGCAGGTGGACTACGACTACCAGCGCATGCAGTACAACACCGTGGTCTCGGGCGCGATGAAGATGCTCAACGCGCTGGAGGACTTCAAGGCCGTGGACGAGCCGGGCGCCGACGCAGCGCAGCGCGAGGGCTTCGGCATCCTGCTGCGCGTGCTGTACCCGGCCACGCCGCACATCGCGCACGCCCTGTGGAACGAGCTGGGCTACGTGCAGGCGCACGGCGACCTGCTGGACGCGCCCTGGCCGCAGGTGGACGAATCGGCGCTGCGGCAGGACGAGGTCGAGCTGGTGCTGCAGGTCAACGGCAAGATGCGCGGCTCCATCCTGGTGCCGGCTGGCGCCGACAAGGCGGAGATCGAACGCATCGCGCTGGCGAGCGAAGGCTTCGCGAAGTTCGGCGGCGGCGCGACACCGAAGAAGGTGGTCGTGGTGCCGGGTCGCCTGGTGAACGTGGTCGTATGAAGCGCCGCCTGCTCCTTTCGGGTGGCGCGGCCGCATTGCTGGCGGGCTGCGGCTTCCAGCTGCGCAAGGCGCCGGATTTCGTCTTCGATTCGATCCGGGTCAACGGCGGCACCGCGGTGGCCACCCAGCTGCGGCGCAACCTGGCGGCCGACGGCTCGGTGCAGGTGCTGGGCCCCGGCGATCCCGGCGACGTGCAGGTGGTCCTGGACTTGCGGCAGGAACAGCGCGAGCGCGTCGTGGTGGGCATCAACGCCAGCGGCCAGGTGCGCGAGTACCAGCTGCGCCTGCGCGTGACCTTCCGGCTGCTCACGCCGCAGGGCCGCGAGCTGATCCCCGATACGGAGCTGCTGCAGCAGCGGGACATCAGCTTCAACGAAAGCGCGGTGCTCGCCAAGGAAGGCGAGGAGACGCTGCTGTACCGCGACATGCAGAACGACATCGTGCAGCAGCTGATGCGCCGCCTGGCGGCCCTGCGCGCGCTGTAAGAAGGCGTCCGGCGGGCGCCGTGGCCCGCGCGCGGGCGACGTCCGACCGCGTCCTACATCCCGGCGGCGCGGCCGGTGCGAACCTCTTCCTCTACGTCGTGTCGAGGAGGCCGCATGTGCAACATGAGTGCAACCCAGAGCCACATCGCGCAGGAGGCGCGCTTCGGCGCGCGCAACTACGCGCCGGTGCCGGTGGTGGTCGAGCGCGCGAAGGACTGCCTGGTCTGGGACGTGGAAGGCCGCGAGTACGTCGACATGATGAGCGCGTACTCCTCGGTCAGCCACGGCCACCTGCATCCGCGCATCGTCGCGGCCGCGCAGCGGCAGCTCGAAAAGGTCGCGGTGATGTCCCGGGCGTACTACGGCACCACGCTCGGGCCGCTGCTGGAGAAGGTCTCCGAGGTCACCGGCTTCGAGCGCGCGCTGCCCATGAACACCGGCGCCGAGGCGGTGGAGACGGCGATCAAGTGCGCGCGCCGGTGGGGCCATCGCGTCAAGGGCATCCCTGACGGACGCCAGCGCATCCTGGTGGCACGCGGCAACTTCCACGGCCGCACGAGCACCATCGTGGGCTTCTCCAGCGAGGAGGAGTACCGCACCGGCTTCGGACCCTTCGACGGCGGCTTCCAGCACTTCGACTTCGGCGACATGGACAGCGTGCGCGCCGCCGCCACGGCGGACACCTGCGCCGTGCTCATCGAGCCCATCCAGGGCGAGGCCGGCGTCATCGTTCCGCCGGCGGGCTTCTTCCGCGAGCTGCGCGCCTGGTGCACCGAGAACAACATCCTCCTGATCGACGACGAGGTGCAGGCCGGCCTGGGCCGCACGGGCAAGTGGTTCGCCTTCGAGCACGAGGGCATCCGGCCCGACGCGCTGGTGCTCGGCAAGGCGCTGGGCGGCGGCCTGCTGCCCGTGAGCGCCTTCTGCGCCGACGCCGCGGTGATGGACGTGTTCATCCCCAACAGCCACGGGTCCACCTTCGGCGGCAACGCACTGGCGGCCGCCGTGGCGCTGGAGGGCCTGAAAGTGCTGCAGGAGGAAGGCCTGGTGGAGCAGTGCGCGGCCAAGGGCGACTACCTGTTCCGGCGCCTGCGCGAGGTGCAGGCGCAGGTGCAGCCGCTGATCCGCGACGTGCGCGGGCGGGGCCTGTGGGTGGGGGTGGACATCGAGCCCTCTTGCACCAGCGCGCGCGACCTGGTGGAGCGGCTGGCCGCGGCGGGCGTGCTGTCCAAGGAAACGCACGAGACGGTGATCCGCTTCGCGCCGCCGCTGACGATCACCTGCGAGCTGATCGATCGCGCGGTGGACATCTTCCATCGGGTGGCGAAGGAGAGGCATGCGCAGCTGGGGCTGGGTGGGAAGAGCGCGGCGGCGCGGGCGGCGGCCACGGCGTGATGCCGCGGCGGCGGGGTTCGCGCTTCGCCGCTCACCCGCCCTACGAAGGCGGGCGAAGGCCATGAACGCGGCGTCGGCTCGTGGCGGCGGCGGGGTTCGGGCTTCGCCGCTCACCCCGCCCTACGAGGCAGGGACACGGCGCCGTTTTCGTAGGTCGGCGGTGAGCCCGAACGCGAACCCCGACATGGCCGCCGCCCGACGCCCCCCGCTAAACTCCCCGCATGCAGCTCGCGGCCGCCCAACTCACCCAGCACCTCCAGCGCGGGCTGCGCCCCCTCTACACGCTGCATGGCGACGAGCCGCTGCTGGTGCAGGAAGCGGCCGACGCGATCCGCGCGGCCGCGCGCGAGCAGGGTTACACCGAGCGCACGGTGCACACCGTCGCCGGCGCGCATTTCGACTGGAGCGCCGTGCTGGCCGCCGGCGGCTCGCTGAGCCTGTTCGCCGACAAGCAGATCGTCGAGGTGCGCATCCCTTCGGGCAAGCCGGGCAAGGACGGCAGCACCGCGCTGCAGCAACTGGCGGAAAGCGCGGCGGGCAACGACAGCACGCTCACCCTCGTTCTGCTGCCGCGCCTGGATTTCGCCACGAAGAAGTCGGCGTGGTTCGCCGCGCTGGACGGCGCCGGCGTGATGATCGAGCTGCAACCCGTGGAGCGCGGCGCGCTGCCGCAATGGATCTCGCAGCGCCTCGCGCGGCAGGACCAGCGCGTGGCCGCCGGCGAGGAGGGCCAGCGCACGCTGCAGTTCTTCGCCGACCGGGTGGAAGGCAACCTGCTGGCCGCGCACCAGGAGATCCAGAAGCTCGCGCTGCTGTACCCGGCTGGCGAGCTGCGCTTCGAGCAGGTGGAAAGCGCCGTGCTGAACGTGGCGCGCTACGACGTCTTCAAGCTGTCCGAGGCCGTGCTGGGCGGGCAGCTCGCCCGCGTGCAGCGCATGCTGGAAGGCCTGCAGGCCGAGGGCGAGGCCGAGGTGCTGGTGCACTACACGCTCGCCGAGGACATCCGCGCGCTCAAGCGGGTGAAGGATGCGATGGCCGCCGGCCGCCCGCTGCCCATGGCCCTGCGCGAGCAGCGCGTCTGGGGCCTGAAGGAAAAGCTGTTCGAGCGCGTCCTGCCGCGCCTGACGCCCACCGCGCTGGACAACCTGCTGCACGCGGCGCACCAGGTGGACGGCATCGTGAAGGGCCTGAGGGTTCCGGGCTGGCCGGCCAACGGCTGGCAGGCCCTGCACAGGCTGGCCACGGACCTCTGCCTGGCCGCGTCTCCTTCCGCTCCAGGGGGAGGAGCCGGGAGAGGGCCGGCACGGCCGGGAGCGGCCGTCCCCTAACCCTTGCCTAAGACCTGCCGGGCGATAATGAGCTCATGAACGCCGTGAATATCGCCGAGCACATGGAAAGCCTGGGCCTGCAGGCCCGGGAGGCCTCCGCCCGCATGGCGGCGGCCCCGGCGGCGCAGAAGGCGGCCGCCCTGCGCGGACTGGCGGCGCTGCTGCGCGCCGGCGTCGCGGGCCTGCAGGCGGACAACGCCAGGGACCTGGATCGCGCCACCGCCGCCGGCCTGGCCGCGCCCATGGTGGACCGCCTGCGGCTGACGCCGAAGATCATCGAGACCCTGGCCGTGGGCTGCGAGCAGCTGGCCGTGATGCCCGACATCATCGGCGAGATCATCGGCATGAAGCAGCAGCCCAGCGGCATCCGCGTGGGCCAGATGCGCGTGCCGATCGGCGTGTTCGGCATGATCTTCGAGAGCCGCCCCAACGTGACCATCGAGGCGGCGAGCCTGTCCATCAAGAGCGGCAACGCCTGCATCCTGCGCGGCGGCTCGGAGGCGATCGAATCCAACAAGGCGCTGGCGCGGCTGGTGCAGCAGGCGCTGGGAGAAGCGGGCCTGCCCGCCCACGCCGTGCAGCTGGTGCAGACCACCGACCGCGAGGCCGTGGGCCGGCTGATCGCGATGCCGCAGCACGTGGACGTGATCATCCCGCGCGGCGGCAAGGGGCTCATCGAGCGGATCTCGCGCGAGGCCAAGGTGCCGGTGATCAAGCACCTGGACGGCAACTGCCACACCTACGTCGACGATCCCTGCGACCTCGACCTGGCCGTGAAGGTGACCGACAACGCCAAGACGCAGAAATACAGCCCCTGCAACGCCAGCGAGGGCCTGCTGGTGGCGCGCGGCGTCGCGCGCGAGTTCCTGCCGCGCATCGGCGCGGTCTTCGCCGCCAAGGGCGTGGAGATGCGCTGCGATCCAGAGGCCAAGGCGCTGCTGCAGTGCGTGCCGGGCGCGAACCTGCAGGATGCGACCGAACAGGACTGGTACGAGGAGTACCTCGCGCCCATCATCAGCATCAAGGTGGTGGCGGGCGTGGACGAGGCGATCGCGCACATCAACCGCTATTCCTCGCACCACACCGACGCCATCCTCACGCGCGACCACGTGCACGCGCAGCGTTTCCTGCGCGAGGTGGATTCGGCCAGCGTGATGGTCAACGCCAGCACGCGCTTCGCCGACGGTTTCGAGTTCGGGCTGGGCGCCGAGATCGGCATCAGCACCGACAAGTTCCACGCCCGCGGGCCGGTGGGCATCGAGGGCCTCACCTCGCTGAAATGGATCGTGCTGGGCGAAGGCGAGATCCGCTCCTGATCGACGACAACAAGAGGACCGCATGGTTCCGCACCTGATCACGGCCCTCACGGGCCCCATCAACGAGCTCGAGCAGCGCATCCTCGAGTCGATGCCGGCCGTCGAACGCTGGTTCCGCCTGGAGTGGATGGAGCACACGCCGCCCTTCTACTGCTCGGTGGACATCCGCAACGCCGGCTTCAAGCTCGCGCCGGTGGACACCAACCTGTACCCGGGCGGCTGGAACAACCTCACGCAGGAGATGCTGCCGCTGGCGGTCCAGGCGGCGATGGCGGCCATCGAGAAGATCTGCCCCGAGGCCAAGAACCTGCTGGTGGTGCCGGAGAACGTGCGCAACACCTTCTACCTGGCCAACATCGCGCAGCTGCAGCGGATCTTCCGCATGGCGGGCCTCAACGTGCGCGTGGGCTCCATCGATCCCGCGATCAAGAAGGCCACCACCATCGAGCTGCCCGGCGGCGACACGGTGACGCTGGAGCCGGTGGTGCGCAGCAAGCGGCGCCTGGGGCTGAAGAACTTCGATCCCTGCACCATCCTCCTGAACAACGACCTCACGGCCGGCGCGCCGGGCATCCTGGAGGACTTGCACGAGCAGTACCTGCTGCCGCCGCTGCACGCGGGCTGGTCGGTGCGGCGCAAGAGCCGGCACTTCCAGAGCTACGAGGAGGTGGGCAAGCGCTTCGGCAAGATGCTGGGCATCGACCCGTGGCTGGTGAACCCGCTGTTCAACCGCTGCGGCGAGCTGGACTTCACGCGCGAGGAAGGTCTGGAGTGCCTGCGCACCAACGTCGATGCCCTGCTGGCGAAGGTGCGCAAGAAGTACAAGGAATACGGCATCAACGAGAAGCCGTTCGTGATCGTGAAGGCCGACAACGGCAGCGCCGGCATGGGCATCATGACCGTGCGCGACGTGAAGGACCTCGACGCCATCAGGCAGCGGCCGAAGAACAAGCCGCCCGTCATCAAGACCGGGCAGGCGATCACCGACGTGATCATCCAGGAAGGCGTGCTGACGGCGGAGCGGATGAACGAGGCCGTGGCCGAGCCCGTGGTCTACCTGATGGACCGCTACGTGGTGGGCGGCTTCTACCGCATCCATGCCGAGCGGGGCGTCGACGAGAACCTCAATGCGCCGGGCGCGAGCTTCGTGCCGCTGGCCTTCGCCGAGAGTACGCGCTTACCCCAGCCGGGCCAGAAGCCGGGCGCGAGCGCGCCGAACCGCTTCTACATGTACGGCGTGATCGGCCGCCTGGCCATGCTGGCGGCGAGCTACGAGCTGGAAGCGACCGACCCCGAGGCGCTGGTCTACGACTGAGGGTTGTTGCACCGCAACATGCGGGCGCACGCGCTGCGCCCCCGCGGGCACAATAGCCGTCCCAACTCGAAGACCCCCGGAGTCCGCGCCACGGCGCGCCGGGGCTGCCCGTGCAGAACTCGAAATCCTCGCTCGCGGCGCTGACCCTCGGCGCCATCGGCATCGTCTACGGCGACATCGGCACCAGCGTGCTGTACGCCCTGAAGGTGCTGTTCAACACCTCCCACGTGCCGCTGACGCCGGCCAACGTCTACGGGGTGCTGTCGCTGGTGTTCTGGACGGTCACCGTGATCGTCTCCCTCAAGTACGTCACGCTGATCCTGCGCGCCGACAACAACGGCGAGGGCGGGCTGATCGCCATGCTGGCGCTGGCCTCGAACGCGGTGGCGGACCGCCCCGCGCTGCGCAACATGCTGCTGGCGGTGGGCATCTTCGGCACGGCGATCTTCTACGGCGACGGCGTGATCACGCCGGCCATCTCGGTGCTGTCGGCGGTGGAGGGGCTGGAGCTGCTGTCGCCCGCCTTCCATCCGTACATCGTGCCGCTGGCGCTGGTGATCATCTTCGGGCTGTTCTACGTGCAGAAGAACGGCACCAGCGGCATCGGCCGCTTCTTCGGGCCGATCTGCGCCGTGTGGTTCCTCGCCCTCGCGGCCCTGGGCATCCCGCACATCGTCGCGCACCCGGAAGTGCTGGCGGCCGTGAATCCGCTGCATGCGCTGCGCTTCGCGGTGGAACAGAAGGGCACGGCCTTCGTCCTGCTGGGCGCGCTGGTGCTTACCGTGACGGGCACCGAGGCGCTGTATGCGGACCTGGGCCACTTCGGCAAGAAGCCGATCCGCCTGGCGTGGTTCTCGCTGGTGATGCCCTGCCTGGTGCTGAACTACTTCGGCCAAGGAGCGCTGCTGCTGTCCGACCCGAGCGCGCTGGAGAATCCCTTCTACCGCATGGCGCCGGAATTCCTGCTGGTGCCGCTGGTGATCCTGGCCACGGCCGCGACGGTGATCGCCTCGCAGGCCCTGCTGTCCGCCGCCTTCTCCGTGACCAAGCAGGCGATCCAGCTCGGCTACCTGCCGCGCATGGTGATCCGCCACACCTCCGTGAACGAGACCGGACAGGTGTACGTGCCGGTGGTGAACTGGCTGCTGTTCGCCACCATCGTGCTGGCGGTGGGGCTGTTCCGCAATTCCACCAATCTCGCCGCGGCGTACGGCATCGCCGTCACGACCGACATGCTGATCACGACGGTGCTCACCTTCTTCGTGATCCGCTACGCGTGGAAACTGCCCCTGTGGCTGTGCCTTTCGGCCACGAGCCTGTTCTTCGTCGTGGACCTCCTGTTCTTCGCATCCAACACGCTCAAGATCATCGACGGCGGCTGGTTCCCGGTGCTGATCGGCATGGTGATGTTCACCGTGATGACCACCTGGAAGAAGGGCCGCGCGATCCTCGGCGAGACGCTGAAGGCGGAGTCCTTCGACCTGCGCAGCTTCCTCGAGTCGGTGTTCGTGAGCCCGCCGACGCGCGTGGCGGGCACGGCGGTGTTCCTCACGCCGGAGCCGGGCACGGTGCCCAACGCGATGCTGCACAACCTCAAGCACAACAAGGTGCTGCACGAGCACAACCTGTTCGTCACCGTGCGCTACCACGAGGTGCCCTGGGTGGGCCTGGACCACCGCGCCGAGATCGAGCCGCTGGGGCACGACTGCTGGCAGGTGACGCTGCACTACGGCTTCAAGAACGACGTGGACATCCCCCGCGCGCTGGAGCAGGTGCGCGGCCACGGCTGCGCGCTGGAGCCCATGACCACCAGCTACTTCCTCTCGCGCGACGTGGTGGTGCCCACCATCGGCGGCGGCATGGCGCCGTGGCGCGAGAAGCTGTTCGCGCAGATGCACCACAACGCCGGCGCGGCGGCCGAGTTCCTGAACCTTCCGAGCAACCAGGTGGTGGAGCTCGGGAGCAAGGTGGAAATCTAGGCCTCTTCGCGGGCCCTCCCGTTTTGTGCGACAGTGCGGCGCAAAAGCACTGCCACCATGAACATCCTCTTCGTCGCCGACCCGCTCGAGGTCTTCAAGGTCTACAAGGACACCACCTTTTCCATGATGCGGGAGGCGCAGCGCCGCGGCCACCGCATCGCGGCCTGCGAGCCGGCCCACATCGGCTGGCGCAGCGGCGGCTTCGTACAGGCGCAGGTGCGCGAGATCACGCTCACCGGAAGCGAGGACGCATGGTTCCAGGTGGATCGCACCGCGACGCGGCCGCTGAAGGATTTCGACGCCGTGCTGATGCGCAAGGACCCGCCCTTCGACAGCGAGTTCTTCTACGCCACGCACCTGCTGGAGCAGGCCGAGCGCGAGGGCGCGCGGGTCTTCAACAAGGCGGCTTCGCTGCGGGACCACCCGGAGAAGCTGGCGATCATGGAGTTCCCGCAGTACGTGAGCCCCACGCTCGTCACGCGGCAGGCCGAGGAGGTGAAGCGCTTCCACGCCGAGCACGGCGACATCATCCTCAAGCCGCTGGACGGCATGGGCGGCATGGGCATCTTCCGCGTCGGGCCGGACGGCCTGAACCTGGGCTCCATCATCGAGACGCTCAACGGCGGCGGGGCGACCACGATCATGGTGCAGCGCTTCGTGCCGGAGATCGCGCAGGGCGACAAGCGCGTGCTGGTGATCGGCGGCGAGGTGGTGCCCTTCTGCCTGGCGCGCATCCCGCAGGGCAGCGAGATCCGCGGCAACCTGGCCGTGGGCGGCAAGGGCGTGGTGCAGCCGATCTCCGATGCCGACCGCGAGATCGCCGCGACGATCGGGCCGCTGCTGGCGCAGCGCGGGCTGCTGCTGGTGGGGCTGGACATCATCGGCGACCGCCTCACCGAGATCAACGTCACCAGCCCGACCTGCTTCCAGGAGATCACGCAGGGCACGGGCTTCGACGTACCGGCGATGTTCATCGACGCCCTGGAGAAGGCGCTCGCGCGCGCCTGAGGCAGGCTCCTAGCGCGCCTGGCCGTCGACGAACACCTTCAGCTCGCCGGGCCTGAACTGCGTCCAGGCCTCGTTCACCGTCAGCGGCGCCGTCACCACCACGGCCACCTTGTCCTCGGGCGTGGTGTGCTGCGCGAAGTCGACGCTGAGGTCCTCGTCGGCCAGCTGCGCGTGCGCGAACGGGTGCTTGCGCTCCACGTACCAGAGGTTGGTGGAGCAGTGCGCCCACAGCGCGTCGCCGTTGGACAGCATGAAGTTGAAGCAGCCGTGGCGCGCGATCTGCGGCGCGAGCTCGCGCAGCGTGAGCGTGAGCTCCTCCACGCTGGGTACCCCCGCGTGCGACTTCGCCATCTCCTGCATCAGCCAGCAGAAGGCGCGTTCGCTGTCCGTGGTGCCCACCGGACGGAAGTGCGCGTGCAGGCGCGGATGGAAGTCCTTCAGGTCGCCGTTGTGCGCGAACACCCAGTAGCGGCCCCACAGCTCGCGCACGAAGGGATGGCAGTTCTCCAGCGCCACCACGCCTTGCGTCGCCTTGCGGATGTGCGCGACGACGTGGCGGCTCTTGATCGGGTAGCGGCGGATCAGGTCGGCGATGGGCGAATCGGCGGCCGGCTGGTGGTCCACGAAATGCCGGATGCCGAGACCTTCGAAGAAGGCGATGCCCCAGCCGTCGGCGTGCTCGTCCGTGCGGCCGCCGCGCTGGCGGAAACCCGCGAAGCTGAACGTCACGTCCGTGGGCGTGTTGCAGTTCATCCCCAGCAGCTGGCACATGGGACGATTATTGGGCAGCCGCCACGGCACGGGGCGCGTCGCGCAGCTGCCAGGCCGCGGCCACCGCCAGTGCGCAGACGGCGGCCAGCAGCAGGAAGGATTCGTTGAAGGCGGCGAGCCGCTCGGGGCTGGTGCCCGCGCCCACCAGCATCTGGCCATGGGCCGCGAGGCGCCATTCCAGCACCACGGCGCACAGGCTCACGCCGGCCGCGCCGCCCAGCATGCGCACGAAGTTGATCGCGCTCGCGCCTTGCGGGATCTGTGCCTTGTCCAGCGGCCGCATCGCGCCCAGGTTCAGCGAAGGCAGGATGAAGCCCAGGCCGATGCGCCCCAGCGTCGCGACGGCCACGAGGGCGAGCAGCGGCGACTGCGGCGGCACGGCCGGGATCAGCGCGAAGGACGCCGTGAGCAGCGCGAGCCCCCCGCCCACCATCGTCCGCGTGGAAAGCCGGTTCACCAGGCGGCCGGCGATGCCGATCGTGATGGCCAGCACGATGCCTGAAGGCAGCAGGATGGTGCCCACGTGCGAGGCCGGCAGGCCGAGGCCCATCTGCATGTAGACGGGCAGCAGGTAGGTGGAGCCGAACAGCGCGATGCCGTAGATGAAGGCCACCAGCGTGCCCAGCGCATAGGTGCGGTGCGCGAACAGCGCGAGGTTCAGCAGCGGCTCGCGCCCGCTGCGCGGCGCATGGCGCAGCCACGCGATCGTGCCGGCGAAGGCGAGCACCGCGCCGCCCAGGAGCAATGTGGTCAGGAGCGGATCGCCGCCGCGCATTTCGACCAGCCCGTTCAGCAGGCACAGCGTGCCCACGCTGCCGAGCGCGAGGCCGCGCCAGTCGAGGCGGCTGCCGCCCTGCGCCGCGGCCCCGCCCGGCGGGCTGGTGGGCACGTACCGGTAGCCGAGCCAGATGGACGCGAGGCAGAACGGGATCACCATGAAGAAGATGGAGCGCCAGCCCCACAAGTCGACCAGCAGTCCGCCGAGGCTGGGACCCAGCGCCGGCGCGAGCACCACGCCCATGCCGAACAGGCCGCTGGCGCGGCCCTGTTCGCGCGGCTCGAAGGCGCGCAGCATGATGATGGCGGGAATCGGTTGCACCACGCCGGCGGCCAGGCCTTCGGCGATGCGGCCGGCCAGCACGAGCCCGAAGTCGGTGGCGATGCCGCCCACGATGCCGCCCGCCATCAGCAGCAGCATGGTGCCCACGTAGGTGCGGCGATAGCCGAAGCGCCCCAGCAGCCAGGGCGTGGTGAGCATGGACACCGTCATCGCCACCATGAAGCCGGAGCTGACCCATTGCGCGCGTTCCTGGCTCAGCGCGAAATGGTGGCTCATGTCGGGAATGGCGACGTTCACCACGGTCGACGACATGATGGAGGCCATGGTGCCCACCATGACCGACAGCATCAGCAGCCAGCGGTAGCGCGGCCCGTGCCGCGCGGCCATCGCCTCGACGGATCCGGAGTCGGTCACGCGCCCGCTTCACTCCCTGCGCAGCGGGCGCAGATGCAGGCCAGGCGCCGGGCCGGCTCGGGCACGCGCGCCAGCAGGTCGGCGCCGAAATCCACCTGCGTGCACCAGCAGGCGTCCTGCTTCACGCCGGTGGCGCGCTCGATCTCGTTGGCGCAGCGGTTCGCCTGCCCGCACAGGGGGCACAGCGTGGGATCGGCAGGGATCGATGGCGCGGCGCTCACGAAGCCCAGTGTAGCGCCGGGTGGCGGGGACGGCGTCCTCGCTGGCGGCGCGCTGCGCGCGGGCGTCCCGCGCCTCCTCGCGCCGCTGCTGGGACAGCGCCTCGATGGCGCGTGGCACGACCGCTGCGGCGTCCACCGGGCGCAGCAGCCGCTCGCGCACCAGGCGCTCCAGGCTGCGGCGCGTCATCGAGTGCGGCTGCCGGCCGTTGCTCACGAACATGAACAGCGTCTGGCGCGAGCTCACCCAGCTCAGGCTGGCGCGGCGCCAGCCTTCGCGCACGTAAAGGTCCACCCAGCAGCCCTGGCGCAGGCCCGCGATGATGGCGCCGGTCTCGGCGTCCGCCGTCGTGGCCTCGAGGGGAGCGGGCGCGCTGGTGCGCTCCTCCTCGAAGCCGGCCGCATGCAGCTCCTTGGGCGTGAGCCACGGGGCGCCGCCGGGTGGGCGGGGCTGCTGCCTGCGGGTGGAAAGGAGTGCCTCGTCGAGCTGCGGCTCGGCGTCGAGCCCGTGCCGCGCGTGGCGCGACTTGGCGCGCAGCTTCAGCACGGGGCGGTGCAGTTTCTCGAGGGCGGCGTAGAAGTTCTCGTGCTGCGTGGCGTCCTGCCCCAGCAGCGCCAGCCCGCTGCGCAGCTTCTCCAGCAGCCCGGGCAGGATCGCGAACAGGCGCGCCGGCTCGCGCAGCGTCTGCTCGGTCTTCACGCTCCACAGCAGGTCCGACACGATGGCGGTCCAGCCGCCCGGGTCGATCTGCTTGGTGGTGTCCGTCAGCCGGGCGTGCGCCATCACCAGCGCCCAGGGGCCGAACAGGAAGTCCTGCACCACGGCCGGCACGCCGTCGAGGTCCGAGCGCTGGCTCATGCCCCAGGCGATCTGCGCCGCCTCGGCCTCGCGCGCCTCGGCGAAGTGCACCGCGTCGACGGCGACCTTGCGGTCCGCCTCGGCCAGCGCGTCCTCGTCGGACCAGCGCTGCTCCAGCCGGCCCAGGGCCTGCGCGAAGGGCGCGTCGTTCTCGACCTCGGCGTCGTTCAGTCCCTGGAAGGCGGATCGCACGCCCTCGAAGAAGGCATCGAAGTCGGAGGCGAATTCGTCGTTGTAGCGGAAGCTGCGTTCCGCGACGCGTTCCACCAGCCGGCGGCCCGCATGGTCTTCCTGCGCGAAGAAGCGCGGCGCGACCAGGGCCAGGCGGGCGAGCGCCGGTTCGAGCGCGACGACGGCTTCGCGCAGGGGGGGGAGCTGGGGCGGGGCGCGCGCGACCTGGTCGACCAGCTTGCGCACGACCTCCAGGCCCAGCACCTGGCCGACCTGGCGCGCTTCCTTCTTCAGGCGCGAGCGATGCAGCGAACGCTCGCGCGCCTGCGCCCAGCGGCCCCACACCGAGGTATCGAGCGTGCGCGAGGTCGCCACCGGACGGTGCGGGCGCTCCACGGGCGCGAGCGAGCGCTGCGACTGCACGGCCGCGGCGTCGAAGGGCTCGAAGGCATCGGCCGCCGCGCGCTCGATCGCGCTCAGCTGCGCGTCGACCTTGGCGTAGTAGGCGGGCGCCAGCGGCTGCGAGGAGGGCTGCGCGCGCGAGAACAGGAAGTTCTGGAACAGCTCGTCGCCCAGCGCATAGCCGGAGAGGTCGGCCCAGGAAGCGCCGCCCAGCGGGCCGGTCACGCCCAGGGAGGGCAGTGCGCCTTCGGCGGAACCCGCACCGCCGGCGCCGTGGCCTTCACCCCAGCCGCCGCGGCCTTGATGCGCATGCGACTGCGTCTCGTGCCCTGCGTGGGATTGCGGTTCGGGTTCGGACGGCATCAGGGGCGCGTGGCCCGAAGGCAGCACGCGGTAGGTCGCCGCTTCCACCTGCGCGTCGCGCAGCAGCTGCAAGGCCTCGCGGTAGACGGCTTCCAGCTCGTTCGCCAGCGGCTCGGCGAGGTGGCGGCTCCACAGGCGCGCCATCTGGGGTTGCTGCTCCGGCTGCATCAGCTCGCCAAGCGCGTCGGCGAAGATCTGCGGCCGCAGCGGATTGCTCTCGGGCTGCACGGTGGCGAGCCCGAGCGCCGTGCTCATGAGGGCGTCGAGTTCGGCCAGCGGCTGCTCCAGCCGCGCGGCCAGCAGCTGCAGCAGGCGGGCGCTTTCGATCTCGCGCGTGACGGCTTCCTCGTCCACCAGCGTGAGTCCGCCGAAGCGGTCGTCTTCGGCCGGCGCCGTGGCGGGTCCGGCCTGCGTGTCGCGTGCGGGGGTGAACTGCGCCTGGCGCAGCAGGTCCGGGTAGCGCTGGGACCAGTCGGCGCGGCTGCGCGTGAGCGCCAGCCAGGCATCGGCCAGCTCCTGCCGCTGCGGCATCCTGGGCGCGCGGTCCTCCTCCTGCTGCAGCGAGGCGACCGCCTGCTCGATGGCGCGCGAGAGCAGCGCGGGGGCCGCGGCCGCGGCGAGCTCCAGGCACTGCGTGGCTTGGGTCGAGTAGGGAGCCATGTTGCGAGCGACTTTATGCGCTGCGCGGGCGCGGCGACACGTCGCCGCAGCGCCCCCCGATCTTGGTCACACCTGTTACGAACACAGGCAGGACGAGTGGTCGCGCCCGTCCGCCGAGTGGTGTCGGTAGGACGTTGGCGCTACTGCGCCGCCGCCTTCACTTTCAGCCGCCACGCATGCAGCAGCGGCTCGGTGTAGCCGCTCGGTTGCTCCTTGCCCTGGAGCACCAGGTCGAGCGCCGCGCGGTAGGCGAAGGAGGTCTCCCAGTTGCCGGCCATGGGCTTGTAGAACGGGTCGCCCGCGTTCTGCCTGTCCACCACGGCGGCCATGCGCTGGAAGGTCTCCATCACCTGTTCCTTCGTCACCACGCCGTGCTCCAGCCAGTTCGCGATGTGCTGGCTGGAGATGCGCAGCGTCGCGCGGTCTTCCATCAGGCCCACGTTGTGGATGTCGGGCACCTTGGAGCAGCCCACGCCCTGGTCGATCCAGCGCACCACGTAGCCCAGGATGCCCTGCGCGTTGTTGTCCAACTCCTGCTGGCGCTCCTCGGCGCTCCACTTCGCCTCGGCGGCGACGGGCACGGTGAGCAGGCCATTCAGCAGGTTCTCGCGCTCGGCGTCCGCGCCGGTCTTCTCCAGGTCCTGCATCACGCCGAACACGTCGACTTGGTGGTAGTGCAGCGCGTGCAGCGTGGCGGCCGTGGGCGAGGGCACCCAGGCGGTGTTGGCACCGGCCTTCGGGTGCGCGATCTTCTGTTCCAGCATCGCGGCCATCATGTCCGGCATGGCCCACATGCCCTTGCCGATCTGCGCGCGCCCGCGCAGGCCGCAGGCCAGTCCCACCAGCACGTTGCTCTTCTCGTAGGCCTGGATCCAGGCGCTGGACTTCATGTCGCCCTTGCGGATCATCGGGCCCGCGTACATCGCGGTGTGCATCTCGTCGCCGGTGCGATCGAGGAAGCCGGTGTTGATGAAGGCCACCCGCGCCGCCGCGGCCTGGATGCAGGCCTGCAGGTTGACGCTGGTGCGGCGCTCCTCGTCCATGATGCCCAGCTTCACGGTGTTCTCCGGCAGGCCCAGCAGCTGCTCCACGCGGCCGAAGAGTTCGGAAGCGAAGGCCACTTCCGCGGGGCCGTGCATCTTGGGCTTGACGATGTAGACCGAGCCGGTGCGCGAGTTGCGGATGCCCGCGACGCTTGTGTCGCTTCCCGATTTCTCGCCCTTGCCCTTCTGCAGGTCGATCATCGCGATGGCGGTGGTGATCACCGCGTCCATGATCCCTTCGTGGATCTCCTTGCCGCCGTCCCACAGGATGGCAGGGTTGGTCATGAGGTGGCCCACGTTGCGCAGGAACAGCAGCGAGCGGCCATGCAGGCGCAGTTCGTTGCCGTCGGCGCCGCGGTACACGCGGTCCGGGTTCAGGCCGCGCGTGAAGCTCTTGCCGCCCTTGTTCACCTGCTCGGTGAGCGTGCCCTGCAGGATGCCCATCCAGTTGCGGTAGGCGAGCAGCTTGTCCTGGGCGTCGACGGCGGCGATGGAGTCTTCCAGGTCCAGGATGGTGGAGAGCGCCGCTTCGACGATCACGTCCGCCACGCCGGCGGCATCGGTCTGGCCGATGGGGCTGCTGCGATCGATGACGATGTCCAGGTGCAGGCCGTTGTTCTTCAGGAGCACCGACGACGGCGCGGCCGCCTCGCCCTGCCAGCCCACGAACTTCGCGGGATCCTTCAGGCCAGTGGACTGCCCGCCCTTGAGCGCCACCACCAGCTTGCCGCCTTCGACCTTGTACGCGGTGGCGTCGGCATGCGAGCCGCTCGCCAGCGGCGCGGCCTGGTCCAGCACTTCACGCGCGCGGGCGATCACCTTGGCGCCGCGCACCTCGTTGTAGCCCGGGCCCTTCTCGGCGCCGCCGGCCTCGGGGATCACGTCGGTGCCGTACAGCGCGTCGTACAGCGAACCCCAGCGGGCGTTGGCGGCGTTGAGCGCGTAGCGCGCATTCAGGATGGGAACCACCAGCTGCGGGCCGGCCTGCAGCGCGAGTTCCGCGTCGACGTTGGCGGTGGTGGCCTGCACGCCCTCCGGATTGGGCACCAGGTAGCCGATCTTCTCGAGGAAGCCGCGGTAGGCCGCCATGTCGCGGATCGGGCCGGGGTTCTTGCGGTGCCAGCCATCCAGCTCGGACTGCAGGCGATCGCGTTCGGCGAGCAGCGCGGCGTTCTTCGGGCCGAGGTCGCGCACGATCGCGTCGAAGCCCTGCCAGAAGCGGGTCTTGTCGACACCGACGGTGGGCAGCACCTGTTCGTCGAGGAAGCGCGCCAGGGCGCTGTCCACCTGGAGACCGTGGATGGGGGTACGGCTGGTCATGTCCTTCTACTCCGGAAGTTGCGAATCGAAAAAGGCGAGCACGTCGTCGAGCGAGGTGCCGGTGCGGGTGGGCTGGGTGCCGAGCTCCTCGAAGGGCAGCCCGTAGCGGTTGACCCAGAGGGTGCGGAAGCCGAACCAGGTGGCGGCGAGGGCGTCCCAGGCGTTGCAGCTGACGAACAGGATCTGCGAGGCCGGCTTCTTCAACGCCTGCGTGCCGAGGCGATAGGCCTCGGGGTGCGTCTTGTACTTGCGCACCGCGTCCACGCTGATCACGTGATCGAGCAGGCCGTCCAGGCCCGCGCTGCGCACCGCGATCCCCAGCATCCCGGGATCGCCGTTGCTCAGGATGCCCGTGGCCACGCCGCGGGTCTTCAGGGCCTGCAGCACCTCGCGCCCCTCGGGAAAGTCCGAGAGATGCCGGTACTGGTTCATCAGTTGCTCTTCGCGCGCGGCGGTGAGCTCCAGGCCCAGGCGCTTGCAGGCGTACCGCAGGCTCGCGCGCGTCAGCTCCCAGAAGGGGCGGTAGTGCGCGCCGTCGTTGCTGGTCGTGACCAGCCGGGTGTATTCGATCTGCTTGTCACGCCACAGGACGGACAGCGCCTCGCCCCGGCCGGGGAACAGCTGTTCCGCGAGCAGGCCCACGCTGTAGACGTCGAAGAGCGTGCCATAAGCGTCGAACAGCACCGCCTTGGGATGATCCATGGTTCGACTTTATTACGAACCCCCTGGGTTATTGACGACGTCAAAGTCTATCGATCCGTGACTTTGATCGGTGTAATCGCCTTCGGAAAGCAAAAACATGTTCCGCATGGCGAGAATGAACCCGGCCTTCGTAGCGCTCGGGGAGCGCAATTCCGTGCCGGCGACTGCGATTCATGACCTGCGCTCCCATAATCCCCCCGGCATGGACAAGCTCAAGCAGCTCGAATCCTTCGTCTCGGTCGCGACCAAGGGCAGCCTCACGGCCGCCGCGCGCGCCGAGGGGGTCGCGCCGGCCATCATGGGCCGGCGTCTCGACGCCCTGGAGGAGCGGCTGGGCGTCAAGCTGCTGGTGCGCACCACGCGGCGCATCACGCTCACCCATGAGGGCAGTGCCTTCCTCGAGGACTGCCAGCGCCTGCTGGCCGACCTGGCCAATGCCGAAGCCAGCGTCAGCGCCGGCGGCGTCAAGGCCAGCGGGCACCTGCGCATCACGGCGCCGGCCGGCTTCGGGCGCCGCCACGTGGCGCCGCTGGTGCCGCGCTTTCGCGAACTGCACACCGACGTCACCATCACGCTGAACCTCAGCGACCGCGTCGTGGACGTCGCCGGCGAAGGCTTCGACTGCGCCGTGCGCGTGGGCGACTTCCCCGATTCGTCGCTCGTGAGCGTGCGCCTGGCGGACAACCGGCGCCTGTGCGTCGCCACGCCCGACTACCTGCGCCGGCACGGCACGCCGCAGCATCCCAACGACCTGCTGCGCTTCGACTGCCTCACGCTTTCCAGCGACGCGTCGCAGACGCGCGGCTGGGCCTTCCAGGTGCCCGGCAAGAGCGGCGAAGGCGAGATCGTCCACATCAAGCCGGCGGGCCCGCTGGACTGCTCCGACGGCCAGGTGCTGCACGACTGGTGCGCGCAGGGCTGGGGCATCGCCTGGCGCAGCACCTGGGAGGTCGAGCAGGAAATCCGGCACGGCCGCCTGGTGGAAGTGCTGGCCGAATTCGCCGCGCCGCCCAACGGAATCTACGCCGTCTTTCCCCAGCGCAAGCACCTGCCCCTGCGGGTGCGGCTGTGGATCGACTTCCTCAAGCACCATTACGCCCAGCCCCATTTCTGGATGGCGGCCAAGCCGCCCAGCCCCCCATGACCCTCGAAGCCATCCTCGCCTTCCTGCACATCTCCGCCATCCTGGCGCTCGTCGTCTTCATCACCAGCGAGGCGGCGATCTGCCGCCCCGAATGGATGAACCGCGACATCGTCGAACGCCTGGTGATCGTCGACCGCATCTACGGCATCGCCGCGGTGGCGGTGCTCGTCACCGGCCTGCTGCGCATCTACCTGGGCGTGAAGGGGCAGGCCTGGTACTGGGGCAACTGGCTGCTGCACGTGAAGATCACGCTGTTCGTGCTGGCGGGACTCATCTCCATCAAGCCGACGCTGCGCTTCGCCCGCTGGCGCAAGGACCTGCGCGCCACCGGCGCGCTGCCTTCGGCCGAGGAAGTGCGCGGCGTGCGCAAGCTGGTGATGCTGCAGGCCCACATCATCCCGCTGATCCCGCTGGCGGCCGTGTTCCTGGCGCGGGGCTTCGGCGGGCGGGGTTGAGGCCCGCCTCTTAAAATCCCACTATGCTCCAAGCGAAACAAGAACTGCTCGCCGCGCTGGCGGCCGGGCTCGAACAGCTGTCGCCCGGCGCCGGCGACAAGGCCGCGTTCGAAAGCCCGAAGGTCGCCGCCCACGGCGACCTGGCCTGCACGGCCGCGATGCAGCTCGCCAAGCCCCTGAAGCGCAATCCGCGCCAGGTGGCCGAAACCCTGCGCGAAGCGCTGCTGGCCACGCCCGCGTTCGGACGCTGGGCCGACGCGATCGAGATCGCGGGCCCCGGCTTCCTGAACATCCGGCTGAAGCCCGCCGCCAAGCAGGCGGTGGTGCGCGAGGCGCTGGCCGCCGGCGCCGCCTTCGGCGGCCAGCCGCAGCACGGGCGCCGCATCCTGGTGGAATTCGTCTCCGCCAATCCGACCGGCCCGCTGCACGTGGGCCACGGCCGGCAGGCGGCGCTGGGCGATGCGATCTGCAACCTCTACGCCACGCAGGGCTGGAACGTCCACCGCGAGTTCTACTACAACGACGCGGGCGTGCAGATCAACACGCTCGCCACCTCGGTGCAGCTGCGCGCGAAGGGCCTCAAACCCGGCGACGCGGGCTGGCCCGAGGCCGCCTACAACGGCGACTACATCCAGGACATCGCCGACGACTTCCTCGCGAAGAAGACGGTGAAGGCGGACGACCGCGAGTTCACCGCCAGCGGCGATCCCGAGGACCTCGACGGCATGCGCCAGTTCGCGGTGGCCTACCTGCGCCACGAACAGGACCTGGACCTGCAGGCCTTCGCCGTGCGCTTCGACCAGTACTACCTGGAGTCCAGCCTGTACACCAGCGGCAAGGTCGACGCCGCGGTGCAGCGCCTGCGCGAGGCGGGCAAGACCTACGAGCAGGACGGCGCGCTGTGGCTGAAGTCCACCGACTACGGGGACGACAAGGACCGCGTGATGCGCAAGTCCGACGGCAGCTACACGTACTTCGTGCCGGACGTCGCGTACCACATCACCAAGTGGGAGCGCGGCTTCACCAAGGTGGTCAACATCCAGGGTACCGACCACCACGGCACCATCGCGCGCGTGCGGGCCGGGTTGCAGGCGGCCGGCGTCGGCATCCCCGAGGGCTACCCCGACTACGTGCTGCACACCATGGTGCGCGTGATGCGCGGCGGCCAGGAGGTGAAGATCTCCAAGCGCGCCGGCAGCTACGTGACGCTGCGCGACCTGATCGAGTGGACCAGCAAGGATGCGGTGCGCTTCTTCCTGTTGTCGCGCAAGCCCGACACGGAGTACGTGTTCGACGTCGACCTCGCGCTGGCGCAGAACAACGACAACCCGGTGTACTACGTGCAGTACGCGCACGCGCGCATCTGCTCGGTGCTGGCGGCCTGGGGCGGGGACGTGTCGACCCTGCGCGATGCCGACCTGGCGCCGCTGGAGAGCCCCGCGGCGCTCACGCTGATGTTGCAGCTGGCGCGCTATCCCGAGGTGCTCACCGCCGCGGCGGCCGACTTCGCGCCGCACGACATCACCTTCTACCTGCGCGAGCTCGCGGCGGCGTACCACTCCTACTACGACAGCGAACGCATCCTGGTGGACGACGAGAAACTGCGCACGGCGCGCCTCGCGCTGGTCGCCGCGGTGGCGCAGGTGTTGCACAATGGACTGGCTGTGCTGGGCGTCGGTGCCCCGCAGAAGATGTAAGCATGAAACCCAAGCAACGCGGCAACATCGTCGTCGGCATCATCATCGGCATCGTGCTGGGGCTCGCCGCCGCCCTGGCGGTGGCGGTGTACGTCACCAAGGTGCCCGTCCCCTTCCTGCAGAAGGGCCCCAGCCGCTCCGCGGAGCAGGACGCGGCCGAATCGCGCAAGAACCAGAACTGGGACCCCAACGCGCCCCTGTACGGCAAGAACCCCGCCAAGCCGCTGCCGCCCGCGGGCACGCCGCCGGCCGGGGCCAGGCCGGATGCGCAGGTCGCCACCCGCGACAGCAAGGACAACAAGCCGCCGGAGGCGCCCGCCGTCACCGGCCGCCCTGCGCCGGCCGATCCGCTGGGCGACCTGGCGGCCGCGCGTTCGAACGGCAGCAGCGGCGGCAACGATCCCTTCTTCTACTTCGTGCAGGCCGGCGCCTTCCGCACCGCGGAGGACGCCGAGGCGCAGCGGGCCAAGCTCTCCCTCATGGGCATCGAGGCCAAGGTCACCGAGCGCGAGCAGTCGGGCCGGCAGGTCTACCGCGTGCGCGTGGGCCCGTTCAACAGCAAGGACGACGCCGACCGCCAGAAGGAAAAGCTGGACGCCGGCGGTTTCGACACCGCGCTGGTGCGCGTCCAGCGGTAGGCGGCAGCCGCCGGGCGGCGGAACCATCATCCGCGGCGCCCGGTCTGAGAGACTTCCCCCAAGGAGAGACGAACAACATGGATCGACGCGAGTTTTCCGCCGCCGCGGCGGGTGTGCTGGCCCTGGGCCTGCCGGGCCTGGCCTCGGCGCAGCGCCGCCCCGAGGACGGCCGCGACTATCGCCGCCTGGAGAAGCTCGCGCCGGTCGAAGCGGCCGCCGGCAAGATCGAGGTGGTGGAGTTCTTCTGGTACAGCTGCCCGCACTGCAACGCCTTCGAGCCGCGCCTGAATGCGTGGGCTTCCAGGCTGCCGGCGGACGTGGTGCTGCGCCGCGTGCCGATCGCATTCCGCGACGACTTCGTGCCGCAGCAGCGCCTGTACTACACGCTGGAAGCGCTGGGCAAGGTGGGTGAGCTGCACGCCAAGGTGTTCAACGCGATCCACAACGAGCGCAAGCCCACCGCGCGCGAGGAGCAGATCCTCGAATTCGCCGAGGCGAACGGCCTCGATCGCGCGAAATTCCAGGAGATGTACAACTCCTTCGCCATCTCCACCAAGGCCCGGCGCGCCAGGCAGCTGCAGGACCAGTACGAGGTGGACGGCGTTCCGGCGCTGGGCGTCGCGGGCCGCTACTACACCGATGCCACGCTGGCCGGCGGCATGGACAACGCGCTGCGCGTCGTCGACTACCTGGTCGCCGAGACCCGCAAGTCCAGGTAAATCGCGCCTGCAGGGCGAGCGCCTTGCAGCGCCAGGAAGAAAAAGCCCGCACGCGCGGGCTTTTTCTGCTCTGGGGGCTACAATCGCAGCAAGAATCATGCCCTCATGAAAACCACCATTGCCTCCCTGTCGCTCGCCGTGGCGCTGGCCTTCGCCGCGGGCGGTGCGCTCGCCGAGAAAGCCGACCGCAACAAGCCCATGAACGTGGAGGCGGATGCGCTGCGCTATGACGACCTGCAGCAGACCAGCGTCTTCACCGGCCGCGTGGTGGTGACCAAGGGCACCATCGTGATCCGCGGCGCGAAGATGACTGTCAAGCAGGACCCGGAGGGCTATCAGCATGGCGTGGTCACCGCCGAGCCGGGCAAGCTGGCCTACTTCCGCCAGAAGCGCGACGGCGTCGACGAGTACATCGAGGGCGAGGGCGAGCGGATCGAATACGACGGCCGCGCCGACCGCGTGAAGTTCATCGGCCGCGCGGAGATGCGGCGCCTGCGCGGCTCCACCATCGCGGACGAGACCAGCGGCGCCATCATCACCTACGACAACAGCAACGAGACCTTCAACGTCGATGGCGGCGCGGTCGCGGCCACGCCGGCCAATCCGGGCGGGCG
>JAEZEB010000356.1 GCA_023438115.1 Pseudomonadota bacterium | reverse complement strand
CCCCCCCCCCCCCGGTACCCCCGGCCGGCGGCCCGCGGGGCCCTGCCCACGAACGACGAGCACAGACCGCCCCCATGGAAATCTTCGGCATTCCCCACCAGGCCTTCCTCGGCCAGCTGATGCTGGGCCTCGTGAACGGCGCCTTCTACGCGATGCTCAGCCTGGGCCTCGCGGTGATCTTCGGCCTGCTGGACATCGTCAACTTCGCCCATGGCGCGCTGTACATGGTCGGCGCCTTCGCCGCCTGGATCATGATGGACTCCTGGGGCATCAACTACTGGTTCGCCCTGATTCTCGCGCCGCTGGTGGTCGGCGTGCTGGGCGTGATCATCGAACGCCTGTTCCTCAAGCGGCTGTACGGGCTCGACCCGCTCTACGGGCTGCTGCTCACCTTCGGCCTCGCGCTCATCCTGGAAGGCGTCTTCCGCCGCCAGTACGGCGTGTCCGGCCAGTCGTACGACGTGCCCGAGCTGCTGCAGGGCGCGACCAACCTCGGCTTCATGATCATGCCCAACTACCGGGGCTGGGTCGTGGTGGCCTCCATCACCGTCTGCCTGGCCACCTGGTACCTGATCGAGCGCACGCGCCTCGGGGCCTACCTGCGCGCGGGCACCGAGAACGCGAAGCTGGTGCAGGCCTTCGGCGTCAACGTGCCGCTGATGGTCACCCTCACCTACGGCGTGGGCGCCGCGCTGGCCGGCCTGGCCGGCGTGCTGGCCGCGCCCATCATCCAGGTGACGCCGCTCATGGGCTCCAACCTGATCATCGTGGTGTTCGCCGTCGTCGTGATCGGCGGCATGGGCTCCATCCTCGGCTCGGTCCTCACCGGCCTCGGGCTCGGGGTGGTCGAGGGCTTCACCCGCGTCTTCTATCCCGAGGCCTCCAACGTCGTCGTGTTCGTCATCATGGCGATCGTGCTGATGCTGCGCCCCGCCGGGCTGTTCGGCAAGGAAGCCTGAAGTGAACCAGATGTCCACCTCCACTTCCACCGCGGGCGAGCTGCCCGCGCAAGCGCCCGCCCGCGCCCCGGCCACGCCGGCCCGCACCGCCAATGGGGCGACGCGCATCGTCTACCTGGCGCTGCTGGTGCTCGCGCTCGTGGCGCCGATGATCGGCCTGTACCCGGTCTTCGTGATGAAGCTGCTGTGCTTCGCGCTGTTCGCCTGCGCGTTCAACCTGCTGCTGGGCTTCACGGGCCTGCTGTCCTTCGGCCATGCGGCCTTCTTCGGCTTCGCCGCCTACATCACGGGCCACGTGGTGAAGGTGATGGGCTGGACGCCGGAACTGGGCCTGCTCGCCGGCACGGCCGTGGCCGCGCTGCTGGGCCTGGCCTTCGGCGCGATCGCCATCCGCCGGCAGGGCATCTACTTCGCGATGATCACGCTGGCGCTGTCGCAGATGATCTTCTTCCTGTGCCTGCAGGCGCCCTTCACGGGCGGCGAGGACGGGCTGCAGGGGGTGATGCGCGGCAAGCTGTTCGGCCTGATCCCGCTGGTGGACGACACGGTGATGTACTACCTGGTGCTGGCCATCTTCGTGGCCTGCTTCCTGGGCATCATGCGCATCGTCAACTCGCCCTTCGGCCAGGTGCTGAAGATGATCCGCGAGAACGAACCCCGCGCGATCTCCCTGGGCTACGAGGTCAACCGCTACAAGCTGCTCGCCTTCGTGCTGTCGGCCTCGCTGGCCGGGCTGGCGGGCTCGCTCAAGACGCTGGTGATGAAGTTCGCCACCCTGACCGACGTGCACTGGTCCATGTCGGGCGAGGTGATCCTGATGAGCCTGCTGGGCGGCGTGGGCACCTTCTTCGGCCCGGTACTGGGCGCGGGCGTGGTGATCTCCCTGCAGAACATGCTGGCCGACAAGGTGGGCGAGTGGGTCACGGTGATCATCGGCGCGATCTTCGTGGTCTGCGTGCTCGCCTTCCGCAAGGGCATCGTGGGCGAGCTGCTCGCCTGGCGCGAGCGCCGCAAAGCCCGCGCGAAGGCCTGAACCTGTCGTCCAGGTGATTGGAGCTCCCCGCGCACGGCGCTAACCTGTGCCGCACGCGAAAGGAGCTTCCCCATGCAAGACCTCTTCTCCCTCCAGGGCCGCGTGGCCCTGGTCACCGGCGGCTCGCGCGGCATCGGCCGCATGATCGCCGAAGGCTTCCTGCGCCAGGGCGCGCGTGTCTACATCACGGCGCGCAAAGCGGAGCAGTGCGAAGCGACCGCGAAGGAACTGTCGGCGCTGGGCCCCTGCGTCGCGCTGCCCGCGGACGTTTCCACCGTGGAGGGCGCGCAAGCGCTCGCGGCGGAGGTCGCGCGGCGCGAACCGGTGCTGGACATCCTTGTCAACAACGCCGGCGCCGCCTGGGGCGAGGACTTCGACACCTTTCCCGAGAAGGGCTGGGACAAGGTCGTGGACCTCAACATGAAGACGCCCTTCTTCCTCACGCAGGCGCTGCACGGGCCGCTGAAGAAGGCGGCACAGGCGCGGCCGGCGAAGGTGATCAACATCGCCTCCATCGACGGCATCTCGGTCAACCCTTGGGAGACCTATTCGTACGCAGCCAGCAAGGCGGGCCTGATCCACCTCACGAAGCGGATGGCGCTGCGCCTGGCGCGCGACAACATCGTGGTGAGCGGCATCGCGCCCGGCGCCTTCCCCTCGGACATGAACAAGGAAGCGCGCGACCACGGCGACGCTGTGGCGCAGCGCGTGCCCGCGGGCCGCGTGGGCGTGACGGAGGACATGGCGGGCGCGGCGATCTACCTCGCCTCACGCGCGGGGGATTACGTGATGGGGGAGACGATCGTGGTGGATGGGGGAGCCACGATCGGGCGCGGGTGACGCGCCGTGGCGTCGGGGTTCGGCTTCGCGCTCACCCCGACCTACGGAACTGATCGTGATGCGCGCTGGTCGCGCTCCGGGCCGCGCGGAATAACATGCAGCGCGGCCCCTTCCGTGAAGAGGATCCGGCGTTGCCGGTGGTCTTCACGCTGGCCAGGGCCACTCTGAAAACCGCTTCGCGGTTTTCAGAGTGAAGCTAGCGCGTAGTTCTGCGGCCCGCGGCTCGCGATCTTGATCGCGCCGACCTTGTTGCCCAGTTCCGCGCACTTCGCCAGCGACCAGCCCTGCTCCAGGCCGTACAGCAGCGCGCCGCGCCAGGCATCGCCGCAGCCGGTGGGGTCCACGATGGCGGCGGGCTTCTGCGGCGGCACGACGGTCTTCTCGCCGTTCACCCACACCTCGCAGCCGTCGCCGCCCAGCGTGACCACCAGGCCCTGCACGCGCTTGGAGATCTCCGCGCAGCTCCAGCCGGTACGCTCGGACAGCATCTTGCCCTCGTAGTCGTTCACCGTCACCCAGGTCGCCTGGTCGACGAAGCCCGCCAGCTCCTTGCCGTCGAACATCGGCAGGCCCTGGCCCGGATCGAACACGAAGGGAATGCCGGCGGCCTTGAACTGCGCCGCGTGCTGCAGCATCGCCTCGCGGCCGTCGGGGGAGATCATGCCCAGCTTGATGTCGGGCCGCGCCTGCACCTGCATGCCGTGCGCCTGCATCATCGCGCCGGGGTGGAAGGCGGTGATCTGGTTGTTGTCGCGGTCGGTCATGATCATGGCCTGCGCCGTGTACGTGTCGTCCACGCGCAGCACGAACTCGCTGCTGATGCCCAGCTGGTCCAGCCGCTGCAGGTAGTCGCCGCCGTCCGAACCCACCGCGCCCATGGGCAGCGGCGTGCCGCCCAGCAGCTTGAGGCTGTAGGCGATGTTGCCCGCGCAGCCGCCGAAGTCGCGCCGCAGCGCCGGCACCAGGAAGGACACGTTCAGGATGTGCAGCTGGTCCGGCAGGATCTGCTCGGAGAAGCGGCCCTCGAAGCTCATGATGGTGTCGAAGGCGAGGGACCCGCAGATGACGGCGGCCATGAAGTCTCTTTCTTGCTTGGCGGTTCAGGGATAGAAGGCGAGCAGCCGGTAGCCGGCCACGCGCGCATTGTCGGGCGGCTCGATCGCCAGGCCCAGCGTGCGCGAGAAATCGCCGCCCGCGGGCAGCACGCCGCCGGGCGCGCCGATCTCGCCCGGCGACAGCACGCGGCGCGCGATGGCCTGGTCCTGTCCGTCGGTGATCGTGAGCTCCATGGACGGCGCGGCCACCTGGATGGGCGCCGTATTGCGCAGCGTGAACGCGAGCCGGTAGCGGTCGCCCTGCAGCCGGTTGAAGCCCGAACTCTCGATCACGATGGCGTCGATCTGCCGCGGCGGGCCGATGGTGCAGCCCAGCGCGTCGCACATCGCCGCGAGCCAGGGGCGCAGCGCCGGCTCCGCCTGCGCGAGACGATCGCGGTCGTGGTAGGCCACTTGCCCCACCAGCAGCGCGGCGAGCAGCAGGCTCGCGAAGGCGAGCAGGATGCGCACCGTCGGGCGGCGCCAGAAGGCACGGCGGCGGGCCTGGCGCACGAAGGAGACGTTGGGCACGTGGCGCTCGTGCAGGTCGTCGTCGTCGTCCGCAAGGTCGCTGTCCAGTTGGGACGGCTGCACGCTCGGCTCGCCCTGGCGCACGAGGTCCGAAGGGCGGAACACGAAAGGCGTGTCCAGCGGCGAGGGCTCCAGCGCCTGGCTGTCGCCGAAGTAGCTGGAGCTCACACTGTCGTCGCGACCGCGCGTGCGCGGAGGTTCGGGCTCCGGCTCGGGTTCGGGTTCGGGGGCCGCGCGCCGCAGGGGCAGCGGCGCCGGCTGTCTGGAGAGTTCCTGCGGCCGCGTGGGCAGCTCCATCGGCCGCGTGGCCTGCTGCGCGAGCGGCGGCTCGAACAGGATGGACTCGTCGCTCAGGTTGGCGCTCGCGTCGAACACCTCGGCGCAATGGCCGCAGCGCACCCAGCCCTCGGAGATCCTCAGCTGGTCCGGGACGACGCGGAACATCGTCCCGCAGGCGGGGCAGCTGGTGATCATGCTCATGGAGCGCTGATTCTAGTAAGCCTTCCTACCGCCTGGCCGTCATGAGGATCCACCCGTCTTCTTCGTCACTGACTTCCAGGGCGAGGCAAGGGGCGTAAGCCGCTTTCAGTTCGTCGGCCTGGCGTGACAGGATGCCGGCCAGCACCAGCGACCCGCCGGGGGCGACATGGCCGCACAGTAGCGGGGCCAGCACCTTCAGCGGCGTCGCCAGGATGTTCGCCAGCACCGTCCCGTATTGCCCTGAAGCCTTGTCCGGCAAGCCGGCGGCGAGCTGCACGCCGTTGGCTTCGGCGTTCGCCTCGGTGGAGCGCACCGCCGCTTCGTCGATGTCCACGGCATCCACGCCGGCCGCGCCGAACTTCGCCGCGCCGATGGCCAGGATGCCCGAGCCGCAGCCGTAGTCCAGCACCCGCTGGCCGCGCGGCGGATGCTGCGCGATCCAGCGCAGGCACATGCGCGTGGTGGGATGGGTGCCCGTGCCGAAGGCCAGGCCCGGGTCGAGCCGGATGATCTCGCGCGCCTGCGCCGGCGGCTCGTGCCACGTGGGCACGATCCAGAAGCTGGGGGTGATCTCCACCGGGTCGAACTGCGACTGCGTCAGACGCACCCAGTCCTGCTCCGGCACCGCCTGCACGCCCAGCACCTGGCAGCCGGCGAAGAAATCCTGCGGCAGCAGCAGCCGCGCGGCCTCGCGCGCCGCTTCTTCACCGGGAAACAGCGCGATCACCAGCGAGCGCTGCCAGCCCTCCTTGGGCGGCGGCATGCCGGGCTCGCCGAACAGCGCCTGCTCGGCCGGCGTCTGCGCATCGGCATCCTCGACGGACACCGACAGTGCATCGAGCGCGTCGAGCGCCTCGCCGACGGCTTCGATGCGCTCTTCCGGGCAGAGCAGCCGCAGCTCGAACATGCGGTCCTACCTTTTATGGTGGGACAGCCACTCTTCGAGATAGTGGATGTTCGTGCCGCCGGCCATGAACTTGGCGTCGACCATCAGCTCGCGGTGCAGCGGGATGTTGGTCTTGATGCCTTCCACCACGGTCTCGCCCAGCGCGCCGCGCATGCGGGCCAGGGCCTGCTCGCGCGTGTCGCCGTGCACGATGATCTTGCCGATCATGCTGTCGTAGTTGGGCGGCACGAAGTAGTTGTTGTAGACGTGCGAGTCCACGCGCACGCCCGGGCCGCCCGGCTGGTGCCACATGGTGATGCGGCCGGGGGACGGCACGAAGCTGTAGGGATCCTCCGCGTTCACGCGGCACTCGATGGCGTGGCCGCGCAGGACGATGTCGCCCTGCTTGAAGGGCAGTTTCTCGCCGGCCGCCACGCGGATCTGCGTCTTGACGATGTCGATGCCGGTGATGAGCTCCGTCACCGGATGCTCCACCTGCACGCGCGTGTTCATCTCGATGAAGTAGAACTCGCCGTTCTCGTACAGGAACTCGAAGGTGCCCGCGCCGCGGTAGCCGATCTTCTTGCAGGCGGCGGCGCAGCGGTCGCCGATCTTCTCGATCAGCTTGCGCGGGATGCCCGGGGCCGGCGCTTCCTCGATCACCTTCTGGTGGCGCCGCTGCATCGAGCAGTCGCGCTCGCCCAGGTACACGGCGTTCTTGAACTTGTCGGCCAGCACCTGGATCTCGATGTGCCGGGGGTTCTGGAGGAACTTCTCCATGTACACCGCCGGGTTGCCGAAGGCGGCCTGCGCCTCCGACTTCGTCATCTGCACCGAGTTGATCAGCGCCGCCTCGGTGTGCACCACGCGCATGCCGCGGCCACCGCCGCCGCCGGCGGCCTTGATGATCACGGGATAGCCGATCGCCTTGGCGATGCGGCGCACTTCGGCCGGGTTGTCCGGCAATTCGCCCTCGGAGCCCGGCACGCAGGGCACGCCCGCCTTGATCATGGCCTGCTTGGCCGAGACCTTGTCGCCCATGATGCGGATCGACTCGGGCGAAGGGCCGATGAACTGGAAGCCGCTCTTTTCCACCCGCTCCGCGAAGTCGGCGTTCTCGGAGAGGAAGCCGTAGCCGGGGTGGATGGCCTCGGCGTCGGTGACTTCCGCCGCCGCGATGATGGCCGGCATGTTCATGTAGCTCTGCGGCGACTGCGCCGGGCCGATGCAGACGGCCTCCTCGGCCAGCCTGACGTACTTGGCGTCCCGGTCGGCCTCCGAATAGACCATCACGGCCTTCACGCCCAGTTCGTTGCAGGCCCGCTGGATCCGCAACGCGATTTCGCCGCGGTTGGCGACCAGGATCTTCTTGAACATGGAGGCCTTACTCGATCACGAACAGGGGCTGGCCGTATTCCACCGCCTGGCCGTTCTCGCACAGGATCTGGGTGATGGTGCCGGACTTGTCGGCCTCGATCTCGTTGAGGATCTTCATCGCCTCGATGATGCAGACCGTCTCGCCTTCCTTGACCTGCTGGCCGATCTCCACGAAGGCCTTGGCCCCCGGCGAGGAGGCGCGGTAGAAGGTGCCCACCATCGGGGACTTCACGGCGTGGCCGGCCGGGGCCTCGGGCGCTGCCGCCGTGGCCGGAGCAGGCGAAGAGGCCGGCGCGGCAGCCAAGGCAGGCGCGGGCTGTGCGGCTG
>JAEZEB010000338.1 GCA_023438115.1 Pseudomonadota bacterium | reverse complement strand
CCCCGGCTCCGGCCCCGGCTCCCCAGCCGCCCGCCGCCACCAAGGTGACGTACGCCGCCGACGCCTTCTTCGACTTCGACAAGGCTGTCCTGAAGCCCGAAGGCCGCGCGAAGCTGGACGACCTGGTCTCCAAGATCCAGGGCATCAACCTCGAAGTGATCATCGCCGTCGGCCACACCGACTCGGTGGGCTCCGACAACTACAACCAGCGCCTGTCCGTGCGCCGCGCCGAAGCCGTGAAGGCCTACCTGGTCTCCAAGGGCGTCGAGCGCAACCGCGTGTACACGGAAGGCAAGGGCGA
This sequence comes from Pseudomonadota bacterium, assembly GCA_023438115.1. Lineage (GTDB taxonomy): Bacteria > Pseudomonadota > Gammaproteobacteria > Burkholderiales > Burkholderiaceae_C > Ramlibacter. The sequence continues at coordinate 16,543 of JAEZEB010000338.1, read as the reverse complement.
GAAGCAGCCCGTGGCCGACAACCGCACCGGCGAAGGCCGCGCGAAGAACCGCCGCGTGGAAATCGAAGTGGTCGGCACCCGCGCCAACCGCTGATACAGCCACGAGAAATCGTGCACGGAAGGCCCCGCCCGGCGGGGCCTTTTTCTTTTGCTCACGCTGAGCTGACCGCACAATCTGCCCCAGCCATGAACGAATCCCTCAACGCCGATCCCGCGGAACTGGCCAAGTTCTCCGAACAGGCCCATCGCTGGTGGGACCCGGACAGCGAGTTCGGGCCCCTGCACCAGATCAACCCGCTGCGCCTGGCCTGGATCGACGGCCTGGCCGCCCTCTCCGGCAAGCGCGTGGTGGACGTCGGCTGCGGCGGCGGCATCCTGGCGGATTCGATGGCGCGCAAGGGCGCCGAGGTGCTGGGCATCGACCTGGCCACCAAGGCGCTGCGCGTGGCCCAGCTGCATGCGCTGGAAGCGGGCACGCCCAACGTCGAATACCGCGAGGTGAGCGCCGAGGCCCTGGCCGCCGAGGCGCCCGGCAGCTTCGACGTGGTGACCTGCATGGAGATGCTGGAACACGTGCCGCGCCCCGAGTCGGTGGTTCAGGCCTGCGCCACGCTGGTCAAGCCCGGCGGCTGGGTGTTCTTCTCCACCATCAACCGCAACCCCAAGGCCTTCCTCTTCGCGATCCTCGGGGCCGAGTACGTGCTGAACCTGCTGCCGCGGGGCACGCACGAGTACCTGAAATTCATCAAGCCCAGCGAGCTGGCGTCCTGGTGCCGCCTGGCGCGCCTGGACCTGCATCAGACGCAGGGCATGCAGTACAACCCCATGACCAAGCGCTACTGGCTCTCGGGCGACACGAGCGTCAACTACCTGGCTGCGTGCCGGCGGCCCGGATGAGCGTCGCTCCGGTCAAGGCCGTCCTCTTCGACCTGGACGGCACGCTCATCGACAGCGCGCCCGACCTGGGCGCCGCCGCCGACAAGATGCGCACGGACCGCGGCCTGCCTTCGCTGCCGTACGAGAAGTACCGTCCCATGGCCGGCGCGGGCGCGCGCGGCATGCTGGGCGTGGCCTTCGGCATGACGCCGGAGCATCCCGACTTCCCGGCGATGCGCGAGGAGTTCTTCCGCAACTACGAGGCCTGCATGACGCAGCGCACCTACGTCTTCGACGGCGTGGCGCAGCTGATCGCCTCGCTGGCCGAGCACGAGCTCGCCTGGGGCGTGGTGACCAACAAGTCGATGCGCTTCACGGCGCCGCTGACCAAGGCGATGCCCCTGTTCTCCACCGCCCGGGCGGTGGTGGGCGGCGCCTCCACGCCGCATCCCAAGCCGCATCCCGCGCCGCTGCTGGAAGCGGCGCGCCAGGTGGGCGTGCGCCCGATCGAATGCGTCTACGTGGGCGACGACCTGCGCGACGTGCAGGCCGGCCGCGCCGCGGGCATGCGCACCGTGGCGGCCACCTACGGCTACCTGGGCAGCACCGACGTGCGCGAATGGGGCGCCGACCTGCAGATCGAGACGCCGCTGGCCCTGCTCAAGCTGCTGCAGTTCCGCCAGCCGGCCTGACTTTTTTCCTCCCTCCCCCTCTGGGGGAGGGCCTCCGGGGTCCCCGGAAAAAGAGCGTGCTCTTTTTCTGGGGTGGAGGTGGGGGTGGGGGCAAGCGCTATCCCCGATACCCCCGCGGATTCCCGCTCTGCCAGCGCCAGGCGTCCTCGCACATCTGCGCGAGGCTTCTCTTCGCCTCCCACCCCAGCAGCCGCCTGGCCAGCGAAGGATCCGCATAGCACTGCGCGACGTCCCCCGCGCGCCGCTCGACGAAGGCGTAGGGCACTTTCCGCCCGCTGGCCGCTTCGAACGCCCGCACGACTTCCAGCACGCTGTGCCCGCGTCCCGTGCCGAGGTTCACCGTGAAGCTGTCCGTCCCCGCCAGCAGGGCGCGCAGCGCCGCCACGTGACCTTCGGCGAGGTCGACGACGTGGATGTAGTCGCGCACCCCGGTGCCGTCGGGTGTGGGGTAGTCGTTGCCGAACACCTGCAGCTGCGGCCGCTGCCCCACCGCCACCTGCGCCACGTAGGGCATGAGGTTGTTCGGAATGCCCGCCGGGTCCTCGCCGATCTCGCCGCTGGGATGCGCGCCCACCGGATTGAAGTAGCGCAGCGTCGCGATGCGCCAGGCGGGCTGCGCCTGCCGCACAGCCTGCAGCATGTCCTCGATCACCAGCTTGGTGTGCCCGTAGGGATTGGTGTGGCTGCGCGGGAAGTCCTCGGTGATCGGCACCCGCGCCGGGTCGCCGTACACCGTGGCGCTGGAGGAGAACACCAGGGTCGGCGCGCCCGGCGCATCGCGGCCGAGGTACACGCTCTCCATCGCACGCAGCAGGCTCACGGCGCCGCCGAGGTTGTGGTGGAAATATTTCAGCGGCTGGGCCACGCTTTCGCCCACGGCCTTGTCGCCCGCGAAGTGGATCACGCCGGCGGGCCGGTGGCGCCGCAGCAGCGCCTCGACGGCGGCCGTGTCCAGCACGTCGCCGGTCTCCAGCAGCGGCCGGCGGCCGGTGATGCGCTCCAGGCGCGCCAGCACCGCCGGGTGGCTGTTGGCGAAGTTGTCGAGGATCACCGGCTCGAACCCGGCCCCGTGCAGCGCCACGAAGGTGTGGCTGCCGATGTAGCCGGCGCCGCCGGTGAGGAGGATGCGGGTGGGAGTCATAGGTCTTGTCATTGCGGGCTTGACCCGCAATCCAGGGTCCGTGAACTATAGCCGTGCCCCTTCCAAGGCCTCCCGTGCAGGCACCTCTTGAAATCCCCCCGGGTGCCGTAAGATACGTCTTCCTGGGGCTGCACCGGTTTCGACGTGGGTTCGGACGCGCAGCAGGGCATGTCGAGGCTCAGTTCCCTCGTTAATCCAGCTGAAACAAACCAACTGCGAACGACGAACGTTTCGCCCTCGCCGCTTAATTGCGCGTGAGCCTTGCAACGGTTGGCCGATGGGCCGGGCCAGAGGGGCAACCCGATGGCTGCAAGGTAATCTACATTGGCTGGCCCCGGACCGGGTACCTTGGTCCAGGGCGAGAAAATAGGGTGCTGGCTGCCTTCGTAGCGTGCGACTGCGCGACGGGGGCGGCGAGAAACAAAACAGATCGCTAAACATGTAGAACTGTTCGTTGAAGGCTTGCGGACGCGGGTTCAATTCCCGCCAGCTCCACCACCATCTCGTTCAAGGCCGTTCGGTGACATCCACCGGACGGCCTTTTTCATTGCCTGGCCGGTCCGCGGCCAGGCCGTCAACGCGCAGCCCTTGCTTCCGGCTTCGCAGCCGTGTAACCATTGATTTCGTGTCGTCGACCTCGACGCGACGGCACGGCGTTGGGTGATCCGGGACGCGACTTCTGCCCAGAGAGGAGAGCGCATGTCCCTGGCCGGGTTCTCTCGATGACAAGAGGAGGATGTTCCATGCGACTCACTACCAGGCTCGCCGTCCCGGCGGCTGCCTTGCTGCTTCTACTCGCAGGCTGCGCAAGCTCGCGGCCTTACCAGACGCAGCTGGCCGCCCGCCCCACACTCGAGGGCCGCCTTCCCGGCGCGCCGCGACCGGAAGCGAGGAAGGTCTGCGACCCGGACAACGCCGACGCATGCGTGGTGTTCGTGGAGTACGACGACTACGGCAACCTGATGAACCGCGGCCAGCTGCTCGGGGCCGTGGAGGCGGCGCAGGAGACCGCGGCTGCTGCGGGAACCGTCCTGGTCTATGTGCATGGATGGCATCACGACGCCGCCGAGTCTTCGGATGTGAAGGACTTCAAGGATCTCGTTGCCCGCGGCTCGAAGCTGGATCGCCAGTTCCGCGGCGGCCGGCCCGGGGCCGGAAAGATCCTCGGCGTCTATGTGGGCTGGCGCGGCGACTCGATCCCCAGCACCGGGCTCACCACGCTGGCGAGCTACGTCCTCACCTTCTGGGACCGCAAGGAGGCCGCGCATGACATCGGCCACAGCGGCGGCGTCTATGAGCTGTTTTCGCGTCTCTCGGACCTGCGTCGCGACCACGGGAACTCGCGGCTCCTGATCCACGGGCACAGCTTCGGTGGAGCGGTGGTCTATTCCACCGTGGCCCAGAAGCTGATGGACCAGATCCGCATGGACGCCAACGGCACCCCGGGGCCCGCGACGCCGCTGGCCGATCTGGTCCTGCTGGTGAATCCGGCGTTCGAGGCCATGAGGCTGCGCCCGCAGATCGACCTGGCGCGCACGCTGGAGTACCGCCCGAATCTTCCTCCGCGACTGGTGGTGGTGACGACGGAAGCCGACTGGGCAACGGGGATCACCTTCCCCATCGGGCGGACACTGGGGACTCCGTTCGATGCTTACGCGGACGACCACTCGCCCCGCCAGAACAAGACGGCGGTGGGCCACTACCTGCCCTATGTCACCCATCAGCTGGCTCCCATGGAGCCGGGTGAATGCGGAGCCAGGGAGGTGCGCGTCGGCGGTCTCACCAGAAGGGACCTGCCCATGGTGACAGCGCCGTCGCCGTCGCTGCGTGAGCGCCTGCTCGAGAAGGCCATCGCGTTCGCCAGCGGCAGGCAGCTTGTCCTGCCTCCGGCTCCCGGCCCGGGAGATGTGTCCCAGGCGAAATCGCTCGAGGCGGTGCTGGACGAGGGCAGCCCCATGCTGTGCATTCGGAACTCCGTGTACGAGGACGCGGCGCCACTCGTCCTGCGGCGTTGCGATGCCCCGGGGTATTGCGCCGAAGTCGCCGGCGGACATTTCGTTCCCCGCGGCAAGGTGGCCGACGGGCTGGTTCCGTATCGCCTGCCCATCATGAACATCCGCACGACGCGCGCGGTGAGTTCCGGGCACAACGACATCCGCAACCCGACTCTTGAAAACTTCGTCGTGCAACTGCTCGCCTTGGCGGTCAGCGACCCGGAACCCATCCCGGCGCCGCCGCCCACGGCGAGCGGAAGCAGCGGCTCCCGCGAGGGTGCGACGTCCGGAGGTCATGGGACCGGTCCCGGCCAGATTCCGTCCACGGTCCATCCACGGCTCGAAGACCGGTGAGGCGCCCCGCGCCGATGCGTGGTCGACTACTTGACGAGCAACACCGGGATGGCGCTGTCGGCCAGCACGTTCTGCGCGACGCTCCCCATGAGCGCACGGCCAAGAAGGCCGTACCCGTGCGTGCCCATGACGATCATGCGGGCGTTCTCCTTGTCCGCTGCGCGCAGGATCTCCGACGGAGGATGGCCGACGACCCATCGGGTCCGGAACGCGAGGGGATGGCGCTGGAGGAACTCCTCGACGGGCGCGAGGACCTTGCCTGCCTCTTCCCGCTGGTACGCATCCACCGCGGACGCGCCCGTCATCGCGACGACGCGAGGCGGCATTTGCGGCTGCACGTGGAGGACGACCAGTTCTCCTCCTTCTCCCAGGAGTTCGGGGTTGGTCACGAGGAACGCCAGTGCCTTCTTCGTGTAGGCGCTGCCGTCGGCAGCGAGCAGGATCTTCATGGGACCTCCGTGGTCATGCACGAAGCAGCACGTTAGGAGGCGGCGGGCCGGACCGGTTGATCGATGTCAACGCGCGACGTCGTCGAGGCGCCGGTTCCCGTTCGTGCCTCTCGATGGAGGAAATCCGCAGACCTGCGTACGCAATCGGCGTAGGCGGCCGGTCTTTGTCCCTCCGGACCGCCAAGTCTTTGCGCAGCGGCTTGCGGCCGGCGCCCCGGCAGCTACAAAGTCGCCCTTGAAGAATCGAGGTAATCCATGGCCGGCTTCGAATTGGCAGGTTCACAGGCTTCCGCGTGGCTCGCCGGAATGCTGGACTCCGCCATGGACGCGATCATCACCGTGGACGAGGCGCAGCGGATCGTCCTGTACAACCGCGCGGCCGAGCGCATCTTCGGCTGGCCGGCCGCCGAGATGATCGGAGCCTCGCTCAATCGCCTGCTCCCTGAGCGGTACCGGGGCGCGCATGGCGAGCACCTCCGCCGGTTCGGCGCCACCGGCACTTCCTCGCGCCGCATGAGCGGCAGCAGCGTGGTCTATGGGCTGCGGGCCAGCGGCGAGGAGTTCCCCGTCGACGCTTCCATCTCCCACATCGATACACCGCAAGGGAAGCTGTACACCGTGATCCTGCGTGACGTCACCGACCGGGTGGAGAGCGAGCGGGAGCAGGCGAGGCTCGCCGCGCGCCTCTCGGGCCTGCTCGAGTCCGCGATGGACGGGATCGTCACCATCGATGCGTCGCAGAAGGTCATCTTCTACAACCGCGCCGCGGAGCGCATGTTCGGCTGGTCGGCGGTCCAGGTGGTCGGCCGCCCCCTGGACATGTTGATGCCCAAGCGGTTTCGCGGTGCGCATCGGGACCACGTCGCCAAGTTCGGGGCGACCGGCGTCACCTCGCGTCGCATGGGAGGTGCGGTGCTCCTGGGCGTGCGCGCCAACGGACAGGAGTTCCCGATCGAGGCTTCGATCTCGCAGCTGGATGCGCCGGAAGGGAAGTTGTTCACCGTCATTCTGCGCGACGTGACGGAGCGGGTGCGGGTGCAGGAGGAGCTTGCCGCCTTTGCCGCCGAGGCGAGCGGCGTCCGTGAGCAGGAGAAGGCGCGCATCGCGCGCGAGTTGCACGACGAGCTGGCACAGTCGCTGACGGTTGCGAAGATGGATGCGACCTGGATCTGCCAGCACGTGACGGATCCCGACGCGGTGCTCGCGAAACTGTCGCAGGTGCAGGAAACCCTGGACCAGGCGATTGCCTCCACCCGGCGGATCGCCGCCGACCTGCGCCCTCCGGTGCTGGACGACCTGGGCCTGGTGGCGGCCGTGGAATGGATCGCGGCTGCCTTCACCAGGAGGCACGGGATCCGGTGCGAGCTGGACATCGACGACAGCCTCGATCTCCAGGAGCCGCATGCCACGGCGCTCTTCCGGATCCTGCAGGAGTCGCTGGTGAATGCGGCCAAGCATTCCAGGGCGACGCGGGTGGATGTCCGGCTCGTCCGGGCGCCGGGAGAGGTCGTCCTGAGCGTGCAGGACGACGGGGTTGGGTTCCAGCCCGCCGATCCACGCAAGCCCCAGTCGCTGGGGCTCGTCGGGCTGCGCGAGCGGGCGAGGCTGTTGCGCGGCACGCTGGCGCTCGCCAGCGAACCGGGCAAGGGCACGCGGATCGAGGCACGCGTCCCGATGGACGACTAGCCGCGCGCGTGCTTCTCTTCGTCCGCGCGGATGGTGAGCACCGGAACGGGGGCCATCCGGACCACCTGTTCGGCCCCGCTTCCGAGCAGGGCCCGGCCGATGCCGCGCCGCCCGTGCGTACCCGTGACGATCAGGTCTGCTTCCCAGGAATCCGCTTCGTCGGCGACGATGTCGCCCAGCCGCCGGCCGGGCACCTCCACCAGCCGCGAATCGGCGGGGACGCCGGACGACTTGGCGATTTCCATGGCGTCCTGCAGGACCTTGCCGGCCTGGTCGCGGGCGATTCGCATCAGGTCGGCGCCGTACTCGTATCCCGAGATGTACGTCAGCTCGTCGAGGGCGTGCATCACGCGGACGCGGCCGCCGGATTCCCGCGCCAGCTGCAGTGCGGCGACCAGGGCCTTGGTGGACGTTTCGCTGCCGTCGACCGGCACGAGGATGCGCTTGAACATGGGGTTCTCCTTCGGGGCAACAGGGAATCCCATGTTGGCCGCTGGTGGCGGCGCGGCATTGCGCGAAATCAAGTCGGGTCGTTGCAGCCGATCGGCGGCACACGCCGTCCTAGGCGGATTCCTAGTCATCCTGGGAAGCGGCGCTCCCTCTTTTCGGAGTTCACCGAGCCGCCGTTTCAGCGCGTTCCGATGTGGAAATGCGCCGGCGCGAACCATAGTTGCGCCATGGCTTCCGGCAACTGCATCCACGTCTTCCTGGCAGACGACTCCGCTGCGATTCGCGAGCGCGTCGCCGCCATGCTCGCCGCCGAGGGCATGGAGGTGGATGGCGGCGCCGGCACTCCCCAGGCCTGCATCGATGCGATCGAGGCCGCGCGGCCCGACGTCGTGGTGCTGGACGTACAGCTCGAAGGCGGCAGCGGCCTGCAGGTGCTGAAAACCGTTCGGCAGTCCGCCCCGGAGGTTGCCTTCGTGGTGTTCAGCAACAACTCGGGCCCGGTCTACCAGTCACGCTACCTCGGCCAGGGTGCCGCGGGGTTCCTCGACAAGAGCTCCGAGTTCGGCCAGCTCGCGCGCGCCGTCCGCTCCGCCTGCCGGCGTTCCATTCCTTAGCCATCCCGCAACCCGCGTCTTCCTCGAGGGGATCCGCCATGCAGACCGCGCCCACCACCCCGGAATCCCGGCCCATCCGGTTCCTGGCCCGGCAACAGCCGCCGGCCCCGGCCGCAAGCGGCACGCGTTGCTCCACCTGCCACCTGAGGGACCTGTGCCTGCCGAGCGAACTCGCGGCGGCGGACCTGGACCGGCTCGACGGCCTGATGTTCGGCCGGCGACGCGTCCGGGAAGGCCAGAGCCTCTTTCGGGAAGGTGATGCGTTCCAGTTCATCTACGCGGTACGCAGCGGGACCTTCAAGTCCAACCTGATGCTGCTGGACGGCCGCGAGCAGGTGACCGGCTTCCACATGGCCGGCGAGCTGCTGGGATTCGACGGGCTGGCGGCCGGCCGGCATGCGAGCAGCGCGCTCGCCCTGGAGGATGCGGAGGTCTGCTCCATCTCCGTCGCCCAGTTGTCCGAGATGGCTGCCGCGCATCGTGGGATGCAGCAGGTGCTGGCGCGCTTCATGAGCCGCGAGATCGTGCGCGAGCACGGCCTCATGACCATGCTGGGCGCGATGAACGCCGAGGAGCGCGTTGCCGCCTTCCTGCTCAACATCTCGGGGCGCCTGAAGGCGCGCGGCTACTCCCCCCGCGAGTTCCACCTGCGCATGAGCCGTGCCGACATCGGGAGCTTCCTCGGCATGAAGCTCGAGACCGTGAGCCGTACCTTGTCCCTGTTCGACAGGCAGGGCTGGATCGACGTCAACAAGAAGCACGTGCGCATCACGAACTTCGACGGCCTGACGCGCGCGGTGGAAAGAACCCTGCAGTGAAATACAAGGACTACTACGCGGTTCTCGGCGTCGCGCGGGACGCCGACGAAGAGGCCATCAAGAAGGCCTACCGCAAGCTGGCGCGCCAGCACCACCCCGACGTGTCCAAGGCCCCCGAGGCCGAGGCGCGCTTCAAGGAGGTGGCGCAGGCTTATGCCACCCTGAAGGATCCGGAAAAGCGGGCGGCCTACGACAGCCTGGGCGCGCGCCGACCCGGCGAGGACTTCCGGCCGCCGCCCGAGTGGGGCCAGCAGTTCGCGCAGGGCGAGGCGGCCTTCGACGAAGCGGACCTGGCCGACCTGCTGGCCAGCCTGCATCGCGCCGGCCGGCGGGAAGGGCGCCCGGGCCCGGCGCGTGGCCGCGACTACGAGGCCCTGCTTCGACTCTCGCTCGAAGACGCCCATCGTGGCACCACGGTCAATCTCGACGTCGAACATGAAGACGGAACGCGGACGCTCGCGGTCACGGTGCCACCCGGTGCCGCCGACGGCCAGCGCCTGCGGCTGCGCGGCAAGGGGGGAAGCGGCCTGCGTGGCGGCGAGGCCGGCGACATCTACCTGCACATCGCACTGCTCCCGCACCCGGTCTTCCGCACCGACGGCCATGACCTCTACTTCGACCTGGCGCTGTCGCCCTGGGAGGCGGCGCTGGGGGCCGACGTCGAGGTGCCGACGCTGGACGGGGCCGTCCTCCTTTCCGTCCCCGCGGGCTCGCGTTCCGGGCGCAAGCTGCGACTGCGCGGCCGTGGCCTGGCGACGGGCCGGGGAGGAAGGGGCGACCTGTACGCGATCCTCCACGTGGATGTCCCGGCCAGCCTCACGCCGCGCGAGCGCGAACTGTTCGAGGAGCTGGCGCGCGTCTCGAGATTCAACCCCCGCCGAGCCGCCGGCAAGGAGCAAGATCATGAAGGTTGATGTCCACGACAGCGACTGGCTGGATCCGCACGGGACCGTCAGCCAGGCCGAACTGTCACGCACCTGCCGGCTGAGCGTCGCCGAGCTCGAGGAGCTGGTCGACTACGGGTTGCTGGTGCCGGCCGCCGGCAGCCCTGCCGCCTGGACGTTCCGCGCCAGTTGCGTGCAGCCGCTGCGGCAGGCGTCGGCCCTGCGCGGGAGCTTCGACCTGGACGTGTTCGTGCTCGGGCTGTTGTTTTCCCAGCTCGAGCGGATCGCGCAGCTGGAGCAGCAGCTGCGGGCATTGCACGCCCACTTGCCGCCGCATGCCGTGCTGCGCGATGGACCCGCCTCGTGGCGCGAGCCGCACGGCTGAGTCCCTGGACCTGGCGCGCCTAGCGCCAGTACGCCTCGCACGCATAGCGGCGCAGCATGCGATGGCTGTTGAAGAAGGAACCGTTGCGGGCGATGCAGGATTTCATGATGCCGCACCAGGCTTGCGACGGCCCGTGCCACGCAGGCAGGACGTCCTCTTCGAGCTTGCGGTACAGCGAATCGGCGTGGCTCGCGTCGTCTTCCACGTCGCCCGCGCCGATCGCCCAGCCGGTGATGCCTTCCGCGCATCCCTCCACCCACCACCCATCCAGCACGCTCAGGCTCGGCACGCCATTGAGCGCGGCTTTCATGCCGCTGGTCCCCGAGGCCTCCAGGGGCGGCCGGGGCGTGTTCAACCAGACGTCGGCGCCCGCCACCAGCAGCCGCGCCATCTCGATGCGGTAGTCGGGAACGAACACCACCGGTACGTCCGGTGCCAGCGCACGCGCCCACCCGTGCAGGTGTTCCACGGCATCGCGGCCTTCCTCGTCATGGGGATGGGCCTTGCCCGCCACGATGATCTGGAACGGCAGCTGGCGGGCGATGCCGCGCAGGCGTTCCAGGTCCGAGAAGAGGAGGCCGGGACGCTTGTAGGCGGTCATGCGGCGCGCGAACACCAGCGTGGCGCGTTCCTGGGAGAGCCCGGCCCCGCCGGGCAGCGGCGAAAGGGTGGACAGCAGGGCCTGCCTGCAGGCGCGATGCGCCTGCAGGACCTCGTCGTCGGAAAGCGCGAGCGCCCGCTGCAGCCGTTCGGGCTCGTGGCACCAGCCCGGGACATGGCGGTCGAACAGCGCCCGCCACGGCGCGGCTGTCCACGTCAGGGGATGCACGCCGTTGGTGACGGCGTGCACCTGGTAGCGGGGATACAGGGCGCGCGAGGTCTCCGCGTGCCGCTTGGCCACGCCGTTGACCCAGCCGCTCAGGGCGAGCGCGAGTCCCGTCAGGTTCAACTCGTCGGCGCCGCCGAGGGAGCGCAGCACCGGCAAGGGCAGCGTCGGGCCGAGGGTGCGCTCCACCAGCGCATACGGGTAGCGGTCGTGGCCCGCGGCCACGGGCGTGTGGGTCGTGAAGATGCATCGTTCCCGGACGGCGGCAACGGCACCCTCCATGTCCGGTCCGCCGCCCGCGGCAGGCCGCAAGCGGCGCAGCAACTCCAGGGCGAGGAGGGCCGAGTGGCCTTCGTTCAGGTGGAACTTGCCGACCTGGATGCCGAGGGCCTCCAGAAGGCGCACGCCTCCCAGGCCCAGCACGGCCTCCTGCCGCAGGCGGTAGGCTGCATCGCCGCCATACAGGTGGTCGGTGATGCCGCGATCCTGTGGAGCATTGCCCGGCATGTCGGTGTCGAGCAGCAGGATGGGAACGGAGTCAGCCCCCGGACAGTTGCTGCGCAGCCAGTAACGCCACGCGCCCACCCAGACTTCGCGGCCTTCCAGCTGGACGAGCACCGTGCACGGCAGCCGCTCGGCCCGCGCGGCCGGATCCCACGGCTCCGGATCCTCGTGCTGGGCACCATCGATGATCCGTTGCCGGAAATAGCCCAGCCGGCTGGCGAGCGTCACGCCCACCAGCGGCAGGCCGAGGTCGGCCGCCGTGCGGAGAAGATCGCCCGCGAGCACGCCGAGGCCGCCGCTGTACGTCGGGATGCCGTCCTCCAGTGCGATCTCCATGGAGAAGTACGCGATCGTCGGGTTCGAGGTCTTCATCCGGGGCGCCGGGCGAAAGCAGGATGGAACGCAATGTACGGGGCCGGGGACGCGTCGGGTTGATATTTCGCAACGTACGGCTCGTGCGCTTGCCTAGATTGGAGTGGCTTTCCAACCCCGATGTCACAGGAGCCCTCCATGAACGTTGCTTCCCTCTGCCGCCGCGAAGTCGTCGGCATCCCGGCCCAGGCGTCCCTGCACGAAGCCGCAACCCTCATGTGCGAGGAGCACGTGGGCGCGCTCGTGGTCGTCACGGATGCCGTGCCGCCCCAGGTCGTGGGGATCCTGACCGACCGGGACCTCGCGCTGGACGTCCTCGGCCGGACTGGCGCCACCGGCGACCTTTGCGCAGGCCATGTCGCCAAGGCCCCGCCCGTGGCCGTGCTGGGCACGGCCAGCCTGCAGGAGGCCGTCGCCGCGATGGAGAAGGCGGGCGTGCGCCGCCTGCTGGTGGTCGACGACGATGGCGGGGTGATCGGCCTGGTCGCCGCCGAAGACCTGATGGCGGCGATCTCCGAGGAGCTCGCGGGGCTCGTGCGGGCGCTCCGCAGCGGCATCGCGCGGGAGAAGGGGGAGCGCAAGGTGCTTGCGGGCGGCGCCACGCGGCCGGTGTTCCCCGGCTTCGGCACGATGGCGATGCAGTAGCGCTGCGGCGGCCCCCTCGAGGAGATCCACATGGACAGCATCCTGGTCGTCTGCTACTCCCACACCGGCATCTCGCGAACGGCGGCGCAGCTCCTTTGCTCCCACCACGGCTGGCCGCTCGGCGAAATCCGCGACGACGCGGGTTCGCGCGGCACCTGGCGCTGCGTATGGGATTCACTGCTGCGGCGCACGCCCGCGATTCGCTACGAAGGGCCGGATCCGGCGGACTTCCGGACGGTGGTGCTCGTGTCCCCGATCTGGATGTACCGCCTTGCCGGTCCCATGCGCGGCTTCGTCGTGCGCCATCGCGAGGCGCTGCGGCGCGTGGCGGTCATCTCGACGATGAATTCCGGCGGTGCTTCCAACGCCGTGGCCGAGATCGCCAGGCTGCTGGGCCACGGGATCGTGGACGCGGCGGCGTTCACCGCGCGCGAAATCGAGGACGGCAGCGGTACCGCGCGGCTGCTGGCCTTCGGCGATGCGCTCCAGCCCGGATCGCGCGACACGCAGCCGGTGCGGGAGCCCGCCTGGAGGGCTCCCGTCGGGACGCAGGGCTGAGGTGCGCGGTGCCGGGACAAGTGCATGCATTTGCCCGATGTCAAGTGGGCCGCATCCCCGGCCGCCTAGATTGGAGAAAGCCGCGCCGCCGGCGCGAATCCCAGGAGAGACCATGAAGAGCGACATGCAGATCAAGTCCGACGTCAGCGCCGAACTCATGTGGGATCCCGCGGTGAACTCCGCCAACGTGGGCATCGCAGTGAAGGATGGAGTCGTCACCCTGGCCGGGACCGTCGACACGTACGTGCAGAAGCACGCGGTCGAGCGTGCCGTCCGCCGGGTCGGCGGCGTGCGGGGCATCGCGGTGGACCTCGAGGTCCGCCTGGCGCCGGGGCATGCCCGTACGGACTCCGAGATCGCGCAAGCCGCGCTCCATGCGCTGCGCTGGCACTCGCTGGTGCCCGAAGACAAGGTGCGGGTGGAGGTGGACGATGGCTGGGTGACCCTCGCCGGCGAGGTGGATTGGCCCCATGAGCTCGCCGGGGTGGAGCAGGCCATTCGCCCCCTGGTCGGCGTGCGGGGCGTCGTCAACGAGGTGCGCGTCAAGCAACGCGCCAGTTCCGAGGCGATCCGCGCCGGCATCGCCGCGGCGCTGGCCCGCCATGCCCAGCGGGAGGCCGCGCACATCGATGTCGATGTCGACGGCAGCGTGGTCACGCTGCTCGGAACCGTCGGCTCGCTGTCGGAGCATGACGCCGCCGTCGGCACCGCGACGGCCGCAAAGGGCGTCACGCGCGTCGTCGATCGCCTCCAGGTCGCCGCCTGAGCCGTCTTCAAGCCCCAACGAGGATCCCATGTTCCAGCGAATCCTGGTGCCGGTCGACGGCAGCGACACATCCAACAAGGCGCTGGTCACGGCACTGGAGCTCGCCCGCGAGAGCGGTGGGCGCGTGCGCATCCTGCACGCCTTCGACGAGATGGCGCACCTGTCCGGCTTCGAGCACGGGGTCGAGGTCCTCGCCCAGGCCCACCTTTGCGCGCAGAAGATCCTCGATGAAGCACTCGCGATCGCCCGCGCGTCGGGTGTGGTTGCCGACAGCCGCCTGGTGGACTTCCCCGGGCGCCGGCTCGGGGAAGTCGTCGCCGACGAAGCGCGCGACCATGCGGCCGACCTGGTCGTCGTGGGTACGCATGGCCGTCGCGGCGTGAGTCGGGTTCTCATGGGCAGCGACGCCGAGCAGGTGATCCGCATGGCGCCGGTTCCGGTGCTGGTCGTGCGAGCAGCCGCGCACGCGCCGGCCCCCTGAAGGGCTCAGGCGCAGAACGCGCGCACGGCTTCGGCGAGAGCGTCGTCCACCGGGATGACGCTCGCCGGATGCGCCACCGTGTTGCAGGCGGCGATCCGCGGGACTCCCGCGTGGTGCAGCGCCTGCACGTCCTCCTGCTGCAGCAGCGCGTGGACGACGACGGCGACGGGCGTGCCCCATCCGGCCGCGCGCAAGGCCTGCGCGCCCGCAATCAGGCTGTCGCCCGTCGTGGCGATGTCCTCCACCAGCACGGGCGTCCTGCCCGCGGCGCTGCTTGCGGCGGGCAACGCCGGCCGCGCGCCGTCCTGCGACGTTTCCAGCAGCACGAAGGGCACGCGCGCCGCCGCGGCGATCTCTCCGACCCACGTAGCCCTCTTGCTGCCGACGAGGATGCAGTCGGGAGCTGTGCGCGCGAGCCAGTCGGCGATCGCGGGCGCGGGCGAGACGACTTGCGTGGGAATCCTGTAAATCTCGCGCAGGTCGCCGATGCGGTGCAGGTGAGGGCCGACGCAGACGAGGAAGTCGAACGCGCCCGACAGCAGCCGCGCGTAGCTGCGCGCGGTGACGGCCTCTCCTTCGCGGAACCGGGCATCCTGCCGCATGTAGGGGAGGTACGGCGCAATGAGGCCGACCTCCGTCGCCCCCAGCTCGCGTGCCGCGTCCGCGGCGAAGATCGCCGGCAGGGTCTTCTCATCGGGATGATCGAGTTGGGCGGCCAGGAGCACCCGGCACCCGCTGACGCTGGTGCGCAGGCGCACCAGCTGTTCGCCGTCGGCGAAGCGCCGCACCTCGACGGCGCCGGCCTCGCAACCCAGGCGCGCGGCGAGGTTCTGTGCGAAGTCCTCCGCGCCGGGCAGGGCGAGGATGAGGGTCTTCATGCGGCCTCCACGGAAGCGGTTGGACAGCTCACTGTAGGTGGCAGGGCGCGGAAGCAGTTGATGCAAGTCAAGCGGCGCCTCGCGCTGCTGCCTACATTGGCACGATGGACGGTCCCTCAGGAGGGCTGAGCCCGGCCGAGGCCAGCGAGAGGCTGCGGCGGTTCGGCCCCAATTCCTCGCCGGATGACGGTGGCCATGGCCTGCGCCACGTGCTGGCCGGCGTCGCGGCCGAGCCCATGTTCCTGCTGCTGCTGGCCGCGGCGGTGCTCTACCTGGCGATCGGCGACCTCGCCGAAGGGCTCCTGCTGGCCTTCTTCGCGCTCGTCTCCGTCGGCCTGGTCGTGCTGCAGCAGTACCGGGGGGAGCGGGCGCTGCAGGCGCTGCGGGCGCTCGCCGCGCCCACCGTGCGCGTTCGGCGGGGCGGCGAGGTGGTGCGCATCCCGGCGGCCGGCGTGGTGCCCGGCGACTTGATGCTGCTGGCCGAGGGGGACCGGATCGCGGCCGACGGCGTGCTGCGGGAGTCGAGCGGGGTGCAGGCCGACGAGTCGCTGCTGACCGGAGAATCGGTCCCGGTGCGCAAGGTCGCGGGCATGGCGGACGCCGGCCCGCCGCTGCCTGGCGGCGACGATTCGCCGCACGTGTTCGCCGGAACCCTGGTCGTGGCGGGAGACGGGCTCGCCAAGGTCACGGCCACCGGCGTGGGGACCCAGATGGGACGCATCGGCAGTTCCCTGGCCGTGATCGAAACCCAGGCGACGCCGCTGCAGGTCCAGCTGGGCCGCCTGGTGCGACGCTTCGGTGCGGTCGCGCTGGCGCTCAGCGCGGCGCTGGTCTTCTGGCACGGCTGGATGCGCCAGGACTGGGTGCAGGGCGTGCTTTCCGGGCTGGCTTTCGCCATGGCGATGCTCCCGGAGGAAGTCCCGATGGTGCTGGCGATCTTCATCGGGCTGGCCGCCTGGCGCATGGCCCGCGTCCAGGTGCTTGCGCGCCGCCCGGCCGTGATCGAGGCCCTGGGCGCGGCCACGGTCCTGTGCGTCGACAAGACCGGGACGCTCACGGAGAACCGGCAGCGGCTGCGGCGCCTCGTGGCTTCCGGCGCCGACGTGGACCTCGCCAGGGGTGATGCGATGCCGGCCGCCCCGCGGCGGCGGGTGGAGGGGGGGGTGCTCG
>JAEZEB010000171.1 GCA_023438115.1 Pseudomonadota bacterium | reverse complement strand
GAATAACATGCAGCGCGGTTCCCCTTGGGAGAAGGATCCGGCTTCGCCGGGCCTTCTCCCACATGCTGGAGCACACCTGAAAAAGTCGCTCGCGACTTTTTCAGGTGAAGGTCGTTAGTCCTTTGGGACTGCTTGGCTGTCGCAATCTGCGACGAACCCTGTCGGGCTGCTTTCGTCATGGCGTTTTCCCTAGGTCGGGGAGGGCCGTTTTTGCATGCCAACGATTGCCGCAGGGATTTGACTCAACTACAGTATGAAGCGAAGTTCATAAGCGAGCCAGGAGACGACCATGTCCGAAAGCAAGCCGAAGCCCTCCCGCCGGGGTTTCATGTTGGGTGCCGCCGTGGCCGGTGCCGCCACCGCAGCCGTCGTGACCCTGCCTCGCGTGCAGGGTGAAGACACCGCCCAAGCCGACAAGACCCCGCCCGCTCCCGCGAACGGCGGCGGCTACCGCGTGACGGAACACGTCAGGCAGTACTACAAGACCACCCTGATCTGATTCGCCGGAGGGAACCATGTTGCTCACGAAGAAGTCGGGAGCGGCCGCGGCCAACCCGCGTTCGCCGTTCGTCCACAGCCTGCAGCGCGGGCTGTCCTCCGCCCTGCCCACCATGGACCGCCGCGCGTTCCTGCGCCGCTCCGGCCTCGGGGTGGGCGTCGGCCTCGCGGCCTCCTCGCTGACCCTGGTCAAGAAGGCCAAGGCCGCCGACAACAACGGGCCCGCCATCGGCGACGGCCGCGTCGAAGTCAAGCGCACCGTCTGCACGCACTGCTCGGTCGGCTGCGCCATCGATGCCGTGGTCGAGAACGGCGTGTGGGTGCGCCAGGAGCCGGTGTTCGACTCCCCGATCAACCTGGGCGCGCACTGCGCCAAGGGCGCCTCCGTGCGCGAGCACGGCCACGGCGAATTCCGCCTGCGCTACCCGATGAAGCTGGTGGACGGCAAGTACCAGCGCATCTCCTGGGAGCAGGCCCTCAACGAGGTCTCCGCGAAGATCAACGAGATCCGCAAGGCGAGCGGCCCCGACGCGGTCTACTGGATCGGCTCGTCGAAGCACTCCAACGAGCAGTCCTACCTGCTGCGCAAGTTCGTCAGCCTGTTCGGCAGCAACAACTGCGACCACCAGGCCCGCATCTGCCACTCCACCACGGTGTCCGGCGTCGCCAACACCTGGGGTTACGGCGCGATGACGAACTCGTACAACGACATGCAGAACTCGAAGGCTGCGTTGTACATCGGCTCCAACGCCGCCGAGGCGCACCCGGTCTCCATGCTGCACATGCTGCACGCCAAGGAGAACGGCACCAAGATGATCGTGTGCGATCCGCGCTTCACCCGCACGGCGGCGAAGGCGGACCAGTACATCCGCTTCCGCTCCGGCACCGACATCCCGGTGCTGTTCGGCATCCTGTACCACGTCTTCAAGAACGGCTGGGAAGACAAGAAGTACATCAACGACCGCGTCTACGGCATGGACAAGGTGCGCGAGGACGTGCTGGCCAAGTGGACGCCCGACAAGGTGTTCGAGGCCTGCGGCGTGCCCGAGGAGCAGCTGTTCAAGGCGGCGCAGACGATGGCCATGAACCGCCCGTCCACCATCGTGTGGTGCATGGGCCAGACGCAGCACTCCATCGGCAACGCCATGGTCCGCGCCTCCTGCATCCTGCAGCTGGCGCTGGGCAACGTCGGCGTGTCGGGCGGCGGCGCGAACATCTTCCGCGGCCACGACAACGTGCAGGGCGCCACCGACATCGGCCCCAACCCCGACTCGCTGCCGGGCTACTACGGCATCACCGAAGGCTCGTGGAAGCACTTCGCCAATGTCTGGGGCGTCGACTACGAGTGGATCAAGGGCCGCTTCGCGAATCCCGCGATGATGTCCAAGCCCGGCATCACGGTGTCGCGCTGGATCGACGGCGTGCTCGAGAAGAACGAGAACATCGACCAGGACCCGAACCTCAAGGCGGTGGTCTACTGGGGCCACGCGCCCAACTCGCAGACCCGCGGCCTCGAGATGAAGAAGGCCATGGACAAGCTGGACCTGCTGGTCGTGATCGACCCGTACCCGTCCGCCACCGCCGCGATGGCCGCCATGCCCGGCGACCCCGCCGACCAGAACCCGAACCGCGCGGTGTACCTGCTGCCGGCCGCTACGCAGTTCGAGACCAGCGGCTCCGCGACGGCGTCCAACCGCTCGATCCAGTGGCGCGAGAAGGTGATCGACCCGCTGTGGGAAAGCCGCAGCGACCACATGATCATGTACCAGCTGGCCGAGAAGCTCGGCTTCGGCAAGGAACTGGTCAAGAACTTCAAGATGCAGAAGGTCAAGGGCATGGACGAACCCGTGCCGGAAGACATCCTGCGCGAGGTGAACAAGTCCGTCTGGACGATCGGCTACACGGGCCAGAGCCCCGAGCGGCTGAAGGCGCACATGCGCCTGATGCAGCACTTCGACGTCAAGACGCTCAAGGCCAAGGCCAGCGTCAAGGACCCGGAGACCGGCTACGACATCGCGGGCGACTACTTCGGCCTGCCGTGGCCCTGCTTCGGCAACCCGGAACTCAAGCACCCGGGCTCGCCCAACCTGTACGACACGACCAAGCACGTGATGGACGGCGGCGGCTGCTTCCGCGCCAACTTCGGCGTGGAGAAGGACGGCGTCAACCTGCTGGCCGAGGACGGCTCGCACCCGGTGGGCTCCGAGATCACGACGGGCTACCCCGAGGTCGACCACCTGTTCGTCAAGAAGCTGGGCTGGTGGAACGAGCTCACGCCCGCCGAGCAGTCGCTGGCCGAGGGCAAGAACTGGAAGACCGACCCCTCGGGCGGCCTGATCCGCGTGGCCATGAAGAACCACGGCGTGCACCCCTTCGGCAACGCCAAGGCGCGCGCGGTGGTGTGGAACTTCCCGGACCCGATCCCGCAGCACCGCGAGCCGATCTACAGCCAGCGGCCCGACCTGGTCGCGAAGTACCCGACGCACGACGACAAGAAGGCCTTCTGGCGCCTGCCCACGCTGTACAAGACGCTGCAGCAGAAGAACATCGCGGACAAGGTCCACGAGAAGTACCCGCTGATCCTGAGCTCCGGCCGCCTGGTGGAGTACGAGGGCGGCGGCGACGAGACGCGGTCCAACCCGTGGCTCGCGGAGCTGCAGCAGGAAGCCTTCGTGGAGATCAACCCGAAGGCCGCGGCGGAGCGCAACATCAAGCAGGGCGACCGCGTCTGGCTGAAGACCCCCACGGGCGCGCAGCTGAACGTGATGGCGCTGGTGACCGAGCGCGTCGGCCCCGACACCTGCTGGATGCCGTTCCACTTCGCCGGCCGCTGGCAGGGCACGGACATGAAGCCTTACTACCCGGCGGGCGCGGCACCGGTGGTGCGCGGCGAGGCCGTGAACACGGCCACGACCTACGGTTACGACTCCGTGACCATGATGCAAGAAACCAAGACCACGATCTGCAACGTCGAGAAGGTCGCCTGAGGAGAGACACATGGCACGGATGAAATTCATTTGTGACTCGGAGCGTTGCATCGAGTGCAACGCCTGCGTCACGGCCTGCAAGAACGAGCACGAGGTCCCCTGGGGCGTCAACCGCCGCCGCGTCGTCACCCTCAACGACGGCGTACCGGGCGAGCGCTCGGTGTCGGTGGCCTGCATGCACTGCTCCGACGCGCCCTGCATGGCGGTGTGCCCGGTCAACTGCTTCTACCGCACCGAAGAGGGCGTGGTGCTGCACGACAAGGACACCTGCATCGGCTGCGGCTACTGCAGCTACGCCTGCCCGTTCGGCGCTCCGCAGTTCCCGGCCGCCGGCACCTTCGGCGTGCGCGGCAAGATGGACAAGTGCACCTTCTGCGCCGGCGGCCCCGAGTCGCACGGTTCGCAGGCCGAGTTCGAGAAGTACGGCCGCAACCGCCTGGCCGAGGGCAAGCTGCCGGCCTGCGCCGAGATGTGTTCCACCAAGGCGCTGCTGGGCGGCGACGGCGACGTGATCGCCGACATCTTCCGCACCCGCGTGCTCAAGCGCGGCAAGGGCGCGGAGGTCTGGGGCTGGGGCACCGCCTACGGCTCGCGCCAGGCCGGCCAGCCGCAGGGAGGCAAGTCGTGATCCGTACCGCCTTCGTCATCGCCGCCGCCGCACTGGCCCTGGCCGGCTGCGCCGAGCAGGAGCAGACCGAGACCGGCATCAAGAGCGACCAGCAGGTCTTCGTCGGCACCAGCAAGCAGCCGCCCTTCATGGCGGCGGGCTGGAAGCCCGGCGACCGCGCTGCCTGGGAGCAGCAGATGAAGGTCCGCACGCAGGGGCAGAACGACTATGTCAAGGTTCCTTGAACTCGTCACCGCCGCGGTCCTGACCTTCGGCGCGGCGGGCCACGCCCTGGCGCAGTCGACCACGTCCGCCCCCGCGGGCGGCGGTTCGACCACCACGGCGCCCGCGCAGCCGGCGGCCGACGACCCGGCGCCTTCCACGGGCGGCATCCAGAGCCAGAACATCTTCGACGTCAAGCCGGAGGTGAAGCCCGACGCGTCGTCGCAGCCGGGCTACATGGAGCAGAACAACGCGCAGCGCAACGCCGTGCAGCCGGGCAACAACTCGCCCATGTGGCGCGACGTGAAGGCGGGCGTGAACGGCTTCACCACGCTGCCCTACCTGGAAGCGGGCAACCTGATCCAGGGCCAGGTGCAGTATCCGGGCTCGAAGTTCACCACCGCGGGCGAAGCCTGGCGGCAGGTGCGCAACGGCTGGATCATCCCGTACGGCGGCGCGCTGCTGCTGATCGTGCTGGTGGCGCTGGCGATCTTCTACTTCACCAAGGGCAAGCTCGGTCACGCCGACCGGCTCGAAGGTGGCGGTCGCCGCATCGAGCGCTTCACGCCCTTCGAGCGCGCCGCGCACTGGACCAACGCCATCGCGTTCTGCATCCTGGCGATCTCCGGCATCGTGATGGCGTTCGGCAAGTTCTTCCTGCTGCCGGTGATCGGCCAGACGCTGTTCGGCTACCTCACCTACGCGCTGAAGAACCTGCACAACTTCGTCGGGCCGCTGTTCGTGGTGTCGCTGGTGATCA
Source organism: Pseudomonadota bacterium (assembly GCA_023438115.1). GTDB lineage: Bacteria > Pseudomonadota > Gammaproteobacteria > Burkholderiales > Burkholderiaceae_C > Ramlibacter. The sequence continues at coordinate 763 of JAEZEB010000171.1, read as the reverse complement.
TCTTCTTCACCTTCCTGCGCGACAACTTCCCGCAGCGCGGCGACCTGCGCTGGCTGCTGCGCTTCGGGGGCATGCTGGGCAAGAAGGGCGAGGAACCCTCGCACCGCTTCAACGCGGGCGAGAAGGGCGTGTTCTGGGGCGGCGTGTTCCTCCTGGGCCTCGTGGTGACGGCTTCCGGCCTCGTGCTGGACAAGCTGATCCCGGGCCTGGTGTACGAGCGCGCCCTGATGCAGCAGGCGCACATGTTCCACGCGGTGGCCGCCGCGCTGATGATGGCCGTGTTCCTGGGCCACATCTACATCGGCACCATCGGCATGCGCGGCGCCTACGGCGCCATGCGCCACGGCTACGTGGGCGAGGCCTGGGCCAAGGAGCACCACGCCTACTGGTACGAGGACATCAAGTCGGGCCGGATTCCGACGCAGCGCAGCAAGACCGGCGGTACGATCGCGGGCGAAACGCAGGCCGCCCGGCCTGCCTGAGGAGAACGATTTGGACAAGCGACTCGTGATCTCCGCCTGCGCCCTGGCCGCCTGCGGCCTGGCGCTGGCGAAGCTGCCGCCGCTGGACGACGCGGCGAAGGCCAAGGCCGCCGAAACCGCCGCCCGCGCCGCGTGGCAGGCGAAGGTGGACGCCTTCAAGCTGTGCAACGTGCAGAACCGGATCGCCTCGCAGTTCGGCAAGTCCGGTTCGCGTGCGGCAACGAGCGTGCCGTCGGCCGCGACGGTGCAGACCGCCGCCGCGCCGGCGGCCGGGTCCGCCC